>DASSMU010000001.1:0-8114 GCA_035701465.1 Solirubrobacterales bacterium
CCCTTTCTGAACTTCATTGGCGTGAAGCCAGGAGCCTGAGTCGCAGCGCAGACAGCCCCCGACCCAGCTAGGTCGGGGGCTGTCTCGCTTCGAAGGGCTATCGATCCCCCAAAAGTGTCGGGGGAACTTGGAGTCAGTTCATCTTAGGCCGTCGGGGGCCCGGGGGGCCATGAAGGCCATTGCTCTTGGGAGGATCGCTGCGTTGGTGGGGGCGTGGGGGGTGCCGCAGATGCGGACCAGGGTTTGGCAGATGACGTGGTGCAGGGCGAAGGCGCCGGAGTCGATTGCGTAGCCGCAGAGGATCGAGCCGAGGGCGAGGTTGGCGCGGTTGCGGGCGGCCGGGCCTTCGTCGAGGGCGGTGGCGATCAGTTCGGCTCCGCGCAGGGCGGTCATTTCGGAAACCGGATTGGCGAAGGGGGTGTAGAGGGAGTCGGCGCCGTGGGCCAGGGCGTTCATCGAGCTGGCACGTAGCTCGGGCTCGGGGGCACTGGTCATCGCCGTTGGGTCCGCGATCACGAGTGCGGGGCGGGTCATGGCACGAACCCGGTTCTCGGCGCCTGCCGGCAGGCGGTGGATGCCGGTCATCTCCGCCCCCGACATCGTCGTCGGGATCGCGGCGACGCGGGCGCCGGTGACTGAGGCGATCGCCTTCGCCGTGTCGACCACGCGACCGCCGCCGAGGGCGACGAGGTTCAGTGAGCGGACCGAGTCGAGCATTGCCGCGGCCGTCGCCGGCACGGCGGTAGCTGGGTCAGCTGGCGGCAATTCATGCGCCGCGGCCGCGGCGCTCGCCAGATCGGCTGCGGCGTCCATGTGCCTCTGCGTCGTCAGCAGCTCGAACGGCTGCATGCCGTTCTCGGCAAGCAGCCCGGCTGCGTCGCCCACTCCACCCTCGCGAAAGACGACGACGCGGCCGGCGTCGCGCCAGGTGAAGTCGCCGCTCACCCGGCCGAGACCGTACGCGGGTTGACCACCGGTCGCAGGTTTGGTTCCACCTCGGCCCGCAGGTGCTCGTAGTCGGGGGGCAGCGAGAGCTTCTCGCCGAGGTGCTCGAGCGGCTCGTCGACGGTGAACCCCGGGCCCAGCGTGGCGATCTCGAACAGCACCCCGCTCGGCTCGCGGAAGTAGATCGAGCGGAAGTAGAAGCGGTCGATCACCGGTGTCGCCTGCGCCCCGGCCGAGATCGCCCGCTCGCGCCATGCCTCGTGATCGTCCACGGTCGAGGCCCAGGCGACGTGGTGGACGCTGCCCGCACCCTGACGCGAGCGCTGCTCGGGCGGGGCTTCGTAGACGTAGAGACCGCCGCGGCTGGACCCGCGCGCTTCCCAGCTGCCCTCGTCGACGAGCTCGAACTCGAGCGCCTCGAGCAGCGCCCGACTCGCCTCGGGAGCGCCGCTGTAGGCGCAAACGGCGTGGAAGCCCCGCAGGGCGAGGTCGGCGGGGACTTCGGGGTGGTCGGCGATCAGCGGCTCGTCGTCGACCTCGACCACGGCCAGCTCGTGGGCGAGGCCCTCCGGATCGGCGAAACGCAGCCCTCCCCCGGCGCGCTCGGACTCGATCCCGTTGGCGCCGAGCCGCTCCTCCCAGAAGTCGAGCGACTCGTGCGAGCCGACGCGCCAGACGATCCGGTGCACGTCTCCGGCCCCCGCCATCCCCGGCGGCACGCCGGGGAACTCGAAGAAGGTCAGGTCGGAGCCGGCGCTGCCCTTCTCGTCGGCGAAGAAGAGGTGGTAGACGGTCGGGTTGTCCTGGTTGACGGTCTTCTTGACCAGGCGCATACCGAGCACCCCCGCGTAGAAGTCGACGTTGCTCTGCGCATCGGCCGTGATCGCGGTGATGTGGTGAATTCCCTCCAATCTCACGACATCACGTATAGCATCCGAGCATGAGCCGTGGACGCCGACGCCTGGTCAGAGTCCTGGTCGTGCTCGGATCGCTGCTGGCCTTCCTCAGCGTCTTCGCGATCTGGACCGAGCGCCAGGCACTCAACACCAACGACTGGGTCGATACCAGCGGCCGCCTGATCCAGAACGACAAGATCCGCGAAGCAGTCGGCACCTACCTGGTCGACCAGCTCTACGAAAACGTCGACGTCGAAGAAGAACTCAGCGACATCCTGCCGGGCGAGACCAAAAAACTCGCCGGTCCGGTCGCCGGCGGCCTGCGCCAGGTGGCGGGCGACGGCGCCGACCAGGTGCTGCAGAGCACTACCGCGCAGGAACTCTGGAGGAGCGCCAACAGATCGACCCACGAACAGCTCCTCGCCGTCCTCGAAGAAAAAGAAGGCTCGGTCTCGACCGAAGAAGGCACGGTCAGCCTCAACCTCGGCAGCCTCGTCACCAACCTCGCCAGTCAGGTGGGAATCGGCCAGAACCTCGCCGAAAAGCTGCCTGCCGACGCGGGCCAGGTCACGATCCTGCGCTCGGATCAGCTGAAGACCGCCCAGGACATCGTCGTCGCTATCAAGGGCCTGGCGTTGATCCTCTCGCTGCTCACCCTGTTCTGCTTCGGCCTCGCCATCTATCTCACCCGCGATGGACGATGGGTGACTGTGCTGTATTCCGGAATCGGGCTCGTCGCTGCCGGCTTTGCCGTGATCGTCTTCCGGGAGGTGGCGGGCGGGATCGTCGTCGGCCAGCTGGTCAGCGAAGACAACGTCAAGCCCGCAGCCGAAGAAGCCTGGTCGATCGGGACCTCGCTGATGACCAGCATCGCCACCACCGTGATCGTCATCGGCGTGCTCTTCGGCATCGCCGGCTGGCTCGCCTCGCCGACCGGCTCGGCCCGTTCGACCCGCAAGTTCCTGGCGCCAGTCCTCAGCGAGCACGCCGCATACGCCTACTCGACGCTCGCGGTCGTGGTCGGCATCTACTTCATTCAGGCCCCGACCCAGAACCTGCGCTCCTTCCTCACCACCCTCGTGATAGCCGGCATGGCCGCCTTCGGCATCCATGAGCTGCGCAAACAGGCCGCAGAGGAATTCCCCGACGCCAGCTACGGCGACTTCGTCGGCCGCACCAAGGACCGTGTCGTCGGCGCCGTCAAGGACGCCAACCTCGGTGAGCAGGCCGCGAAGCTGCGACTGCCCGAGAAGCGCAAGCCGGCCGATGCGAGCGAGGCGCCCACAGCGACCCTTCCAGCCAACGAAGATGACGCCCGCTTGGCCCGCCTCGAACGTCTCGCCACTCTTCATGAAAAGGGTGTCCTCAGCGACGAGGAGCTGGCAGCCGAGAAGGCTCGGGTGCTCGGTGGCACTGACAAAGACGGCTGATTTACCCAGAGCCCGCCTCCGGGATCGAACCGGAACTCTCTCGATTACAAGTCGAGTGCTTTACCAATTAAGCTAGGCGGGCAGCTCGTAATCTTTTGCCCAGCGTACGCGCTTACCCTGTCTATTGCGCGGGGGGTCGACGCGAAGATACATGGAGGTAGCCGGCACCTCGTCTGCCGGGACTACATAGACCCTTTGCGTACCGGCGCAATAGACGATAAAGAGATCAACCTCACCAACGTAGCCTCGTGTGCGAGTTCGCGTCATATTCGACTGGGTGCTGAGGGCCCTGAACTGAATGGCTCCATGACGAAGACGCCCGCTCTTGCACTGTGCCTTAAGGAACCGGCCGTCGCAATCAAGTACCAAGCCGTAGCGTTGGTTCACACCAAAGGGAAGAAGCACCCGGTAGCCGCGCTGCACCAGCGCCGACAGGATTGCCGCCTCGGCGCGATGGCCGACATCGACTGGATGGCTCGTTAGTTCAGGTTTGGGCAATGACGAACACACGTTCGTGTCAATATATAGCCGTTGACGCAGACAGAACACTTCAACGACCTGGAATCCCCTCGCATCGAACGACATGGATTCCTACCGGGCCGTGTGGCATCGTGGCGCCGCATGGATGCTCGTTTCCGATTCCTCGAGCCCGATGAGGGAGCAGTCCTCAGCGAGGCGATCCGGGCTGCATACGGAGACAGCTACGACGTGCGCTGGGTCTATGACGCGGGGGAGGTGTCGTCGCGGTTGGCGGCGGGGACCTACGTCTCCTGCGTTGCCGAGACGCCGGATGGAGGGCTGCTCTGTCATGAGGGGATGAGCCTTTCGGCGGCGGGCGACGCAGTCGGTCACTCCGGTCAGGCCGTGACGATGCCGGCGGCGCGCGGGCAGCACCTCTTCACGCGGACCAAGAAGTTCCTGATGGACTGGGCCGCCGAGCGGGGGATGGCGGGGATGTACAGCGAGGCGACCGCGGCGCATCCGTACAGCCAGCGCGCCAACGTCGAGCTCGGGGCGCACGAGACCGGGTTCCTGCTCGGCTGGATCCCGGCCACGGTGTCCAACGACGCGGCGAACCAGCGGCGCGGGCGGCAATCGGCGGCGCTCTTCTACACAAAGCTGAACGACGGCCACGAGCGACCCGTCTACGCGCCGGAGCGCCACAGGCGGATCGTCGGCCAGACCCTGGAGCTGTGCGAGCTGCGCGGCACCCTTGTGGAGCCTCCCACCGACGCGGCGCTGGCGGAGCGGACCGAGCTGAACGTCGCGGTCGACCCCGACCACAACCTGGCCCTGATCACCGTGCACGTCCCCGGGGCCGACCTCGAGGCCGCCGTCGCGGCCGAGCGCCATCACCTCTTCCACCGCGGCGGCCTCGACGCCGTCTACATTGACCTTCCCCTGGACTCGCCGGCAACTGCCCTTGTCGCCGATCACCTCGAGCGCCTCGGCGTCTCCTACTCGGGCGTCTTCCCCAACAGCCATTGCGACGGCGATGTCCTGCGCATGCAGTCCCTACACCGAGTCCGGATCGAGGCGGACGACGTCGCCGTCGCCTCCGATCACGGCAAAGAGCTCCTCGAGTACGTTCTCGCCGACCTGCCCTAGAGCGGCGTCTCCCGCGAGGCCAGGTGGGCTGCGACCTTGCGCTTGACGCGCTGGAGGGCGTTGTCGACGGTCTTGGTGTCGCACTCGAGCCGCTCGGCGGTCGCCTCGTAGGAGTGGCCGTCCAGATAGAGCGAGAGGACGCGGCTCTCCAGATCGGAGAGGACCCCGGAAACGCCCGAGAGGCAGGAGACGAGGCTCGACAGCTCTTCGGTGGCGATCACCTGGTTGACCGGGTCGTGGACGGTCGGCCCGGGCAGGATCTCGTCGAGGGTGGTGTCCGAGTCGCCCGCCGCGGCCGGGGTCTGGCTGAAGGAGACGTACTGGTTGAGCGGCGTGTGCTTGTTGCGGGTCGCCGTCTTTACCGCGGTGATGATCTGGCGGGTGATGCAGAGCTCGGCGAAGTTGCGGAAGCTCGACTCGCGATCGGTGCGGTAGTCGCGGATCGCCTTGTAGAGGCCGAGCAGGCCTTCCTGGATCAGGTCGTCGGCCTCGCCGCCGAGCAGGAAGTAGGAAGATGCCTTGAGGCGGACGAAGCCGCGGTAGCGACGGACGATCGCATCGTAGGCATCGGCGCGCCCATCCTTGGCGAGGGCGACCAGATAATGATCATCAAGCTCGAGTTGAGGGTTAGTCTCAGCCGGCCTGAGAGATCCGTTCAGACGGCCTGAGGGAAGTTGCATTTCCTGGGTCGGCGAAGATAGAGCCACAGATCCTTCTCCTTGAATGAAGGGTCGTGGCGCCTTACCTCCCCTGGCGGCGCCCTTTATGGACCGGGGTACCTCAGACTCAAGCTGAGGTTCACCCTTATTGGCGCGTTAGTTTACGTCTGCGCGGAGTTCTGTCAACCCCCGAACTTACGTTCGTACTTCAATTCGAGCTGGATTGGGCTGGAAGAAGTGGGCAAACACGGTAGAATCGGTCTGTATGGGGGGGGTTAGGCGAGGTTGGAGGTGCATGGGCGGATTGCCCCTGCATGCCCTGCCTTCAGCCTCCGCTGCTCGTGCCCGCTTCGGGCTTGTCCTTGCCGCAACCCTGTTTGCAGCTCTCGCGCTCCCCGCCTTTGCCTCGGCGACGAAATTCCCCCTGGTCCTCGAAAAGACCGGCTTTGGCGAAGGCGCTGTGACCAGCTCCCCCATTGGCATCAATTGCCCCGCAGAATGCTCCACAGCCGAACACGAATACGCAGAAGGGACGAAAATCGTCCTCACCGCAAGTCCTAAGGCCGGTTCAATCTTCTCGGGCTGGTTCGGCTGCGACACGGAACCGAGCGCGACCAAATGCGAAGTCACGGTCAACGAAGAAACCTACGTCGAAGCCGAATTCAATGAAGTCGAATCGTTCTTCCTCGTGCTCGAAAAGAGCGGCACCGGCGAAGGCACCGTGACCAGCTCCCCGGCCGGCATCAGCTGTGGTCCGACCTGCTTCACAGACGAAGCCGAATACCTGGAAGGAACGAAAGTCGTCCTCACCGCAACGGCAAGCCCCGGCTCGGTCTTCGAAGGCTGGACCGGCTGCGACGCCCAGCCGAGCGCGACCAAATGCGAAGTCACGATCCACGAAGAAACCTACGTCGAAGCCGAATTCACCGAAATCGCAAAATTTCCCCTTGTCCTCGAAAAGGGCGGCACCGGCACCGGCACCGTGACCAGCTCCCCCAGCGGCATCAACTGCGCCACGGTTTGCCCCGAAGCCGAAGCCGAATACCTGGAAGGGACGAAAGTCGTCCTCACCGCGAGTGCGAGTGCCGGCTCGGTCTTCTCGGGCTGGACCGGCTGCGACGCCCAGCCGAGCGCGACCAAATGCGAAGTCACGATCCACGAAGAAGCCTACGTCAAAGCCGCGTTCAGCCTCTCGTCCAAACCCAAATACAGCCTCACTGTCACGACTGCCGGAACAGGCACGGGCACGGTGAACTGCAATGGGGGCGTCTGCGCCGCCAGCTACGAACAGGGGACGAAAGTCAGCCTCACCGCCTCCGCGGCGGTCGGCTCGACCTTTGCAGGCTTCTCCGGCGGCGGCTGCTCGGACGTGGCCAGCTGTGTCGTCACGATCAACGGCAACACCACGGTCACGGCAACCTTCAGCGCCAACCCACAGCCCACCTGCGCCACCAACGCCTCGCTATGCCCGCCGCCCCCTCCCGGCCAGGCCAAGGCAGCCTCCTCCGCTCGGGTCAAGAACGGAAAAGCCGCCCTCAAGATCACCTGTTCCGGCGGAGCCTGCAAGGGCGGGTTCAACCTCACCGCCAAGATCAAGCGAGGCGGCAAAACCAAGACCGTCCAGATCGGCAAAGCCTCGTTCAGTCTTGCCGACGGCGCCTCCACAATGCTCAAGGTCAAGCTCTCCGCCGCCGCCAGACAAGAACTGGACAAAGGCAGGTCGATCAAGGCGAAGCTGAGCGGAACATCGATAGCCGGCTCCGCGGTCAAGCTCACGCCCGGCCAGAAATAACGGTCACCGTTCCGCTGGAAGCGCCCCCGGAGTAGCGCCCGGCCTAGGGTCGCTGACGGAGCGCCTCGAAGAGCAGCGCGGCAGCCGCCGCCGAGACGTTCAGCGACTCCACCCTGCCGCGCTGCGGGAAAGCTATGAGGCCGTCGCAGGCCGATACCACGCGGGGGCGGATGCCCTTGCCCTCGCCACCGAGGACGAGGACGGTGGGGCCGGTGAGATCGACGTCCCAGGGGGCCTGGGAGGCATCGGCGTCAGCACCCCAAAGCCAGAACCCACCCTCCTTGGCCTCCGCAAGCCAGTCGGCCAGGTTGCGCACCCGGGCTATGCGCAGGTGCTCGACGGCACCCGCCGAGGTCTTGCATGCGACCGCGGTGACCTCGGCGGAGCGACGGTCGGGGATGACCAGCCCCGCCGCACCGGCGACCTCCGCCGAACGCGCAACCGCGCCGAGGTTGCGCGGATCCTGAACCTGATCCAGCGCAACCAGCAAGGCGTTCTCCTTGCGCAGCAACTCACTCGCGCCCACGTACGGATACGGATCGACCTCGGCCACCACACCCTGATGATCGGAGGACCCGCAAAGCCGCTCCAACTCCTCGTCGGAAGTCTCTGGAGCCCGCCAAACCCGGTGAACCCGCCGCCTCCCCCGCTCCGCCTCGGCAACGGGCTGCTTCCCATAGATCGTCTGCAAAGCCATCTAGCCCTTGGGCACGAGCTTCGCGCCCTCGGCCCCATCGCGGACCTCCCAGCCGAGAGCTGCAAGCTCATCCCGAATCTCGTCTGC
>DASSMU010000002.1:0-4373 GCA_035701465.1 Solirubrobacterales bacterium
GCTCAGGGACGAGCGCTCGAGGTGACCGAGGTCGAGGCCCCCGACCTGGCGCCGTTCATCCAGGACGGGTCCCCGTTCGACGAGGCGGTGATGAGGATGGCGCGCTCCTACTGCGCCCCGCTGCAGAGGGCCGAGGTCGACACCCTGATCCTCGGCTGCACCCACTACCCGCTGGTGGCGCCGATGCTGCAGCGGATCCTCGGCCGCGACGTGCGCTTGGTCAGCGGCGGCCACGCGGTTGCCGCGGCGGTCCAACGCACCATGAAGCGCCGCGACCTGTCCCGCGATACCGGTGGGGAAGGCGCCTACCGCTTCCTTTGCACCGGAGACGTCGCCTCCTTCTGCGAGCTCGGAACCCGCTTCCTACAGATGCCCCTGGGCGAGGTTGAGCGGATCGAGATCTGAGAGCCGCCGTGTTCCACGGCTATGAAATAAAAAAATTGAGTAAAGTGTTGCCTGTGCCATCAGGCCCATCCATTAGAGGAGCAGCAATGTCTTCTTCCAAGTTGCCTGGACTGGGCTTGGCCCTTGTGCTCGTGGCGTTGGCCTCGGTTGCCCCCTCATCCGCCCGCGGCGACGAAGCGGTGATGTGCAAAGCGCAGGAAGAACCTTGCTTGGAAGAAAACACCTACCCGGTGGAAACGAAATTCTCGGCGCAGTGGGCAATGGAATTAGGGGTCATTTTCGAAACTTCGCTCTGGAAAACGCGATGCGTAGAAGCATCTCTCGAAGGGGTGTCGACGGCCCTCACCGGAGGGGAAATTACAAGCCTGAGCTTCCCGAAATGCGTTCCGCTACAAGAAACGCCCATTCATTGCAACGCGGCGAAAGCGATCAACCTTCCGTACGGCGTTGCGTTTATCACCAACGAAGAAAACAGCGAAGGTCTTGAAGCCAACCGGATGCGGATGTCAAGCGGCGGCGGGGGGGATCCAGGGTTCAAATTCGATTGCGAAATGGGTGGCTTCAAATTCTGGTGCGCGTATACGAGGGAAAGCCTTGACATGGGGCTGGTCGGTGGCGAACCCGCTGAAATGCGTGCAAACTACGGGTTGCTGAAACTCACTGGGTCCTCGTCCCTAACACCACTCTGCACCACATCGTCCGACGAGATGGCGTGGTATGCCCAGCTCGAACTGGGCACGCCCAGCCCGCTGTTCTTCAGCGGCCTGTAGGCCGGCGCGACGCGGGGAACGTCCACGGGACGGTTCCCCGACCGGGGCGCGGAGTACCCGGCGCCCGACTACCCTTCTGGGATGGCCGTTCTCGAGCAGGTTCAGGCAGACGTGCGCGCCGCGATGAAGGCGGGCGACCGCGAGCGGGCGGGCGCCCTGCGGATGGTCGTCGATGCCCTGCAGAAGGACGCCAAGCTCGGCGACGGCGACGAGGTTGCGGTGCTGCAGCGCGAGCGCAAGAAGCGGCTGGAAGCCGCCGAGGCCTATACAGAGGCCGGCCGGGCAGAGCAGGCGGAGACCGAGAATTTCGAGGCGGAGCTGATCGAGGGCTACCTGCCTCAGCAGCTCTCCGACGCGGAGCTGGCGAAGCTTGTCGACGCCGCTGTTGCCGAGACCGGCGCGAGCGAGCAGAAGCAGATGGGCCAGGTGATGGGTGCGCTGATGCCGAAGCTGGGCGGGCGCGCCGACGGTAAGCGGGTCAGCGCGGCGGTGCGTGAGCGGCTTGGCGCGTAGGCAGCTGACCCTGGACAACAGCGTCGCCGCCGAGCTGGCGGGGTCCGAGGACGCGGTGCTGCGGGCGTTGCGCGGCCACCTCGACTGCGACTTCCACCTGCGCGGCAACGTGCTCACCCTCGACGGCGAGTCCGACGACGTGCAGACGGCGGCCACCGTGGTCGACGAGCTGGTCGAGCTGATCGAGCAGGGCCATGAAGTCGCACCGGGGACGATCGAAGCGGTCACCGGCGCGATCGACGCGCACGAGAGCCCGGCCGAGATTCTCGACGACGTCGTCTGGCGCCACCGCAACACCAAGGTCGCGCCGAAGACGCTCAACCAGAAGCGCTACGTCGACTCGATCCGCGACCACACGATCACCTTCGGAGTCGGCCCCGCCGGCACCGGCAAGACCTTCCTCGCGGTGGCGATGGCTGCGGCGGCGCTGGCCGAACGCAAGGTGCAGCGGGTCATCCTCACCCGGCCCGCGGTCGAGGCCGGGGAGCGCCTCGGCTTCCTGCCCGGCGACATCCAGGCCAAGGTTGACCCCTACCTGCGGCCGCTCTTCGACGCACTGTTCGACATGCTCGACCCCGACCGCGTCAACGGCTACTTCGAGCGCGGCGTGATCGAGGTGGCCCCGCTCGCCTTCATGCGCGGCCGCACCCTCAATGACTCGTTCGTGATCCTCGACGAGGCGCAGAACACCAGCCCCGAGCAGATGAAGATGTTCCTGACCCGGCCCGGCTTCAACTCGCGCATGGTCGTCACCGGCGACGTCACCCAGATCGACCTGCCCAGCGACCAGCGCTCAGGCCTCGTCGTCGTCCGCGACATCCTCGAGTCGGTCCAGGACATCTCCTTCGTCCACTTCGGCGGCGAGGACGTCGTCCGCCACAAGCTCGTCCAGCGCATCGTCGCCGCCTACGGCGAACACGCGGAACGCCAGTCCGCATCCTCCGGTGAGGGTTGACCTCGGCGACGTGCCGGCGGAGCTTCGCGATGCGGTCGCGGCGGCGCTCGACGCCACCGGCGTCGCCGACGGGCACCTCGCGGTGGAGTTTGTCGACGCAGAACGAATCCGCGAGTTGAACCGCGAGCACCGCGGCAAGGACGTCCCGACCGACGTGCTCGCCTTCCCGGTCGACGGCGCCGGCACGACGGCCGGGCCGCGCGAGCTCGGCGACGTGGCGATCTGCCCGCCGCACTGCACTGACGTGACCGAGGCTGTTGTCCACGGCGTCCTCCACCTCTGCGGCTATGACCACGAGACCGACGATGGCGAGATGCTTGCGCTGCAGGCCCGGGTGCTGGAAGGCATAGCGTGACCAGGGCGGGCTTCATCGGGCTCGCCGGCCGCCCCAACGTCGGCAAGTCGACCCTGGTCAACGCGATCGTCGGCAGCCACGTGGCGATCGTCTCAGTGCGTCCGCAGACGACCCGCCGGGCGATCCGGGGCATCCGCACCGATGTCGAGGCCGGGCGCCAGCTCGTCCTCGTCGACCTGCCCGGCGTGCAGCGCCCCCGCGACGTGCTGACCGAGCGGATGCAGAAGCGGGTCGAGCGCGAGCTGGCCGACTCCGATCTGGCCCTGATCGTGATCAACGGCGAGGAGGGGGTCGGGCCGGGGGATCGCTTCATCGCCCGCGCCCTGCTCGGCGCAGGCGCGAAGCTGCCGACGATCTGTGCCGTCAACAAGATCGACCGTCTCGGTCCGAACGAGCTGGTGCCGGTCCTCGCGGCGGCCGCCGAGCTGGACGGGGTCGACGAGGTGTTCCCGATCAGCGCCCGCGGCGGTGAGGGGCTGGAGGCACTCATCGAGCGTCTCGGCGAGCTCGTCCCCGAGGGCCCCTACCTCTATCCGGCCGCGGACCACAGCGATCAGTCGAATGAACTCTTGCTGGCCGAGCTGATCCGCGAGCAGGTGCTCAACCGCACCCGCGAGGAGATCCCCCATTCGGTCGAGGTCTCGGTCAAGGAGATCGACGAGCGCGAGGATGGCCTGGTCACCGTGGTCGCCGAGGTTTGGGCCGAGACCGAGTCGCAGAAGGGCATCCTGATCGGCAAGGGGGGGGTCAAGGTCGGCGAGATCGGCACCGCCGCCCGCCGCTCACTCGAAGCGGAGCTGGGGGCCAAGGTTCACCTCGACCTCCAGGTTCGAGTACGGAGCCGCTGGCGCCGCGACAAGGATCTGCTCGATCGTCTGGGCATCGAGTGATAGAACTACTTGGCATCTGCTGAGCGATCCGCCAAGGGGCGGCCTACATGCGGGGGAGAGTGCGGGATTGAGCGCCATCGGCCCTGAGTCGAGTGTTGAGCGTGAAGGACAGGCGCAGAGAGACGAAACAAGCCCCAAGGCGTTCAGCTTCGATCCAGACATCTACGGCGAGGTTCGTCGTGCCGGGCAGGCTGCATTTCGCAGGTTTGCCGATGGTCTGGTAGATCCCGAGCTGCTCTTTGGAGACGAGGACGGTTTCCACCTCGACCCCAGTGCGCCTGATCTGGCTATCGAGGCACGATCGGTCACCTCCAAGTTGCCGCTCTTCACTGATGCGCCCCTCCCTCTGCGAACCCTCGTTTGTCTCGCCGGAAACGCGACCTGGGGGGATCTGGAGTTGCCCGTTTCTGGATGTTGAGCACCCTGGAACCCTGCTCTGTCACGCTGGCTGCACGCACAGCGGCGACCAGATGCCCGTGGGTCCA
>DASSMU010000003.1:0-13787 GCA_035701465.1 Solirubrobacterales bacterium
CCCCCCGCTCCTGTGGACAAGACCCGGACTTTGGCCCCTGCGGCCCTCGCCCGGCAGTTCTCGACGCCGTTGCCGGTCACGGCGTCGCCTCGATCGGCGATAGCCACCCTCGCTGGATCGAGGCGGTTGCCGCGGCAGCCCACCGTCGCAGAGGCGGGAACGAGCTAGCCAACTACCTGGCGCTGCTCGCAGCCGAGCTGCCGCCGCGGGTCGATCGCGTCGCGCTCGCCCCAACCGACGCCGAGGCGCTGGCAACAACACTACGCCTGGCGCGAGCCGCGAGCGGTCGACCGGGCGTCCTGACCTTCGGTGGCGCGTTTCGTCATCCGGACGCCGACCTCCGCGAAGCCGACGTTCCACTCTGCGTCGAACACGACGCGCTCGACTACGGGGCGTGCGATGAGCCGGTGGCCGGCGCGATCGCAGCAATCGCGTCTCGCCCGGACCTCGACGACGTCGGTGCGGTGCTAGTCGAGCCGGTGTTGAGATCCGCTGGCAACCTCCTGCCGCGGCGCGGCTTCGCGGCGGCGCTGCAGGACCTCTGCCGCGAGCGCGGTTGGCTGCTGATCCTCGACGAATCGGGCACCGGGTTTGGCCGGACCGGAGAGACGTTCGCCTGCGAAGCCTTCGGGGTCGAGCCCGACGTGGTCGTTCTCGGTAACGGACTGGGAGGCGGCTTCCCCGCCAGCGCAGTCTGCGCCGGCTCGTCGCTGTGGGAGGCATGCGCCCTTCCGGATCCCCCCGCGGTCGGAGGCGGGAAGTGGGATGGTCCGCTGGCCTGCGCGGCGGGGGGGGCAGCGCTCGAGATCGTCACCGAGCCGGGCTTCCTAGGGCAAGTCCGTTCCGTCGGCGCCCACGCGGCCCGGCGCCTGCGCGAGCTGGCCGACGCCAGTCTGCGAATTGCGCGACCGCGCGGCATCGGCCTGGCGCTCGGCTTCGACCTCGTTGAGCCCGAAAGCGGCGGGGTGGCGGGGTGGACAGAATGCGAGGCGGTCTTCCGCGCCTGCCGTAACCGGGGGGTCCTGATCGCTGTCACAACGTCGCGCGTAGGACTCACCCCGCCCCTGGCCATCTCACGGGAGGAAGTGGACCGCCTCTTCGACGTGATCGCGGAGGTCGTGCGGTGAAGACCGAGTGGCGGTATCCGCCGATGTTCCCGGGCGGGATGGAGCTGGGTGACGAGGAGCGCGAGGCCGTCATGCGGGTGCTGGACAGCCGCCGTCTGATTCGGTTCTACGGACCCGACGACCCCGACGGCGATCGGATGGGTGAGGTCGACGAATTCGAGCGGGAGTTCGCCGAGCGCATGGGGTCCGAGAACGCGCTGGGGGTTACCTCCGGCACGGCGGCGCTGATCGTCGGCTTGGCGGCGCTCGGCATCGGCCCCGGCGACGAGGTGATCGTGCCCGCCTACACCTTCGTCGCCTCGGCCTCCGCGGTGCTCGCGGTCGGCGGGATCCCGGTGATCGCCGAGGTAGACGACAGCCTGACCCTCGACCCCTGCTCGGTCGAGGAGGCGGTGACCGAGGACACCAGGGCAATCATGCCGGTTCACATGCGCGGGATGCCCGCTCGGCTCGACGAGCTGCAAGAGATCGCAGGGCGACACGGGCTGAAGCTGATCGAGGATGCGGCGCAGGCCACCGGCGCCTCCTACCGCGGCCGTCCGGTCGGCACCTTCGGCGACGTCGGCGCCTTCAGCCTGCAGATGCACAAGATCATCACTACCGGTGAGGGCGGCATGGTGACCACCGACGATCCTGAGCTGCTGTTCCGGGCGAAGTGTTTCCACGACTCCGCGAGCGAGTGGAGAGGAGCCGCCTGGCAGGACCCGGACCCGGAGGTGCGCGAGACCTTTGTGGCGTTCCCCGGGATGAACCTGCGGATGCCCGAGATCTCCGGGGCTCTGGGACGGGTCCAGCTTGGGCGGCTTGACTCGCTGCTCGAGCGCATGCGCGCGCATCAGGCGGTGCTGCGCGAGGCCGTGGAGGCAACCGGCAAGGTTCCCCTGCGGTCAGTCACCGACCCGGGCGAGGCAGGCACCGCGCTCGTCTTCTTCTCCCCGGACCCCACCCGTGCCCGCGAGGTGGTCGGAGAGCTCGCGGCCGACGGCGTGCCGGCGAGGGTGCTGTACACAGAGGGAGGGCACGATTGGCACGTCTACGCTTGCTGGCGCGACATCCTCGCCAAGCGCACCTGGAACAGGCAGGGCTATCCTTTCTCCCAGGCTCACCGCGAGATCGAATACGGGGTCGACTCCTGCCCCTGCAGCCTCGACCTCCTCTCGCGCGCGGTTCACCTCGACGTACCGCCCCAGCTGGCCGAGCTGGAGCTGGAGCGGACTGCGACGGCGATCGCGAAGGCATTGGCCTCCCGGTGTTGAGCAGGGCAGGCATCGTCGGCCCCGGCGGCGTCGGGAGCCTCCACCTCGACGCCCTGCGTCGGCTCGGTGTCCCGATCGCGGGGATCGTCTCCGAATCCCCCGCGGTCACCGAGCGCGACGCCTTGCGGCTCGGCATCGAGCGAGCCTTCGCCTCGGCCGAGGAGCTCGCCACCAGCGAGGAGGTCCACGTGGTCCATGTCTGCGCGCCCAATCATCTGCACCTGCCGATCTGCCAGACGGCGCTGAGCGCCGGAAAGCACGTGGTCGCCGAGAAGCCGCTCTGCACCACCGCGGCTGACGCGGAGGCGCTGCTGCGACTGGCCGAAGAGACGGGCGCGGTACACGCTGTCTGTTACGGCTACCGCTACTACCCGATGGTAGAAACCCTGCGCCTGCTGGTCGCGAACGGAGAGCTGGGCGAGGTTGTCGCCGTTGCGGGCAGCTGGCTGAACGACGAGCTGCTGACGATCGAGCCGGAGCACTGGATGCTGGAGCGCGACCAGATGGGTCCCTCGCTCTCGCTCGCCGACGTCGGCATCCACTGGTGGGACCTGGTTGAACACGTCACCGCCAGAGAGATAGTCGAGGTTCTCTGCGAGAGCAGGACCGCGCGACCCGGCGGCGGGCCCGGCGAGGATCTCGCCGTGCTGGCGCTGCGTCTGTCGGGCGGGGCGGTGGGCAGCGCCACCGTCTGCCAGGCGGCGCCGGGCCACGGCAACACCGTGACCCTCGAAGTGATCGGCGAGAAGGCGACCGCCGCCTGGGACATCCGCGACGCCAACCGGCTGACGGTCCGCGAGACGGGGGGTGCCGTCAGGATCCTGGAGCGGGCGACCGCCCCGGTCGTCGAGCTGGGGATCCACGCGCATCTACCCGTGGGCCAACCGGAGGGACACGCGGAAGCGCTGCTCAACCTCTTTCGAAGAATCTACGGCCACGTTCGCGGTGAAGAGATCGACCACCCGACCTTCGTCGACGGCGTCCGCAGCCTCTACATCCTCGAAGCGCTGACCGAGAGCGCGAGCGACGGCCGGTGGGTCTCGGTGGGCGGCGCGGCTAATCGCCCGCGACCGGCTCATCGGTAAACCGCGTCGGCCGTTCCGAGACGAAAAAGTCGAGGGTGGTCGGCGACCTGCGGGCCAACCCGACCGCGTCGGCCAGCGCCAGCGCCTCTCTTTCCTCGGGCGGCAGGGCCAGGCGCTGAGCTTCGCCGACGGCATCGGCTGCCGCCGCCTCGGCTGCGTCCAGCTCTCGATCGAATAGGTGCTTCCGCGCCGCCGTCAGCGAGATCCGGGCGAGCTGGCGCTGGTCGTCGTACTTGGACGCGAAGCCCCGGGCCCGCGCGAGGAATCTGTGGGCCGCCTTCGAATCGTCCCGGTTGATCGCCACCTCGGCGAGGAAGCGCAGCGGGAAGGACTTCGCGCGTTCCCACCCGATTTCCTCGCAGAGGGCCAGGCTGCGACGCGCGTCGGCCTCGCAAGAATCGACGTCCCCGAGGTACAGGTGCGCCGCGGAGCGCATATCGAGGATGTCGATCAGCCCTTCGCGGTCACCGCCGGCAAGGGCCAGATCGTCGGCCCCGTCGATCAGCTCGAGCGCCTCTTCCGGCGCGCATTCACGGTAGCGAAGAAAGGCCGCGCTGTACATCTGCCTCGCTGTCTCCGCGTCTTCGCCGGATGCCTCGGCGGCGATCTCGCCGTGCCGGAGGGCGGACTTCGCCGACTCAAACTCGCCCCGCAGCGCGTAGGTGCTGGCCAGGACCTCGCCAGCCAGCGACGCGAGACGGAAGTTGCCGGTCCGCATCGAACTCTGGTAGGCGTAGGTCGCCACGGCAAGCCGGTCGTCAAAGAAGCCCAGGGTCAGCAGGGTCCCGCCGGCGGCCCTGAAGAGATCCTGGATGGCCGTCTCAACCCGCGGATCCTCGAACCGGTCGGCTCGGTGGCGGTTGAGTCCGTCGAAGACCGCGCGCAGGGTGTCCACCTCGGGCAGCAGGGCGCGCGCGTTCTCGGGGTCGGCCCGCACGACGGACACGTAATGGCCCGCCATCGCGCGAAGGCGCTCGTACCGGTCCTCGAGCGGCGTCTCGTCCGCGACGTAGAGCGCCAGCGCCTGCGAACAGACGAATGCCGTAGCGCCAGCCGAGTGGGCGACGCCGAGCAGGCCCTCGTCGTACAGCACCTCGGCCGTCCGCAGCGCTCCCGGCTCGGAGATCTCGCAGGCGGCCGCGAGTTGGCCCGCGGTCGCCCTTCCGCCAAGGCAGTCGCAGGCCGCGAGCAGCGCCTTCGCTTCGCCGTCCAAGGACCGCCAGATAGGCGCGAAGAGCCGGTCTAGTCCCCTCCCGGAGCGCAGCGCATCGAGCCGCTGGTCGAGCCTTTCGCCGCTGCGCTTGTAGGCGTGCATGAACCAAGTGATCGCGCGGGGATCGCCCCCCACGATTTCGTGCAGGCTCTCCGCCAGCGCGCGGTCGAACAGCTCGGCCGGCTTCAGGTTGAGCCGCTCGACCAGCTTCGCGACGAGGGCCTCGACATCATCGACGCCAAACTCGGTCAGCTCCACATGCGCCGCGTCGAGACCGTCTCCCCGATTGTCGGCCGCGGCGATGACCAGGGAGCCCTCCGGGATGACGCTGAGGAATTCCCGCATCCCGTCCGACTCGTCGTCCTCCGAGAGCTTGAGGCTGTCGAGCACCAGCGCCGTCTTGCGCCTGGCCAGATGCCTGCGAAGCCGGTCCAGCTTGACCGCCTCGGAACCGGCCGAGACCGATTGGTCTTCGGTCGCGACGTTGAGCGCGCGACCGATATCAGCGAGGGTGACGCCGCTATCGGGCTCGCCGCCGCCCATCACCCAGATGTACTCGTAGTCCCGCAGGTCTCTGGTGCCCCGCGGCTCGCCCTTCTGCAGCCGGTGGGCCAACTCGACGGCGGCGGCGCTCTTGCCGATCCCCTTGTCGCCCTCGAAGACGAGGACCCCCTCCCCGCCCTCGTAGACGCGCTCTTCCGCCGCGCTCAGTTCCCGGGTGCGGTTAACGAACCCCTTGAACTGAATCGGCAGTGAGTCGGAGTGCGAGGTGTCCTTCGCCTCTCTTGCGACCACCGCGTCGCGCTCGCCGCTCACCTCTCCGTCCTTGTCACCCTTCGCTTCGCGGGCTTTGATGCGGGCGGTGCGGTATTCGACGACCCTGGTGGCGAGCAGCAGCCCTCCCGCTATCAGTCCGAGGACAGTAGTCGCCAAGGCAATTGCAAGTGCGTCTCCCACCAATCTCCTTTCCGCGACGGGATTCTCGCTGACAGTTCGGTCGTGGGCAAGCGCGCAGCGCCACTAGGCTTGCGAGATCGCCGATCTGCAGCTGACGCACACCGCCTTTCTCGGGCGCGAGACCCTGACCCGCACTCGGACCTTTCTCGCCGAGCAGTTCACTGGTGAGTTCACCAACTACGACTGGGAGAACGCCCTGGGCGGGATACACGCGCTCCTCTGGGAGGAAGGTGAGCTGATCGGGCACGCATCGGTCATCCAGCGCCGCCTGCTGCATCGGGAGCGGGCGCTGCGAGCGGGTTTCTACGAATGCGTCGTCGTCCACTCCGACTTGCGCGGACGCGGCCACGGCGCCACGATGATGAACGCCCTGGGGGCGAAACTAGACGATGTGTATGAGATTTCGGCCCTGTCTTCGGGTGAGGCCGCCAAGCCTTTCTACGCCAAGCTCGGATGGACGGCTTGGCGGGGACCGCTCGCGACTCTGACACCCGACGGCGTGCGCGACGATCCCAGGTTCCGCGGCCGCATCTTCGTCCGAGAGCACTCATTTCCCCTCGACCTCGACGGCACGCTCATCTGCGACTGGCGGGATGGGGATCCCTGGGATTAGCCAACACCTCTGACAGCCGAGTACGCCGCCGCACGTAGAATGCGCCTTGGTGCGCTCCTCTGGCCCCGGTTGCTCGCGGGAAAAGTGAGCCAAGGCCCGAAATCGCCGCTAATCCTCGCGTATCGGCAAATCTAGGTCGCGGTTGGAGATTGTTCGCGAAGGCGAAGTTGCCTATTAACAGGCACTTCCACGAGGGGTGGACGACCGGATTCGAATCGGGACCGCCTGGACCACAAATGAGGTGCTGAGAGCGCCAGCTTAATCCTCTAACTGCGTGGTTTACAAAGCTTTTCAGATTTCGACAGCGGCACCCTCCTTCACGCCGAAGTGGCGGGAATACGCGAGGATTAGCGGCGATTCAGGCACTTCTCGGCAAGAAGTGCCTGGTTTCGCCTGCCATTTCCAACCCGGGTACCTCGGCTGGCGGACAACTCTTATACGTGCAGGACGTCACGCTTCGTCAGCGCATCAGATGGGATCGCCGTGATGTGGTCGCTGTGACGATATTTTGCGGAGAAGAAGAAGCCGCCGCACCGCTCAACGACACCGCACCTCGAGCATTCCGGGTGGTACTCGTTCTTCCAGTCGCTGATCGAACGGACCGCAAAGGGCCAGAGGTGTCGGTCGATCAGGCAGAGCTGGTGGTTGTAGATCATCGTTCTGACCCCGCGCTTCCCCAGCAGCGAAACCGCCTCGGACAGCTCTGCGCGATAGTCGACTGGGTCGATCCAGACCTCCTCCATGTTCGCCCGAGCGAAGCCGATCATCTCCAGGCCCATCAGCGCAACCTGGTCGACGAACGGCAGGTTTCGGGCGATGAACTCTGCGATCTCGGGCAGCGCCGGCGCGGTCTGCTTGTGGATGACGACCCGGATCTCGGTCCGCGCACCGGCTTCGCCCAGGTTGACGATCCCGCGCACCGTCTCGTCGAAAGCCCCTTCCGCCTGCACAACGTAGTCGTGCAGGGTGGGCTCGGCCCCATAGATTGGAATGCCGACCATCATCCGAGGGTTGCGTATCCCGGCCCAGGCCGATGCGAAGCCGAAATCGGCGAAGCGCCGCCCGTTGGAAAGTACGTGGACGTCGGCCTCGGGAAGCAGATTCCGGCAAAGACACAGGAGATCAATCAGGCGGTCTCCGTAGATCGTCGGCTCGCCGCCGGTGAAACCGATCCCCGGCGTCGAGGGCGGCAACAGGCGGATCAGCTCGCGTGCGTTGTCGAGCAGCCAGGCGTCTTCGCGCTCCTTGGGTGGCTGTGAGCACATCAGGCAATAGTGGTCGCAGCGCTCAGTCAGCAGGACGCTGTTGGCCGGACTCTCCTGACGCCAGAGGACACGTACGTGCTCTCCGGTCTCGGATACGGAGACAACATCGCCGGCCGACAAGTGCCGGAGAAGCGGTGGCAACGCGATCCAGGGCTTGCCGACGGGCACACGCTCGGGGTCGACTGCGCAGTAGAGGTCGAACCCGTCTGGCGGCTCTTCCCCGTCTTCGACCAGGAACGCCCTGCCGCGACGCTGCGGCGTGAGCGTCTCCCGATTGGTGAGCATCCAGACCGCGCGCGACAGCGGCGCTTCCAGCGCGAAGGCGGCGGACCTCCCGCGCAGGGTGATCATCGGCCCGCCCAGTTGAGGAAGGTGGACCGCGCCGAAGGGTCGGACTCGTACAGCCCCAGCAGGTGCTTGAAGACCGCCGTGTTACGGCGGCAGAAATCCGATTCGGGCTTGCGGCCGAGGAAGTCGCCGCTCGTCGCATAGTGATACACGGGATCCGAGCCACAAAAGGGCTCGAAGGCGCAGTCGCTGCACATCGGCGCGCTCGGGGCGAAGGACTCCTCGAGCGGGGCGAGCAGTGCCTCGGAGGTCATGATCTCCTCGTAGGAGTCGGTTGCGAGATGGCCGAGACGGAACGTCTCGTCGCCCATCTCGGCGAGCATCCGGCCCTCATCAGACGCGTAGACCGAGCCATCGTAGTTGTAAACGATGGCGCCTATCCCGATCCCAGCCGGGGAGGTGAGGTCGACGTAGCCTGGTTCGCGATTGGTCAGCATCTTCTTCAGGATCACCGCAGAGAAGTACTCGGTCATCATCACCCCCTTGCGGTTCAACTCGAGGATGTAGGCAAGTCCCTCGCGGTAGAAGTCCAGCCAGCGCTCGGCGTCATAGGCCGAGTAGTTCTTCGTCTTAATCGCGAACCCGTATGGCGAGAGCGGGCGCAAGAAGATCCCGTGCAGGCCCAGTTCCAGGTAGCAGTCGACGATCTCGCGAGCACGGTCGAGGCTTGCCTTGGTCGTCGTCATCAGCGCCGAGATTCGGTCGACGCCAAGAGCCTCGCGCACACGGCGAATCCCGTCGGTCGCCAGCTCCCAGCTATTGCGCCCTGGGCGTGGCCGATTCTTATTGTGCAGATCCGCCGGCCCGTCGAGCGAGGTCGAGATGTTGATGTCGTGGCGGGCGCAGAATTCGAGTATCTCGTCGGTAAGCAGCGCCAGGTTGGTGGCTATGACGAAGCCAAGGTCCCTGCCCTCCTCGCGATTACGGCGCTCCGCCCGCCGGACGATCTCTTCGACCAGGCCGAAGTTGAGCAGCGGCTCGCCGCCCTGGAACTCGATCTTGATCGCCGAGGAAGGCGAGCGAAAGGCCATCTCAAGGCCGCGCTCCGCCATCTCCGGCGACATGTCGTATCGCTCCTTGTCGCTACTTTGGCGCGACACCTGACAGTAGGGACACGAGTGCTCGCAGCGCAGCGAGACGACAAAGATGTGTAGGCCGGTCGACTCTGCCAGGCGGCGGTAACGAGTACGGGTCTTGAGAGCTAGAAGGGTCGCCGGTGAACGATCGCCGGCCTGTCGGATGAGGTGCTTGGCGCGCAAGCTTCTCACCAGGGCCGAGTCGACCGGAAGCCGCTTCTCGGCGACCTCATCGAACTCCTCGGCAGCGAGAATCAGATGCTCGCCGACCATATTGGTCACCAGGACCTTGCCGTTGAGACGCTCGAAGCGAAAGGGCAGCAACTCCCAATGGGCCGCCTCCGGCTGGAAGTCCTCCAGCTGCCGGAAGCGGGACACGCTCAGGCGTGGCCCCGTGAGTCGACCACGCCAGTCTTCGAGAACGCCTGGGCGAGGATCATCGTGCGGATCGGCTCAGTTTCGGCCCGGATCCGCTCGCGCAAAACCTGATCGAGCACCTCAGTCCGGAAGTCTCCGATCAGCGCGTCAAGGCTGGCGTCGCCGACGGGCTTGAGGGTGCAGCGGTGCGCAGCCTCGTCACTAACCAACTCGATGGAGATCCGGTCACAGAACCGGTAGGCGGCCCGCTGAATCGCGTCGGCCGTGTGACTCGCCGTGTCGAAGGTCAACTCGGCGGACACTGGTTCCTCTGGCGCCACGCCACCCACGTCAGCTGGAGGAGTAGTGGGAGCTATGAGAGGCATGAGAGGAATGCGAGTAGTGACCGCCGCCTTCATACCCGCCGCTGCCGGAGTAGTGCGAAGAGTGCGAGGCGTGAGAGCTGTGGCTGCTGTGCGAGCCGTGGGAGTAGTGCGAGGAGGGCGGGGGGGATTCTGCAGGCGCAGCTTCAAGTTCGCCTTCGGTTTCTTCTGCGCCTTCTTCAGCTTCGATTTCTCGTTCGAGTTCCCGCTCTTCCTTTTCTTCGCGCCCTTCCCTTGCCTCCCGTTTGTGGGCGATCCTGGTTTCTTCCCGTTCTAGACTCGAGGGAGCGCTCGGAGCCGGGGTGGTTGTTTCCGTCCCCCCACAGGCACTGATCGCGGCCGCCACCGCGACGCTCAGAGGCACGAGGAACGCCCGCTTGGAACGAATCTGCTCGAACTCGGGAGACACCCGGGCGTACCCTATACCAGTTGTTAGTGTTTTTGAATAGTCTCACTAAGCATGTCCAGCGGCGGGTGGTTGACTATCCGAGGTGGGCGGTGAGCGGAACGCGGCCCTCTACCAGGTGGCTGTCGCTTTGATTCCGGCGCTGCTATTCGGCGGCGCTGTGCTCGAGCTTCGCCAGCGAACACCCACGCCTCGGAATCCGCGGCTGCTCGGCTTGAGCGTCGCTGGGATTCTCAGCGCGGGAGTGATCGCCGAGATCGTCGCTATCCGCGGCGCGATCGACCCAGGGATCGGCGATCTCGGACGCCGCTACCTCGTCCTCGTCCTGACCGTCGGAACAGCGGGCCTTGCGATCTGGATCGCAGCACCCCTGCTGCGTATCGCGACAGCCGGCACGCGGATTCGGCTGGGTTGGCGAGAGGTCGCTGCGACCCTGGCGATCGTCGGAGTAGTGGGTCAGCTTGCAATCACCGAAAGTCTCGATCACGCGGAAAGGAGATTCGCGTTGAAACTAGCCTCAGAACGAATCGCGCGAACCAGCCGAGAACTGAGCCAATCGGAACAGATCGAACTGGCCGCCCGTACGCAACTCCTTTCGCTGGCACGCTCCACGGACTCTGCTCCCGCCGTGGCGATATCGAAGTATGAACGCGATCAACACTAACTTCGCACATGGCATCGAAGTTGAGACTGAAGGCCTTGACAGGGCAAAACGAGAACTGCTCGTTCTGGCCTGGAGGCGTCTCATCTCTGCTGTTGCTCCGACAATCGGCGACAGGGAGGCGCTCTTCTTCGCGACACGGCGCCTCAGGCGAGCCTGCTCTGAAGCCGCGTTCCTCGGGTGCCGCTAAGCCCGACCAGACTGCAGTTCATCCGGTGCCGATTGCACTGCAGCGATGAATTCCCGTCAGGCTCCAGAGCGTCGAAACGTCCCTGAGCCCATTGGCGAAACCTAGGCGGTCGCGAGAACGATCTCGCAACCGCCCACGGCAAATGACCCGAGTCGAGCGCTCGCTTCTGTTGCATACTGGGCCTCATGGCCAACGTCTTCGAGCCGCATTGGGATGAAGAGCAAGACCGGCCTCCGTTCTCCTGGCGGCGGGCCCGGCTAGGCCGACAGGCCGGCTCAGATCGGCTCGGCGCTTCGCTCTTCGAGCTGCCACCGGGCTCCTCCAGTTTTCCGCTTCACATCCACCACGCAAACGAGGAGTTGCTGGTCGTCGTCTCCGGCCAGCCCGTCCTGCGCACGCTCGACGGTGAGCGGCAGCTCGAGGAGGGCGACCTCGTTGCCTTCCCAGCGGGGCGCACGGGCGCACACCGAATCGACAACCGCGGCGAGCAGCCGGCGTGCGTGCTGATTGTCAGCACGATGCTGGCCCCGGAGATCAACGAGTATCCCGACTCGGGCAAGGTCTGGGCGCGGACCTTCCCGCCCGGCGGCTCCCGGCCCGAGGATGCGGTCGATGTCCTCGTGCGGCCCGACGACGAGCGCCTCGACTATCTCGACGGCGAGCGCTGAGCGCTCCTCGTGGCGAGCCCGGTGGCCGAACCGCCGATCCCCACGCAGCAGGCCTTTGACGGTGCCTTTGCCCCTGACCTTGCCCTTGTAGGCGCCGGGCCTTTAACCCAGATCGGGCGCCTTCTATTCGAGTTCGTCGAAGGTGGCGGTGACGTTCTTTGCGCTTTCCATCGTCACCACGCAGTTGCCTTCCGGTTCGGATTCGCAACCGCTCCAGACGACGGTTTTGGAGCCCGGAGCCGAGATGGCTTTCAGGGTCGCCGTCTTGCCTGGTTTCGTAGTTGGACCCTGGTAGGGCGAGACCGTCGAGGTGCAGAGCGCTTCACAGGTCAGCCCGGCCGCTTTGACCGTGCCGTGGCCGCTACCGGCCTTGGTCAGAGTCAGTTTCTGTGCGTTGGCGATGGCTTTGGCGGTGCCCGAGAAGGAAGCCGTCACGGCGCTTGCCCCGGAGAGCGAGACCGTGCAGGTGCCTTCGGCGGTGCCGACGCCGGTTTCGGCTTTACAGCCTGACCAGCTGCTCAGCGTCATGCCCATGGACGCCTTGGCCTTGAGGACGATCGTTTCCCCGATGGGGACCGATGCGTCCTGCGTGGTGCAGGTGGCTCCGCAGTTGATCGCCTTCGGTTTGGAGGAGACCGTGCCCGAGCCAGTGCCGCCCTTGTTCAGGGTCAGCGTCGCGGTCGGTTTGAGGGCGAATTCGGCGCTGACCGACTTCGCCGTTTCCATCGTCACCACGCAGTTGCCTTCCGGTTCGGATTCGCAGCCGCTCCAGCCCGTGAATTCGGAGCCGAAGGCGGGGACCTCTTTGAGAGTGACCGTCTTGCCCGCTTTGGCGCCGACCGGGCCCTGGTAGAGGACCGTGGTCGAAGAGCATTCGGCTTCGCAGGTCAGGGACCCGTAGGCCTTGACCGTGCCTTTGCCTTCAGTGGCGCCCTTGGAGAAGGTCAGCGGTTTCGCGCTGATGATTTCTTTGGAGGTGCCCGACCAGGCGACTTTGACTTCTTTGGCGGCGCTCATCGTCACTTCGCAGGTGCCTTCGGCGGTGCCGACGCCGGTCGAGGTCGCACAGCCGGTCCAGCTGGCGATCGTCGAGCCGGTCGAGGCCTTGGCTTTCAGCACGACCGTCGAGTTCTCATACATCTCAGCGACCGCTTCGGTGCAGGCCGCGCCGCAGTTGATCCCCTTCGGTTTGGAGGAGACGGTGCCGGTTCCACCCGTGCCGCCGGCTGACTTTTTCAGGGTCAGGGTGCGGAGGTTGGTGGGGCCAGTCGGTTCTTCTTCTGGAGTGGTGAAGGTCTGATCGGCGCCGGCGACGATTGGCGGTTCCCATTCGATCGTATCTTCGGTACGAATAGCTCTTGCTGCAAGAACCCGATAGTGGTACGGGGTACCGGGCTGCAGGGTGACGCCGACGCTTGAGAGGTCGAGGCTCACCTGGGTGGCTTCTTCGAAGACAAATTCGACCGGCAAGGCGCCTTCAGCCGCTGGGCCGATGCACAAGGGTCCCGGTTCAGGCGGATCGGGACAGAAAATTTCCGAGGGGTATTCATCCGGATCGTTGACGAGCTGAAATTGATAATCGGCATAGCCTTCAAAAGGGGGACTAATCTGCGCTTCCAAGATCGCGTTGGTGGACGTGATGCCGGACACCGACTCTTCTTCAATCGTGGGGGGTTCAGAGGCGAAGGCAGCCGTAGTTGCAAACGACGACATCAGCACGAGAGAGCCAAGGACGGCCAGCCACAGACAAGTGCGTCTGCAAAATTCCCTCTTCATCTCAAAGTCCCCCTCTGCACTTGTCGATTGCAATGCGCTATCTCGCGTGGCGTGCACTGGCACTCTGCCTTGTCGTGGCCGGCGATCTTAGTGCCGCCAGTAGAAAATCAGTTGTCTCAATCGGATTCGATTTACGCCTGATTATTAAATCCTAGCTGATCGCTTTGGCGCTCGCACGAGCCGGTAAAACGCGATCTCAGTTGCCGCGCGGCTCCGGCGGTGTCCTGCCGGGATGGATTTGACTGAACCCGGTGTTTTGGTTGCTCGTTTGTATAGGGCGGTTGCGGAGAAAACGCAAGTTTCCGAGCTTTTCCAAGCGGACCGGTTGGCAAATGTCGACGGCGATGACTGTTTTTCCCTGTAAATGCCAACACTACAAGTCAGCGCGTGCGCGACATTGTGCATT
>DASSMU010000004.1:0-11756 GCA_035701465.1 Solirubrobacterales bacterium
ACCAGCTGCAGCAGCTCGTGGACACGGGCGGAGATCTTCGTCTTCTCCATCTTGCGGATCTTCAGCCCGAAAGCGACGTTCTCGAAGACGGTCATGTGCTTGAAGGCGGCGTAGTGCTGGAAGACGAAGCCGACTTCGCGCTTCTGGGTCGGCTTCTTCGAGACGTCCTCGCCGTCGATCAGGACGCGGCCGCCGTCGAGCGTCTCGAGCCCGGCGATCGCCCGCAGCAGCGTCGACTTGCCGCTCCCGCTCGGGCCCAGCAGGGCGGTCAGCGAGCCGTCGGGCACCTCTATCGATACGTCGTTGAGGGCCTGAAAGTCACCGAAGCGCTTGCTTGCTCCCTCGACTGTGATTCCCATCAGGCGTCCTCCTTTCTCTTTAGGACGTTCATTGCCAGGAGGGTGCTGAGTGCCAGGAGGGCGAGCAGCACGGAAGCGCCGAACGCACCTGGCAGGTTGAAGTTCTGGTACTGCTTCTCGACGAAGAGCGGCAGCGTCTGCGTCTGGCCGGAGATCGAGCCGGAGACGACCGAGACGGCGCCGAACTCTCCGAGCACGCGGGCCGTGGTGAGAACGACGCCGTAGGCGACGCCCCAGCGGATCGCCGGCAGCGTCACCCGCCAGAAGGTCTGCCAGGCGTTGGCACCCAGGGTCGAGGCGGCCTGCTCCTGCTCGGTGCCGATCTCCTGCAGCACCGGCACCGTCTCGCGCACGACGAAGGGCAGCGATACGAAGATGCTGGCCAGGACCATGCCCGGAACCGAGAAGAGGACTTTGATCCCGGCTTCCGCCAGGCCCGGTTCCAGCCAGCCGGTGGTCCCGTAGAGCAGGAACAGCGAGAGGCCGATCACCACCGGTGAGATCGCGAAGGGGAGGTTGATCACGGCGTCGATCACCGGGTTGCCCTTCCACCTGTGGCGCACCAGCAGCAGAGCGCAGCCGATGCCGAAGACGGTGTTGAGCGGCACCGCGATCGCCACCATCAGCAGGGTCAGCTTCAGCGCGTGCAACCCGTCGGGCGAGGTGATCGCGTCGAGCGGAGGCGCGATCCCGTGTTCGAAGGTCTTGTAGAAGATCAGCCCCAGCGGCAGCAGGAGCAGGAGCAGGATGTAGCCGAGACCGAGGAAGCGCAGGCCCCAGCGGCTGGTGGTAGTTCCGCTCATCAGCCGGCTCCTCCAGACCCGGCGAACGGCATGATCGTCGACTCGGGCTCAGGGGTGGGCCGTTCATGACGACCGCTCCAGCGCTGGATCAAGCCGACGACGAGGAGGCAGGCGAGCGAGGCAAGCAGGAGCACGACCGATACCGCCGCCGCACCGGTGTCGTTGCCAGACTCGATCTGCTGACGGATGTAGACAGAGGAGACCATCGTGTTCGGCAGGCCGCCAGCGAAGAGCAGGACCGAGCCGAACTCGCCGAGAGCGCGGGCAAAGGCGAGGGCGATCCCGGCGCCGAGGCCCGGCAGCAGGTTGGGGAAGATGATGCGGCGGAAGACGGTGAAGCCACCGGCGCCGAGCGAAGCGGCGGCCTCCTCCATCTCCCGGTCCATCTCGATCAGCAGCGGCTGCACCGCGCGGACGACGAAGGGCAAGGTGACGAAGCAGAGGGCAACGACGACCGCGACCTGAGTGGCGGCGATGTCGACGCCGAACGGACTCTTGGGGCCCCAAAGCTCGATCAGGATCAGGCTGGCGACGATCGTCGGCAGCGCGAAGGGGAGGTCGATGACGGCATTGACGGCCGCCTTGCCCGGAAACTCGTCGCGGACGAGCAGCCAGGCGAGGATCGTGCCGAAGACGCCGTTGATCAGAACCACGATCGTCGAGGCGACAAGGGTCAGTTTGAGCGAGCGCAGTGCCTGCGGCGAGGTGACCTGACTCCAGAAGGTGCCGAGACCCTCGCTCAGCGACTGGTTCGTCAGCGCCGCCAGCGGCAGCAGGACGAGGACGCTGAGGTAGAGGACGACCATGCCCCGGCCGAGGCCGGCGCCGACCCCGGGCAGGCGGATGCCTGCCCGGGGTGCCGAGGGAACCGTCGGTGAAGTTGCCGGGTGCGCGGACATCAGCCTGAGGTGGAGACCCCTAGTTCGCTCTCGATCTTCGCGACCGAGCCCGTTTCGTCATCGAAGAACTCGTCGTTGACCTTGCTCCAACCGCCGAACTGGCTGATCTTGAAGAGTTCCTTGGGGGTGGGGAACTGTTTCGCGTCGACCAGCTTCGGGTTGACCGGGCGGTACCCGTTTTCGGCCCAGATTTCCTGGCCTTCGTTGGACCAGATGAACTTGAGGAAGTCTTCGGCCGCGGGCTCGGGCGCGTCTTTGGTGACCGCGATCGGGGTTTCGATCAGGATCGTCGAGGGCGGCACGACGTATTCGAGGTCTTCGCCTTCCTTTTCGGCCTTGATCGCCTCGTTCTCGTAGCCGAGCAGGACGTCGCCCTCGCCCTGGGTGAAGGCGGCCAGCGCGTCACGGGCGCTGCCGGGCTGCGCGACCGTCTTTTCGAGCAGCGTCTTGACCCCTTCGAGGGCCTGGTCAGGAGACTTGTCCTCGTTGATCAAGGTCCCGTAGACGGCCATGATGTTCCAGCGGGCCGCGCCGGAGCTGAACGGGTTGGGGGTGACGACGTCGACGTCCTTGCTGAGCACGTCGTCGAGAGTGTGGATCCCCTTCGGGTTGCCTTTGCGGACGCTGATCACGACGACCGAGTCCTGGGCGATGCCGCCGTAGGGCTGCTTGTCCCAGTTCTTGGCGACCAGGCCGCCTTCTTCGACCAGCCGTTCCATGTCACCGGCCTGGGCGAAGTGGACGACCGAGGCCGGCTGGCCGGCGACGACGGCGCGGCTCTGGTCGCCGGAGGCGCCGAACGAGTTGCTGAAGCTGACTCCTTCGCCCGCCGAGGTCTTCTCGAATGCCGGCTCCAGGGATTCCTGGTCGACCGATTCGGGCGTGGAGTAGCCGACCACGTCGAGCTTGCCTCCCCCGGAGGAGCTCGAGTCCGAGCTGCTGCCACATCCGGCGACGACGACTGCGATCAGCACGACGAAGAGAGCGGCCATGGGGGCCACTGTCACGCCTCGCCGCCGGGTTACCTTGCGAGCGTTCCGCATTGAACGGTTCCTTCCTATGTTGACTGACTTACTTTTCTGACTGACTTAGTTCTAAAAGTGAGCCCGGCACCGTAGCACAATGTCGATCAGAAAAGTCGTAAAGGGAGCGGTCACGCGAACTGCATCAACTTCTCCACCTGCCAGATAGAGAAGTTGATGCAGTTCGGGATCTGTGGCGGCGGAGGGCCTCCGGTGGCCCGGCTCGGGCCTCAGCCGAGGGGCAACGCGGCGCCGAACAGGGCGGCCAAGGCGCCGATTGCACCGGCGGCCAGGAGGACCGTGACGACGCTGCCGCGCGCCACGAGGAGGGCGAAGGCCGCGACGGCCAGGACGGCCGCCTGCCACGGCTCGCTCAGGGCCAGGGCGAGCGGGACCGCCGAGCCGACGATCGCCCCGACGGCCGCCGGGCCGGCGCCGTCGAGGAAGGCGAGCACGTCGACGTTGCCGCGCAGCCGGTCGAAGCGGCGGGCGCCCAGGAGGACGAACGAGAAGGAGGGCAGAAACGCGACGAAGGTCGCCAGCAGCGCCCCGCCGATCCCGGCGGCCGAGTAGCCGACCACGGCGACGGTGTGAGTGACCGGGCCGGGTGTGACCTGGCCAAGCGCGACCGCGTTGAGGAACTGCGAATCGGTCATCCAGTGGAAGCGGCCGACGGCGTCTCCCTGCATCAGCGGGACGATCACGAAACCGCCGCCGTAGGAGAGGGCGCCGACCTTGAAGGCCGTCCAGGCGAGCGCGAGCAGGCCACCGCTTGCACCGGCCGCGACGGCAAGGAGTGGCCAGGCGCTCAACGAGAGCGTGCCCTCCGGTCGGCGCTCTCGACGCAACAGCACCTCCGACAGGCCGCAGGCGACGAGTACGAGGACGAGCCAAGCCCCCGCCCATGCACCGGCGAGGCCGCCGAGCAGCGCATAGGCGATCCAGCGACGATGGGCCGGTGCGCGAGCCCAGCTGGACGGGATCAGCCCCACCCCGGCCCGCACGGCGACTGCCGCCACCGCGGCGCCCGCACCCGCCCCAGCGCCACGCACCCAGGCGGGCGGCGAGCCGGCGAGGAACAAGATCGAGAGACCGAGGATCAGGACCAGGCCGGGCAGGACGAAGCCGAGGCCGCCGAGCAGCGCGCCCCTCCGGCCCCCCACCTTCCAGGCGCAGAAGATCGCCAGCTGGGTCGAGGCCGGGCCGGGCAACAGGTTGCAGGCGGCGATCGCGTCCTCGAACTCGTGAGCCGAGAGCCAACCGCGCCGCTCGACGCAGAGCTCGCGCAGCAGGTTTATGTGGGCGGGCGGGCCCACCGAAGCCGACGCAGCCGATCCTCCCCCACTCCCTGGCGATCTCGCCGAGACTGGGCTGAAGACTGTCCGGCGGCACCGCGGCAACCTACCGGGAGGGACGGTGGCCCCTCAGGAGCCCCTAGAGCCAGCCGGCGCGGCGGAAGCGGCGGTACAGGGCCAGGCAGATCAGGGCTATGAAGATGAGGACGGTCGGGTAGCCGAAGCGCCAGTGGAGCTCCGGCATGTTGTCGAAGTTCATCCCGTAGATGCCGGCGATCATGGTGGGGACGGCGGCGATCGCGACCCAGGCCGAGATCTTCCGCATGTCCTCGTTCTGGCGCACCGAGACCTGGGTCAGGTTGGCCTGCAGGGCGCTGCTGAGCAGCTCGCGGAAGCCGGCGATCCGGCCGGCGACGCGGCGCAGGTGGTCGTGGACGTCGCGGAGGTACTCGTGGAGCTCGTCCGGCACGGCTTCGAACCGACCCGCCGAGATCTCGTCGACGGCTTCGGAGAGCGGCGCCACCGCCCGGTAGAGGTCGAGGACCTCGCGCTCGAGCCGGTAGATCTGCTCGGCCGGGTTGGTGCGTTCGGCCGAGAAGACCTCGCGCTCGACCGCCTGGACCTCGCCGTCGATCGTCTGGGCAACGTCACCGTAGCCGTCGACGACGTGGTCGAGGATCGCGTAGAGGACGACGCCGGTGCCGTGCGCGAGCAGGTCTGGGCGGCGCTGGACCCGCTCCCTGACGCTGCTCAGCTCCCCCTCGCCGTGGCGGACGGTGATGATGAAGTCCGAGTTGACGAAGACGAGCAGCTCGCCGAGCTCGATGCCCGCCTCGGGGTGGAAGACGGTCTTGACCACGATCAGCAGGGTTTCGCCGTAGAGCTCAACCTTCGGCCGCTGGTCCGCCTTGATCGCGTCCTCAACTGCGAGCTCGTGCAGGTCGAACTGCCCGGCGATCTCCTCGAACTCCTCCGCGGTGGGCTCGAACACGCCCAGCCAGACGAAGGCTCCCTCCTCGCGGCTGGCGGCTCGCGCCTGCTCCAGGGTCAGATCGCCGCTGCGGCGATGACCGTGCTCATAGACGGCGCAGTCGACGATCATCGGCGCAGTATCGCGCCGGTCCCGGTCCCCATCGCAACGGTTACTCGGAGATCCGGTAGCCGACACCCGGGTCGGTGCGAACCAACCCCCCTCCCCCGTCCGGTTCGACCTTGCGCCGCAGGTTGGCGACGTGGGTGCGCAGGGTCGCCGTGTCGTTGCTCCAGGCGGGGCCCCAGACCTCGGTCAGGAGCGCTCGGTGGGTCATCAGCCGACCGCGATTGCGGACGAGGGCTCGCAGCAGCTGGAACTCGGTGGGCGTCAGGTGGACCTCCTCACCGCTGCGCGTCACCGTGTGCGCGGCGAGGTCGACCGTCAGCTCGCCGATCTCGACCGTCGGCTCCTCGTCACCGCCGGGGACGCGCCGCATCACCGCCCGCAGCCGGGCCATCAGCTCGTTCGGGCCGAACGGCTTGGTCACGTAGTCGTCCGCTCCCGCAGCGAGCGCCCGGACCTTCTCCTCCTCCTCGCCGACGGCGGAGAGGACGATGATCGGCATCTCGCTCCACTCGCGCAGGCGTTTGGTCACCTCGACGCCGTCGATGTCGGGCAGCATCAGGTCGACGATCGCGGCGGCCGGCGGCTTCACCGCGGCGAGGTCGAGCGCTTCCTCGCCGCTGGCCGCCGGCACCGCCTCGTAGCCGGCGTCGCGGAGGATCACCTTCAACGCGCGCAGGATCTGGGCCTCGTCGTCGCAGATGAGGATCCGGGCCGAGCCGTTCAACCCAGCTCCCCCCGGGGCATCGAGACGACGAAGCTGCTGCCCTGCCCCGGCAGCGACTCGACCGCGATCTCGCCGCCGTTGGCCTCGACGAAACCCCTGGCAATCGCCAGCCCGAGACCGGCGCCGCCCTGCACGCCGGCGGCCTCGCCGTGCTGAAACGGCTCGAAGATCCGCCGCCACTCGCTTTCCGGGATACCCGGACCCTGGTCGACCACGCGAACCGTGATCTTGTCACCAACCAGCCTCGACTTGACCAGCACCGGCTTGCCGCCTCCGTGGCGGACCGCGTTCTCGAGCAGGTTGGCGAAGGCGCGCTCGAGCTGGGCGGCATCGGCGGCGACCAGCGGCAGGTCGCGGTCGACCGCCAGCCGCACCGCCTCCGGCTGGGCTATCGCCTCGCGAGCGCCGTCGAGCACCTCGGCGAGGTCGACCGGCTCGCGGTGCGGCTCAGCCTTGCCCGCTTCCAGCCGCGACATGTCGAGCAGGTTCTCGACCAGGCGCGAGAGCCGCTCGCCCTCGGCGACGATCGCCGCGCTCAGCTCGGCGCGCTCCTCGACGGTCGGCGTCTCCGAGCCGAGCGCCGCGCCGCTGGCGATGATCGAGGTCAGCGGGGTGCGCAGGTCGTGGGAGATCGAGCGCAGCAGCGCCGTCTTCAGCTCGTCGCTGCGGCGCAGCGCCTCGGCCTCGACCATCTCCGCCTGCATCCGGTCGCGCTCGCGGGCCAGCGCCGCCAGCTCCTCCAGCGCCCGGTCCGCCTCCTCGCGCCGACGCTCGGCCTCGAGCGCTTGCTCCCGTGCCAGCCCGGCGACGGTGCTGCTGATCGCCGCCACGATGACGAAGGTCAGCAGCGCGACCCAGTTCTCTTCGTCGGCGATCGTGAAGCGGTGCAGCGGCGGCAGCTGGAAGAAGTTGAAGGCGATCGCGCTCGCCAGCGAGGCGATCAAGCCCAGCCGCAGGCCCCAGACGATCGAGATCAGCAGGATCCCGGGCAGGTAGACGACCCCGAGCGATCCCACGGGGGCGATCGACTTCAGCGGGTAGACGATCAGCGTGCCCACCGCCACCGCCGCGACCGTCGCGAGGAGCCCGAGCCAGATCGGCGGCGGCTCGCCGCTCAGCCCAAGCGGAAATCGGCGCCGGTGCATGCCGTCAGGGTAGGGGTCTATCCCGGTAGGGGTTCCGCTTAACTTTTTCGAGCTGCGCCTCTGGCGACCGACGATGGCTGGCGGCGAAAAAGTACAAGACGCTTCACCCCTACCGGGATAGACCCTAAAGCCCTGCCTAGCCAGAGATGTCGCGGCGGTCGAAGAGCAGCGCGCCTAGGGCGGCGAACGCGACTGCCACGGCGGTGACGCCGATAAAGGAAGCCGGGTCGATGCCGTCTTCGATCGCCTTGCCGTAATAGCGGAAGACGGAGCCGTAGCGGACCCAGTCGAGGCTGGTGTCGAGGCGGCCGACCAGGTCGGCGATGTACATCGCGACCAGGACCCCGGCGACCGAGCCGGTGACGACGCTGGTCCGCAGCGACCAGCCGGTGGCGACGACGCCGAAGCCGGCAAAGAGCAGCGCCAGGGGCCAGACGTTGGCGAAGCCGGCAAGGGCCCGGCCGAAGGAGAGACCGGCCCCGGCCAGGAGGCCGCCGAGCGCGGTAATCAGGAGGCTGACGAGGAGCACCGCCGCCAGCTCGATCGCCGCGGCGAGGAAGCCGGAGGCGACGAGGCGGCGGCGCGAGACCGGCGCCGAGAGCAGCACGTCGAGGCGGCCGCTTTCGGCGGCGCCGGAGAGGCCGCTGGCGACCGAGCGCACCGCCAGGTAGCCGACCGCGAGCGGCACGATCAGGCTCAGCATCTCGGCGTTCAGGTACTGCTCGACGCTGGTCAGTTCGGCGATCCCGAAGGCCTGCTTGAGCGATTCGGGATAGGAGGCGATCGCTTTGCTGAGCGCGTCTTCAACCGAGGGGTAGATCGCGACGACGAAGGCTGACCAGGCGCCGATCGGCAGCCCCCAGGAGAGCAGCGAGCGGCGGCGCTCGTGGAGCTGGGCGGCGACGAGTGCGGTCATTTCTTCTCGGTCTCCTCGCCCTGGTAATAGGTGAGGAAGACCTCCTCCAGCGTCGGGTGGGCGAACTCGGCACGGACGACACCGGGGATGGCGCGCACCTCGTCGAGGTCGGCCGCCTCGGCGAACTCGACCTCGACCCGGCGGCGCTCGGCGGTCTTGCTGAGCAGGTCCTCGACCCGCTCGACCGCGATTAGCCGTCCCTCGCGGATGATCCCGACCCGGTCGCAGACCCGCTCCACCTCGTCGAGCTCGTGCGAGGAGAGGAAGACCGCGCAGCCGCGCTCGCTTTCCTCGCGCACCAGGGCGAGGAACTCCTCCTGCATCAGCGGGTCGAGGCCGCTGGTCGGCTCGTCGAGGATGAGCAGCTCCGGCTGGTGGAAGAGGGCGAGGATCAGGCCGACCTTCTGGCGATTGCCGCGCGAGAGCTGCCCCAGCGGCCGCTCGAGGTCGGCGTGGAAGCGCCGCGCCAGCTCCTCGGCGCGATCGAGGTCTCCGGTGCCGCGCAGCCGCGCCAGCAGGGCGAGCGCTTCGTGGCCGCTCGACCGCTTGCCGTAGCCGAAGTCGCCGGGCAGGTTGCCGAGCCGGGCGCGGATCGCGACGCTGTCGCGATGGCTGTCGAGGCCGAAGATATGGGCGCTGCCACCGGTCGGGTGCAGCAGGTCGAGCAGGGTCCTAATCGTCGTCGTCTTGCCGGCCCCGTTGGGCCCGAGGAAGCCGAACACCTCCCCCGGCTCGACCGAGATCGTCACCCCCTCGATGCCGCGCTCGGAGCCGTAGGACTTGGTCAGCCCCTCGGTCTCGATCGCCGCCACCGGGCTCATCCTCTCAGCAGGCGGTCAGTGCGGGCTGGCGATGCCGCCGCCGACCGCGGGCGGCACTTCGGGGGCCGGTTCCGGCGCCGGTTCGGGCGCTGCTTCGGGTTCCGGCGCTTCCTGTTCCGGCGCGCCTTCCTTGCCACCGCCCTTGCCCTTCGATGGCTTTTCCTTCGCTTCTTCTTCTTCTTCGAATTCGCCTTCCTTCGGCGCCGACGCCGAGGAGGAGGTGTGTTCGCTCTTCAGTCCGGAGAGTTCGGGCAGGCTCGAGGGTTCGGAGAATTCGGGGCAGTTGCCGGCCGCCGCGGATTCCATGAAGGAGCGCCAGATCGGACCGGCCGTGGGACCGCCGAAGCCGGTTTCTTCACGCGACTGCGGGTGACCGACCCAGACCGCGGTCGAGTAGAGCGGCGTGTAGCCGACGAACCAGGCATCGGACAGCCCCTCCGAGGTGCCGGTCTTGCCCGCCTCGGCGGAACAGCCCATGTAGGTGTAGCCGGCGCCGGTGCCCTGGGTGATCACGCCCTCGAGCAGCCTGGTCACTTCGTAAGCCTGGCCCTCGGTGAGCACGCGATCGCCCGAGCTGGGATCGGGTTCGTCGACTTTGCCGTTGGGGAATTCGACCCGGCCGATCGCGGTCGGGTCGTGGTGGATGCCGCCGCTGGCCAGGGTCGCGTAGCCGTCGGCCTGTTCGAGCGGCGTGACGCCTTCGCGCAGACCTCCGATCGCCTCGGCCGGCACCGATTCGAGGTTGGCTTCGATGCCCATTTCGTGCGCGGTCTGGGTGACGTTTTCGGGGCCGACGTCGAGGTCGAGCTGGGCGAAGATGACGTTGACCGAGTCCCAGGTCGCCGAGGCGAGCGACATCGTGCCGCCGCCGGGCTCGGCGTTGTTGACCGTCCAGGTCCCGCCGCCGGGGATGTCGAGTGTCATCGGCGAGGTGCCGTTGTAGTAGGTGGTGTCGGGGTCGATGCCCTGCTTGATCGCCGTCGTCAGCACGTAGGTCTTGAACGAGGACCCGGGCTGGCGTTTCGCCTGCCAGGCGTAGTTGAATTCGTTTTCGCTTTCGAATCCTTCGGTCGAGGCGAGGGCGACGATCTCGCCGTTGGACGGGTCGACCGAGGCGAGGGCCGCGGCGGGGCCGCCTTCGGAGTAGCAGACGCCGCAGGAGTCGACGGCTTCCTGCGCCCGTTCCTGCAGTTCGGGGTCGATCGTCGTGTAGGCCTTGAGACCGCCGTTTCGGACCGTGTTGAGGCCGTATTTGTCGATCAGCTCCTGCTGGACGAGGTCGAAGAGGAAGGGGTCGCGGATCACCCGGTACTTGTGGCCGGGGCTGAGGTTGAGCCCGCTGTGCAGGGCTTCGCGGTATTCGGCCCCGGTGATGTAGTCCTGGTCGTGCATCGCTCCCAGCACCTCGTTGCGCCGTGCCAGCGCTGCGTGCGGGTCGAGGAAGGGGTTGTATTCGGAGGGGGCCTGCGGCAGGCCGGCGATCAGCGCCGATTCGTTCAGCCCCAGGTCCTTGGCCGGCTTGCCGAAGTAGGTCTGCGCCGCCGCCTCGACGCCGACCGCGGTCTCCCCTTCCACCGTCCCGTATGGCGCCGTGTTGAGGTAGGCGGTGAGGATCCAGTCCTTGGAATGGGCTTCCTCCTCCTCGTAGGCGAGGTGCGCTTCGATCAGCTTTCGCTTGATCGTCTCTTCGGGGTTCTGGATGTAGAGGTTGCGAACCAGCTGCTGGGTGATCGTCGAGCCGCCCTCGACCGCCTTGCCGCCGGCGAGGACGTCTTTCACGGCGGCCCGGCCGATCCCGGCGAAGTCGAGAGCGCCGTGGTGGAAGAAGTTCTTGTCCTCGATCGCGACCGTCGCGTCCCGCAGCGTCTGCGGCATCGCCGCTTCGGATACGGGCTGGCGGATGTTTTCGGAATGGATGAAGCCGATCAGGCTGCCGTCGGCGGCATAGATCGCCGAGGAGCGGCCCTTCTGCACGGCCTTCAGGCTGGAGAGCGGCGGTGCCGACTCGTAGACGTTGACGGCCCAGCTGCCGGCCACCCCGCCCGCGACGACACACACGGCAAGGAGGATCCCCAGCGGGATCGTCACCTTCTTCCATTTCGAGGTATGCGACCTGCGTCTCCGCCGTCGCGTCCGGCGCGCCATTCGGCTGCAAATTGTAGGGAGCCCGGTAGCCTTGCTCGCGAATGGCCGCCTTCTTGCACACCTGCTACCGGATCGGCGAGATCGAGCGCTCGGTCGCCTTCTACGAGAAGCTCGGCTTCGAGGAGGTCGCGAGGATGCCGATCGGGGACGAGGCGATCAACGTCTTCATGGCCCTGCCCGGCGAAGACCCCCGCCTGGAGCTGACCTACAACCACGGCGTCGACTCCTACGACCTAGGCACCGGCTACAACCACATCGCCCTCACCGTCGACGACCTCGACGCCACCCTCGAGCAACTAGCCGCCGAAGGCATCGAGCCCGAAAAGCCCCCCTACCGCCCCGGCGGCCGCACCGAGGGCCACCTGATTTGCTTTCTCAGGGATCCGGACGGGTACCGCATCGAGCTAATCGGCCCGTAGGTCCGCGCGGTTGGTGGGGGGCTGGCGGGTGCGCCTCTGCGGGAATTGACGTCGCCCGCGCCTATGGCGCGGAGCGCCGAGATGAGGTGCGCGGGCTACGCCCGCGCAG
>DASSMU010000005.1:0-27799 GCA_035701465.1 Solirubrobacterales bacterium
GAAGACGCTCGGGCATCCCGTCGCCGGCAAGATCGGCGTCGTTGACGTCGGCGGCGGCTCGACCGAGGTGATCCTCGGGACGGTGCCGGGCGGGGCGAGCGAGGTGCTCTCCTGGCGCGTCGGCTCGGGCGTGCTCGCCGACGAGTTGATCTCCTCCGATCCGCCCTCGGCCTCCGAGATTCGCAAGGTCCGCGATCGCATCGACGATCTCTTCGCCGGGGTGGAGATCGAGCACCCCGCTCAAGCCGTCGCGGTCGGCGGCAGCGCCACCTCGCTGCGGCGCCTCGTCGGCGCGGTGCTCGAGTACGAGACCCTGGAGCGGGGCGTTCGGGTCCTCTGCGGCGACCCCGCCGCCGAGGTCGCCCGCCGCTTCGAGCTCGACCCCGAACGGGTGCGCATCCTCGCCACCGGCGTGCTGCTGCTGGAGAAGGTCTCCGAGCTGCTCGGCCAGCCGCTGCAGATCGGCAAGGGCGGCCTGCGCGAGGGCGTCGTCCTCGACATGCTCAACGGCAGCATCAACGGCTCGCCGGTCAGCCTCGCCGCCTAGGAAGGGCTGGCCCCTCCTGGTCGCAGCACTCGCGCTCGTTTAGCCTCGGGTTCGTGGCACGCGCGCGCAAGGTCGAGCTCGACTGCGAGGGATCGTTCGCCCTGGCCGCGGCACGCGTGGTCGAGGTCCGCGCCGAAGAGGTCTTCGAGCACTCGGCCGGGGTGCTCGACCTGGACGACGTCGAGCGGGTACACGCGATGCGGGTGGCGACCCGGCGCCTGCGCGCGGCGCTGGAGATCTTCGAGCCATGCTTCCCCCGCAAGCGCCGGCGCAAGGCGTTGAGGCGGGTGAAGGCGCTGGCCGATGCGCTGGGTGCGCGCCGCGACCTCGATGTCGAAATCGAGCTGCTGGAGAGTCTCGCCGGGAAGGTCGGCGGCGAGGATCGCGAAGCGCTCGCCGCCCTGGTCGAGGGGCATCGAGCCCGGCAGCGTCAGGCAAACGACGACCTCGCGCCGTTCGTCACCGCCAAGCGCCTGAAGAAGCTGCGTCGCCGTCTCGCCAAGCTCGTCAAGGAGGCAGGACAGTGAAGGCGCGCGCGGTTGAGGGGCTCGATCCCGGAGCGCCCTTGCGCCACAACGCGTCGCGCATCGTGCGGACCAGGCTCGACGAGCTGCGCGGCTTTGCCGACGAGGCGCTCGCGCCCGATGCAGGCGCGGCTCAGCACGACATGCGGATCGCGGCAAAGCGCCTGCGCTACGTGTTGGAGACCGTCGGTCCCTGCCTGGGCGCGGAGGCCAAGGCGGCCCGCGACGCCGCCAAGCAGCTGCAGTCCGTCCTCGGCGATCTGCACGACTGCGACCTGATGCTGCCGAAGGTCGAAGGCATCGGGTCCCTGGACGCCGTCCTACGCGTCCGCCGCGAGCTTCTCTTCCACAGCTTCGTCGAGCTCTGGCAGGCCGAGGCGAGCAAAGGCACCTGGGCCGCCCTCGAGACCCTCCTCCAGCGGTCGTAGTTCTTGCCGCTGTGCGGCAAGAACTACGACCGCAACCGATCGCATCCGCTTAGAGCTTTTGCGGTCGTACTTCTTTCCGCTATCCGGGGGTAACTACGACCGCTTGCAGTCACGGGATGTTCACCGCGCGTTGGCTGCTCGTTCACATTTTTTCCCTGCAGATGACGAACCTTGGAGGTGACAGAACGATCTAAGGAGGGAGACGCCGATGATTTCCCGAGTAGACATGCACTGCCATTCCACCGCCTCGCAGCTCTCGCGGCTGGGAGTCCAGCGCTCGCTGGGGTTGCCCGAGTGCGCGACGCCGCCTGAGGAGGTCTACGAGCTGGCCAAGCGGCGGGGGATGGACTTCGTCACGATCACCGATCACGACACGATCGACGGCTGCCTGCAGTTGGCCGACCGTCCCGACTGCTTCGTCTCCGAGGAGCTGACCGCTCGCTTCGCCGGCGAGCCACAGGCGGTTCACGTCCTCTGTTACGGGATCACCCCCGGAGACCACGAGTGGCTGCAGGCACACGCCGGCGATCTCGAGGCCTGCGCCGCATATCTGCACGAGAACGAGATCGCCTGCGCGCTTGCGCACCCGTTCTACAGCGTCGATGCCCCGCTGACGCCGCGGCACAGGCGCCGCCTCGCCGAGCTCTTCCCGATCTGGGAGGTGCGTAACGGGTCGCGCGCGGCGGAGCTCAACATGCCCGCCGCGATCTACATCGAGACGCAGGGGGGGACCGGGATCGGCGGTTCCGACGATCACGCCGGCGTGGACATCGGCCGCACCTTCACCGAGGTGCCCGCCGCCTCCACGCCGGAAGAGTTTCTGGGCCGGATGCGGGAGGGAGCCGCCGTGGCCGGAGGCGAACAGGGAAGCGCTGCCAAGTGGGCCCACGCGGCGATGGCTCTCGCCACCCGCGCCCTCGACCTTCCTGGTTCCGGTGCGCCTTATCCCCCGTATAAGGGGAAAAGGCGCACCGGAACGGTCGATCCCGGAGCGGTCTTGAAGATCGCCAAGCGGGTGATCGGGGAGGGCGCTGAGCGCAAAGGGAAGGTCACCGCCGATATCGGTCCCGACGACGCCCGGGCGCTGCTGGAGGGGTGGTTGTGCTCGATCGACCTCGACCTGCGCGGCCGCGATCTGCTTGCCCATCTGCAGGCCGAGGACTTCTCCCATGGCGACCTCTTCCGCCGCGCCCGCCGCACCCACGAGCGCCGGTTGCGCAGCGCGGTTGTGGACGGCTCCTCCGCGGTATCCCAGGGCGACATCGGCGGCGCGTTTGGCAGCCTCTTCGACGCCCTGGTGCCCGCGGTGCCGTATCTGCCGGCGACGGCATTTCTCGGGGCGGAGAAGGCGAAGCTCTCCTCCCGGCCCGGCGAGCGGCCGCGCATCGCCCTGATCGCCGACGGGATCGGTGCGATGCACGGCGTCACCGCGACGATCGAGCGGATCCGCGAGCTGGGAGTCCCCGGCTTCGAGGTCGAGGTGGTCGGCACGGACGCCGGCGTCGACCGGCGGCTGCCCTCGGCCGCCGAGCTCGAGGTTCCCTTTTACCCCGGAATGAGCCTCGGCGTTCCCGGCCTTCCGGGCCTTGTCGAGACCCTTTCCGAGGGACGCTACGACGCCGTCCATGTCACCGCTCCAGGGCCGGCCGGCGTCGCCGCGACCCTGCTCAGCCAGATATCCGGAATGCCCCTGGTTGCCAGCTATCACACCGAGTTGGCCGCATATGCGGGTCTGCGCAGCGGCAGAGGCGACGTCGAGTCGGTGGCGCGGGCCGCCCTGGGCGCCTTCTACGGGGCGCCCTCGCTGGTGTTGTCGCCCAGCCCCGCGGCGGATCGCTCACTGCTCGCGCTCGGCATCGACCCTCCCCGGCTCTGTCGCTGGGAGCGCGGCGTTGACATCTCGCGCTTCGACCCCGGCAAGGCGGCCCGAAACGCCTACCCGGGCGAGATAAAGGTGCTCTACGCTGGGCGGCTCACGCGCGAGAAGGGCGTCGATCTGCTTGCCGAGAGCTTCCTGCGCGCCCGAGCGGCCGACCCCAGGCTCCACCTGCTGCTCGCTGGCGGGGGGCCCGAGGAGGGGGAGCTGCGGGCTCGGTTGGGAGACGACGCCACCTTCCTCGGCTGGCTCGAGGGCGATGCGCTCGCCCGCGCCTATGCCAGCGCCGACGTCTTCCTCTTCTGCTCGACCACCGACACCTACGGGCAGGTCGTGCTCGAGGCCGGGGCCAGCGGCGTGCCGGTCGTCGCCGTCGCCGAAGGCGGACCCGCCTCGCTGGTCGAGAATCGCCACACGGGCATGCTCTGCCAGCCCGACCCCGACCACATCGCCGGCGCGGTCCTGCAGCTGGCCGCCTCTCCGTTGCTGCGTCGGCACCTCGGCGCCTCGGCTCTCCGCGCGACCCGCGAGCGCTCCTGGGGTCGAGCGATGGAGCAACTGGCCGCCGGCTACAACCGCGTAGTCCCTGCCCCTTCCGCCGACGGGCCGATACGTCAAGGTGACCTTGACGTATCGGCCCGTCGGCGGGCAGTTCGCGCGGCGTGAGGGGTGCCGGATGGCGAGGGCGTCGCAGTACGATTGGCGGATCGACGATCCTGCGCTCTATTTCAACCGCGAGCTCTCCTGGCTCGACTTCAACCAGCGGGTGCTGGAACTGGCCGAGGACCCCGCTGTTCCGCTGCTGGAGCAGGTTCGCTTCTGCGCGATCTACGCCTCCAACCTCGACGAGTTCTTCATGGTCCGCGTCGCCGGGCTCTTCGACCAGATCGACGCCGGGATCGACGCCCGCGGGCCCGACGGGCTCGCGCCGGGCGAGCAGATCGACGCGATCCAGGCCCGGGTGCTGGAGCTCGACCACCGCCTGCACAGCTGCTTCAACGGCACCCTGCGCCCGGCACTGGAGGAGCACGGGATCCGCATCGTCTCGCTCGAGGATGCGAGCGAGGAGGAGCGGCGGGAGATCGACGCCCGCTTCCACGAGCAGGTCTTCCCGGCACTGACGCCGCTGGTGATCGGCCTCGGCCGGCCCTTTCCCTACATCTCCAACCTCTCGCTCAGCCTCGGCGTCCTGCTGCGCGACCCCGAGAGCGGCACCGAGATCATCGCCCGGGTCAAGGTGCCGAAGGAGCTGCTCGGCCGCTTCCTCCCGGTCGGCGAAGGCGGCAAGGCCTTCGTACCGCTGGAGGAGGCGATCGCCGCCAACCTCGATGCGCTCTTCCCCGGCACCGAGGTGGTCGACCACGGCTATTTCCGCGTCACTCGCGACGCCGACTTCACCGTCTCTGACGAGGCCGACGACCTGCTGCAGGCGGTCCAGGACGAGATCCGCCGCCGTCGCTTCGGCGAGGTCGTGCGGCTGGAGATCGCCGCCGGGATGAACCCGAAGCTGCGCCAGCAGCTGATCGACGCGCTGCGACTGGAGGACCGCGAGGTCTACGACGTCGACGGGCTGATCGACCTCGCCGACCTCACCGACGTCGCCGACGTCCCCGGCCACGCCGAGCTGCGCTTCTCACCCTGGACCCCGGTGACGCAGCCGCGGCTACAGGGCGAGGACGACGAGCAGGTCGACATGTTCGCCGCGATCCGCCACGACGACATCCTCGTCCACCACCCCTACGACTCCTTCGCCACCTCGGTCGAGCGCTTCGTCGAGCAGGCCGTCGCCGATCCCGACGTGTTGGCGATCAAGCAGACGGTGTACAGGACAAGCGACGATTCGCCGCTCGTCCCGGGGCTGATCCGTGCCTCCGAACGCGGCAAGCAGGCGGTCTGCATGGTCGAGCTGAAGGCCCGCTTCGACGAGGAGGCCAACATCCACTGGGCGAAGTCGCTGGAGGAGTCGGGCGTCCACGTCGTCTACGGCATCCCCGGCCTGAAGACTCACGTGAAGGCGATCGTCGTCGCCCGCCGCGAGGGCGACCGGGTGCGCGAGTACGTCCACATCGGCACCGGCAACTACCACCCGAAGACGGCCCGCCTCTACACCGACTTCGGGCTCTTCACGGCCGATCCCGAGATCGGCGCCGACGTCGCTGAGATGTTCAACTTCCTCACCGGCTACGGCCGCCCGGCCGAGTACCGCAAGGTGCTCGTCTCGCCGACGACGATGCGCGACCGCATCCTCGGGGAGATCGAGACGACGGTCGAGGCGCACCGCGCCGGCGAAGAGGCGCGGATCGCGCTGAAGATGAACTCGCTGGTCGACGCCGCCTGCATCCAGGCGCTGTACGAGGCCTCGCGGGCGGGCGTGCGGGTCGACCTCAACGTGCGCGGGATCTGCTGCCTGCGGCCGGGAGTGCCAGGCGTTTCGGAGAACATCCGGGTGATCTCGATCGTCGGCCGCTTCCTCGAGCACTCGCGCGTGTACACCTTCCAGCGCGGTGAGGAGACCCGCGTGCTGATGGGCTCAGCCGACCTGATGCCGCGCAATCTAGACAGCCGGGTCGAGCTGGTGACGCCGGTCGAGGACCCGGCCCTGCGGGCCGAGCTGCTCGACGTGCTGGAGCGCTGTTTCGCTGAGAACGCCAACGCCTGGGAGCTCGATGCCGAGGGCAGCTGGAGCCGGCTGGAGCCCGCCAACGGGCAGCGCCGCAGCGTCCAGGAGGAGCTGCGCGAGCGTCACGCGGCGCGCGCCGCCGAGCAACTCGCCGCCACCGCCGGCTGAGCAAAGCGCGCCGCGTCGATCAATAGGATGGCCGGGCGTGCGCCTCTCGCTACTCCCCCGCGATCGGACCTTCTTCGACCTCTTCATCGAGGCTGGGCAGAACACCCTGAAGGCTGCCCGGTTGCTCGACCAGATGATGGGCTCCTGGCCCGACGACAGCGGCCTCTCGCGGGAGATCGTCAACGCCGAGCAGGAGGGCGACCGGATCACCCACGACATCATCAAGCGCCTCAACACGACCTTCGTCACGCCGATCGATCGCGAGGACATCTACGGCCTGGCTACCCAGATGGACGACATCGTCGACTACACCGAGGAGGCGGCGGACTTCCTCGGCCTCTACAAGATCGAGGCGCCGATGTCGCAGGCGCAGGCGCTGACGAAAGTGCTGGTCGGGGCCTGTGAGCAGCTCGCCGAGGGGCTGGAGCACCTGCCCGAGTTCAAGGACCTCGACAGGTACTGGATCGAAATCCATCGCTTGGAGAATGAGGGCGACCGGATCTCCCGCGACGCGGTCGCCTCGCTGTTCTCCAACGGCATCGACCCGATGGTCGTGATCCGCTGGAAGGACATGTTCGCCGTGCTCGAGAACGCGATCGACGCCACTGAGACTGCCGCTCAGATAATCGAGGGCATAGTCATCAAGAACTCGTGAGCTCCGACGTAATCCTCGTCATCGTCGTCGGCACGGCGCTCGCCTTCGACTTCACCAACGGCTTCCACGACACCGCCAACGTCGTCGCGACCTCGATCTCCACCGGCGCGGCGCGGCCGTCGGTGGCGATCGGGATGGCCTCGCTGCTGAATTTCGCCGGCGCCTTCATCTCGATCTCGGTGGCGGCGACGGTTGCCAACGACGTAGTCGATTCCGCCGTGATCACCCCGACGATCGTCTTCGCCGGCCTGATCGGGGCGATCGCCTGGAACCTGATCACCTGGTCCTTCGGCCTGCCGTCCAGTTCCTCGCATGCGCTGATCGGCGGCGTCGTCGGCTCGGCCGTGGCCGCCGCCGGCTTCGACGCCGTGATCGCCGAAGGGCTCGTGGGCAAGGTTCTGATCCCGGCCGTGATCGCGCCCGTGCTCGCCTTCGTCGTCGCCGGGATTGCGATCGGGCTGGTCTACCGGGTGGTCGGGCGCCAGCGACCGGGGATGGTCACGCGCGGCTTCCGCTACGGCCAGATCGTCTCCGGCGGCATGCTGGCCCTTGCGCACGGCACCAACGACGCGCAGAAGACGATGGGCGTGATCACCCTGGCGCTAGTCGCCAACGGCACCCTCGGCGCCAACGCCGACCCGCCAACCTGGGTGATCGTCTCCTCGGCGACCGCGATCGCCCTCGGCACCTACTGCGGCGGTTGGCGGATCATCCGCACGACCGGGACCCGGATCATCAAGATGGACGCAGCGCAGGGATTCTCGGCCCAGGGCGCCGGCGCGACCGTGATCCTCGCCTCGACCCACTTCGGCTTCCCGCTCTCGACCACGCACGTGATCAACGGCGGCGTGATGGGTGCCGGGGCCGGCAAGCGTGTCTCGGCGGTGCGCTGGGGGGTGGCCGGCAACATCGTCACCGCCTGGCTGCTGACCCTGCCGGCGGCGGCGGCGATCGGCGCCTTGGCCTACGGGGCGACGGCGATCTTCGGCAGTGGCGCCCTGGGGCCGGTCCTGGTGACGTTGATGTCACTCTCGCTGATCGCGGCCGTCTTCACACGGCGCTTTCGCAAGGGCGCTCCGGTCCCGGTGAGTTGAGCGATGGCGGTCGTGGTCGAGACCAGGCAGTTGCTCGAAACGGTGGTCGCGTCTCTGGTCGCGGGCGTCGGAATCACGGTCGTCTTCTCGGTGGCGATTTGGGGGGTTGCTCGTTTCGCCGATCTCAACCGCAACGAGCGGCCTCTGGCCGCCGGGGCGGCGGCGGCGATGGCCGGTCTGGCCGTGCTGGTCACGCTGGCGGCCGTCATCTTCGGCATCGTGGTCATGTCGAGCAAGTAGCTGCGGGTCGGGGTGCGACCCCGTCCTCAACGGCTGCAGCCCGGGCCCGGCCGTTTCGGCATCTCCATTTGCGCGGATGCCACCGCTCGCTTAGGCTGCTAGCGTCAGCGATGTCGAGTAGTCAATTAAATCTTCCAGAAACGGACGACGCTGGACCGCCGCCGTTCGAGGCCGAGGCTTTTAGCGCTGCCGAGCAGCACCTGGCCGAGCTGCACAAGCACCATCCGGCCCGACCCGCCGAGGGGCGGCCGGGGTCGGGGCCGACGCGGTTGCAGCTCGGGCGTCGCTTCGAGCGCGAGCGCGAGCGGATCAGCATCAGGTTCGAAGGTTGGCGCCTGGCCTGGGAAGCTCCCTACCACCCTCTTGGCTGGCTGGTCGCGCAGAGCCGGCTCTTGCGGCGGCCGACACTCGGCCCATCCACGATCCTGGCGATCCTGATCGCCGCGCTCGTTGTGGTGGTGACGGAAGTCTCCCTGCCGTTCGTCGGCGACGCGGGTTCAACGACGGTTGGTGCCCTCTTCCTCGGCGGTGCGGTGACCGGGCTGATTGTCGCGGTGTGGGGTGACCTGGTTCGTCTTCCGTACAACTCGTGGCGGATTCGCCGCCGCATCATCGGGTCTCCCTGGGATGTCTTGCCGACGACCGCACGCAAGCGGGAAGCGGAGCTGATGGCACGCGACGACACGATCCGGATCATGCCTCGTCGCGAGCTCTACGACGAACTGCTGCCCGGCATCCTCGATCGCTCCCAGCGCGACACTCAGCTGGTCGTCGGCGAGCCCGGCTCGGGCAAGACGACGGCCCTGGTTGGCCTCTCGCAGCTGCTCGCTCGGCTCGGAATCGTCCCCGTGGTGGTGCCCCTCTGGGGCAAGATGCCCGAGAACCTGGTCGACATGGCGAAGCAGCGCTTCATGCAGCACAGTCGCGGCCTAGTGCGTTCCGAGGAGCTCCTCTCCGCGCTCTGGCAGTGGCTGCAAACGCACCGGCGACTGGTCATTCTGGTCGACGACCTGGATCGCATCGCTCCCGACGGGGACCGGGGCTTCCTCCTGCGCAAGGCACTCGGAGAGCTTGCCGGAGAGTGCCTCCCAGCCGTGGTCACGACTCGTCCCGCCGGCATCCCCGCCGGGCTCGCGGCGTCGGCAATCAACCTCGACAGCTTCGACGAGGGCGCAGCGGCGAGGCATGTGATCGGGGTCGCGAGGGAACAGCCCGGAACCTCCCGCAAGGTGTTCGACGCGCCGGAGGTGCGCGGCAACGTCGACCTCTGGATTCGCGAAGGGAGGCTGGCGGAGGTTCCCTTCTACCTGGAGCTGCTGGCGCGGCTCGTTGCCGCCAATCGTTGCGAGGAACTGGCACCCGCGAGCAGCATGGTCCACGACGGCAAACCGGGTCGTGTTCGCCGCCGCGCGGACGGGGTGTGTGAATGGGACCCGCTCTGGGTCCGCTTCCGGCTGTTCGAGCGATTCTATGACGGGGTCGCGGAGGGAACCGTCCACCGCTGGCTCGGCATCGACGTCCGGGAGCGGGCCAGTTGCCTCGAGGCGCTTTCAGAGGCCGCTCTGTCCCAGCTTGCGGCGACTGCCCTGGAGGCGCTGTCCAAAACCGAGGACGGTAAGAGCCTGGGTCAGATCCGTGTCGCCATCGAGGAGTTCCTCGACGCCGACGATCGCTCCTCAGTCGGCCCCGACGGCCGGCGCAAGACGGTCTCCGCCCATGAGGTGGTGAGCACGGCGGAGCGGCTTCGCATGCTGGATCGCGACCCCGACGGGAAACTTCACTTCAACCACCGCCTGCTTCAGGCCTATCTGGCCGGTCGCTGTTTGGCCGAACGCATGGACGAGCGCGAGGTGGGCCAATGGCCTCTCGATTGTCCGCTCGACTGGATCGGGGCCCTGCTCGACTCGCGCCATCCGGAGCGAATGACGGCGAACATGACGCTCGTCTTCGCGGCGCTGCGGGAGTCCGAACGAGAGCGGCGTGACGGAAAGAGCGATAGCGGTGATGCCGCTCGCCGCAACATCGAGCTCATCCAGGAGCGCCTCATCCAGGGGGCGAAATCGAAGCTCACGAAAGACGATGAGAAGCTTACGAAAGACGATGAGGACGAGAAGGCGCTTGGATTAGCGGCGGAGGCTCGTGTTGACCCACGCTGCGCGTTCGATCCGGAGCAGGGTCGCACCGATCCCGACGATGCCCTCGCCAAGTTGACGACCGCGGCGGAAATCGCCACCGCTACCGACCATCTGGGTCAAGTGCCGTCGATCCTGGACGTCGTCAAAGATGCCGCCGGCGCGACGAGATGGACCAAGCTAAACGCGATCCCGGCGATCGCCGCGCTGCGTGAGGAGAACAAGAAGAAGGGCAGGAAGAAGGGCAGGAAAGAGAGCAGCGGACATTGGACGCGGATCTGGGAGTTCGCCCGCGATCCCGATCAAGAAGTGAAACGAATGGCAAGCGATGCGATCGCCGAGGATGCCTTTCACGCCTTCCGTGCGCTCGAGTGCGGGGTCACCACCCTGATCGCCAGGGCGGCCCTGAAGAGCGCCCGCGACTTACCGATCGACATTCCGGTGGAGGGTGCCGGGTGGCTCGACGGTGGCGCGGGATCGGAGGCGCTGGCGGCCTACGGGATAGAAAACGAACGAGACGAAGTCCTTTCGCTGAAGGCGCTCGGCTGGGTGCTGCCGGCTGTGGTCAGCGGGCTGCGCGAGCACCCCGCCCGTCAGGCCGACCACGGGTCGTCATCGCATCGCGACGACCACCGCGGGCGCGCCTCGGGCGCACAGGTCTACGGCCACGTTCCCGACGGGGACGAATACGACGACGCCCTGCGCGATGCGAGCCGGGCGCTCGATCGCCTCGTCGCGCTCGCCTTCCAGATGAGGTTCCCCGAGCTGGAGGCGTCCGTCGCGCAGGGGTTCAAGAACGACGCGATGCGACACGCCGACGACTCTAACCACCGGAGCGGCCCCGGGCTGGTCGAGAGCAACCGGCAGCTCGTCAGCGATATCTGTCTCGACAATGCCCGTCACTGGTACGCGAGGATGGTCCTCCACCAGGCGCTCGCCCTCTACACGGTCGCCGGCTCCGACCCTCGGATCGCCTTCGACGCCTATGAGCGCGCGTGCAGCGACTCAGGCGGGGAGCCGCATCCACTCGTGTCGGTTGCCGCCGGCCAGGCGCGGCGCGTCGTCGTCAGACACACGATCCGGAATCCCAGGTGGAGAGCGTTCGTATGGGCCGACGAGGGCGACGCCGCCAGTCGCCGCCAGGCGTCTCTCAACCGAACTGCGGCCCAACTGGTGGCCGACGTGACGCTGCTGCTCAACCTCAACGAGCGTGCCCCCGAGGATCGTGGGCGGCAGTTTGCCCATATGAACAGGCTGCCGTACTGCCTCCACGAAAGCAAGGATCGGCTCGAGATCCTTGGAGCCGGCTGCCCCGACGTCTGCGCCTACCACTTCTGCCCGCTGAGGGAAGCCCCCGTCGACGAGCCCGACGGCCAGCGCACGATCAGCCGCGCCTTCTGCCGGGGCCAGCAGAGGATCGCGGCTCACGAGCGGCCCCCCTGGCACAAGCGCATCGGCAAGAAAGATCTGAAGCGTTTCTGGAAGGAGATGGAGACGCGCGCGCGAACCTAGCCGACCGCCCAGGCGCGCATCGGGTGGCCCTTACAATCGTGCGATGCGCACGCTGCGCAATGTCGCGATCGTCATGGCCCTGGCGCTGGTCGTCGCCTTTGCGCCTTCAGGGGGCAACGTCGCCGAAGCGATCCTCACCGCGATCACGATGGGGTTCCTCGCGGGGATCGCCTGGATGGTGTTCGTGGCCGGGCGCCAGAATCAGCTGACGCTGGCGACCCTGACCGACGCTCGACGGGCAATCCTCTACTCGGCGCTGGGGATGATCGCCTTGCTGATCGCGGGAAGCGACGAGATGACCTCCACCGGTGGCGGGACGCTGGCCTGGATCGTCCTTCTCGGCGCCTCGGTCGCGGCGATCTGGCGGATCTGGATCGACGCCAACTCCTACTGAGCGTCCCGCGCGCCAGAGATGGCACTGTTTCGCGCGCTTGAGCGCGCCACGCGTGCGTTCGGGGCTGCGACGGTCGCGGGGTGCCGCCACGGATCGCCAGCAGCGCAGGCCACAGGGAGGATGGGACCGCCTCGGTCGAGTTGATCGCGGTGGTCCCGTTCCTGCTGCTGGCGGTCCTGGTGGCGGCACAGTTGGGTCTCGCCGGCCAGGCGCTGTGGTCGGCAGGCACAGCGGCACGGGCCGGGGCGCGAGCGGCACTCGTGGGAGGCGACGCGACGGCGGCAGCGCGGCGGGCGTTGCCGCCGTCGCTGCGTCCTGGTGCCCGCGTGAGCGACAACGGCACGGTCTCGGTGCAGGTGGAGATCCCGTGCTTGCTGCCGGCCCTGCCGCGGCTTACGGTCGAGGCGGAGAGCGGGCTGGGCGATGGGCAGGGATAGCGGTCAGGCCACGGTCGAAGCGATCGCCGCGGTCTCCGTGCTGCTGCTGGCGGGATCGATCGCCATGCAGCTCCTTATCGCCGGTTACGCGCTGACGCTGGCCGACGGTGCGGCCGAGGCCGGGGCGCTGACGCTGGCCGCCGGCAGGCCCGCCAGGGGCGCGGTGCGCGAGGCCCTTCCCGGCTGGGCGAGGGACGGGGCAGAAGTGACGGTTCATGGGGGAGAGGTCACCGTGCGGTTGCGTCCACCGTCGTTGTTTCCGGCGATTGGAGAGGCGCTCGCCGTCGACAGCTCCGCATTCGCGAGACCGACCGGGCGATGAACGGCCGGGTGATTCTGGTCACCGCCGTGGGTGGTGCGAGCGGCTCGAAGCCGGCTGCCGCGGCGCTTGCATGTGCCGGCTCCGAGCCCGATCGTCCCGGCCTGCTGATCGACGTCGGCGGCCGCATGCCGCGGCCGACGCTGGTCTCCTCGGCAGGTGCTCGTCAATTGGAGGAGCGGCTCGCGTCCCACCTACCGCAGCTGCGCGCAGCGTCGCGGGGGCAGACGTGCCACCTCGCCGTCGGCGACGATCCCGGGACGTTTGAGTCGATCGGGGCGGCGTTGCCGCTGGCCCGCGAGTCGGTGGCTGTCGTCCACCTTCCCCCGGCGCGCTTTCGAGGTGCCCTGGGGGAGAGCGGCATCCGCGGGTCCGGCGTCCTGCTACGCGCCGATCTCGACACCGACCGCGCCCTGACCTCCCTCGCGGTTCGCGACCTGCTTGATCGGGACCTTCGCGTGGCGGTCCTCAAGCGGCCGCTCGCATGGGTCCCTGCCAGGCGTGCGCTGTTCGGCGTGATGCCGCCTGCTGCGCAAACGGGCCTGCCGCCCTCCTTGCGCCGGTCGCTCTTGGAAATCATCTGAGCGCAAACTCGCTCGCACGCATGGACAATTGCTCTACCAACATTCTGCACGAGGCATGTTGCCGAGACTTTTTGGGTACAGTCGCGTTTGTGCAAGCACGAGCCACCGCGTCCAAGAAATGAGCCGCCACCCGATGACATCCCTCGTCAGCTCTCACCCTCTTCGATCCGCCGTTGCAAGCAGCTGGTCTCCAGCTCGAATCCGACTCGTCCTCCTCGCCCTCGTAGCCGCCGCCTTCTTCCTCGTTCCCGCTGCGCAGGCAGCTGCGGCTGAACACTCGCTGGAAGTCCAGTTCGGGGGGGGCGGCGAAGGCGCCGTGGGGTGCAAGGTGGAAGCCGGCCCGCTCGAAGAATGCGAAGCCGAATACGCGGAAGGCACCAACGTGACGGTGGTCGCCGAACCGGAACTGGGCTCCGAATTCGTCGAATGGAACGGCGAATGCGACACCGTCGTCGGCGGCGAATGCGAAGTCGAAATGAACGCCGACAAGACGGTCGAAGTCGTCTTCGACCTCGAAGAATTCGAACTCACGGTCGAAACCGAAGGCACCGGCGAAGGCATCGTCGAATGCCAGATCGAAGGCGGCTCCTACGAACCCTGTCCGGAAGCCGAAACGTATCCCTACGGCACCGAAGTGATCCTGTACGCGGAATCCGAAGAAGGCTCTGAATTCGTCGAATGGGGCGGGGACTGCTCTGGCGTCGAAATCGAATGTGAACTGACGGTCGAAGAACCGCTCGGCGTCACCGCCACCTTCATGTCCGAACCGCCGTTTGCCCTGACGATCGAAACCGGTGGAACCGGCGCCGGCGAATTCGAATGCGAAGTGGAAGGCGAAGCGGCCGAACCCTGCGACCCCGAAGCCGAATACGAAGAAGGCACCGTGGTCGTCGTCATCGCCGAACCCAACCCCGGCTCTGAATTCGTCGCGTGGAGCGGCGAATGCGACACCATCGTCGGCAACGAATGCGAAGTCGAAATGAACGCCGACAAGACCGTCAAAGCGACCTTCAACCTCAAAGCAACGCCCAAATTCGCCCTCAAAGTCAAAAAGACCGGCAGCGGCACCGGCAAAGTCGAAAGCACCTCGCCGGTCTCGCCGAAAATCTCCTGCGGCTCCGAATGTGAAAAGGAATTCAACGAAGGAACCGTGGTCACGCTCACCCAGAGCGCCGAAGCGGGCTCTGAATTCATCGAATGGACCGGTGCCTGCACCGGCTCCGGCACCTGCGAAGTGACGATGTCGGCGGCCAAAGAAGTGACGGCCAAATTCAACCTCAAAGCAACGCCCAAATTCAAACTGACGATCACCAAAGCCGGCACCGGCTCGGGCACGGTCACCTGCAACGGCGGCGCCTGCGCTGCCGAATACCCCGAAGGCGAAGAAGTGACCCTGGCGGCAACCGCCGCCTCGGGCTCGACCTTCTCCGGCTGGAGCGGCGGTGGCTGCTCGGGAACCGCTCCCTGCACGGTCACGATCGAAGAAGACACCACGGTCACGGCCACCTTCACCGCCAACTCCAAAGAAGAAACCAAAAAAGAAGAAACCAAAAAAGAAGAACCGAAACCGACGCCCGAAGGAACGGCCAAGGCCGCAGCATCGGCCACGGTAAAGAGCGGCAAGGCGGAACTGAAGCTGACCTGCTCAGGCGGCCCCTGCAAAGGCACCCTGCAGCTCAAGGCCAAGGTCAAGCAGGGCAAAAAGACCAAGAACCTGGTGATCGGCAAAGCCTCCTTCAGCCTTGCCGAGGGCGCGACCGCGACGGTCAAGGTCAAGCTCTCAGGTCCCGCCAAGCAGGAACTGGCCAAGGGCAAGACGATCAAAGCGAAGCTGACGGGCACCGGCATCACGGCTTCCACGGTGAAGCTGAAGCCCGCGAAGAAGAAATAGCTCGTGTAGGACGGGCAGCGGCCTGGCGCCGCTGCCCGTCTCATTCCGCGAGAATCGGGCCATGCTGACCGTCGCAGTCACCGGGCCAACCGGGGAGATCGGCAGGGCCTTCATCTCCGCCCTGGAGCGGGCGCCGGAGGTGGATCGCGTGATCGGCATGGCGCGGCGCCCCTTCGACCTCGCCGGACAGGGCTGGGAGAAGACCGAGTACCGGCGCGGCGACATCCTCGACCGCGAGGCGGTCGAGGAGCTGGTCGACGGTGCCGACGTCATCGTCCACCTCGCCTTCGTCATCGTCGCCGGCGGCGACGAAAGCCGCGAGATCAACCTGACGGGGTCCCGCAACGTCTTCGAGGCGACCGCCGCGGCCGGCGCCAAGCGACTCGTCTACACCTCTTCTGTCGCCGCCTACGGCTTCAGCCGCGGCATGCCGGACCTGCTCAGCGAGGACGACCCTGTCAAGGGCGCTTCGCGACACCCCTACTCGGCGCACAAGGCGGCGGTCGAGGAAGAGCTCGCCGAGGCCCTTGAGGGTTCTGCGACCGACGCCTACGTCTTCCGCCCATGCATCGTCGCCGGGCCGCAGGCGACGATGCTCCTCGACCTGATCCCGCTGCTCGCGATCGGTCAGCGGATCCCGGGCCCGCTGCGCTGGGCGCTCGGCCGGGTGCCCGAGCTGCGACCGGTACTGCCCGATCCCGGCGTGCCGTTCCAGCTCGTCCACCACGATGACGTCGCCGCCGCCCTCTGCGCCGCCGTGATCGGACACGGCCAGCCTGGCGTCTACAACCTCGCCGGGCCTGGCCAGCTGACGATTACCGACCTCGCCCACGCGCTCGGCTGGCATGCCGTGCCGGCGCCCCATCTCGCGGTCGGGGTCGCAGCCGAGGCGGTGGCGCTGATGCCGTTCCTGCCCGACGAGGCGGCTTGGATCGAGGCTGTGCGCCGCCCGGTCTTGATGGACACCGCGCGAGCCCGCCGCAAGCTGCACTGGATGCCGCACTACGACGCGCACGAGACGCTGAAGCAGACGATCGACTCCGTCCGTGCTCGGTAGGAATCAGTAGCTGCCCCGGATGGCAGCGCAGTTCCCGCTACGTACGGTTGATCCGTGTTCGAGGTTCGCATCCATGGTCGTGGCGGTCAGGGCGTGGTCACCGCCGCCGAGTTGCTCTCCGTCGCGGCGTTCGACGAGGGCCGTCACGCGCAGGCATTTCCCAGCTTCGGGTCTGAGCGAACCGGGGCCCCTGTCGTTTCCTTCTGTCGTTTCTCCGATACGCCGATCCGCACCCGCGAACCCGTCGCCGAGCCCGATGCGCTGATCGTCCAGGACCCGACCCTGTTGCACCAGGTCGACCTCTTCGCCGGCCTCGGGCGCGGCGGCTACGCCCTGATCAACAGCGAGCGCGGCATCGAGGTGCTCGGCCTCGGCGAGTTCGCGGCGGCGTTCGAGCCCGGTCGGCTGCTCGTGGTTCCGGCGACCGCCATCGCGCGCGAGCACCTGGGCCGGCCGCTGCCGAACGCCGCCCTGCTCGGCGGCTTCGCCGCTCTGACCGGGCGTCTGCAAATCGACTCGGTGACAGTGGCGATTCGAGAGCGTTTCGCGGGAGCGAGCGGAGAGGGCAACGTCGCCGCCGCTCGTGCCTGCTTCGAGAACGTCAAGGGCCAACTCGAGGCGGTCGCCCTTGTTTAAGCAGACGGAGGGATCCGCCGCCGTCGCCGAGACCGTCGCGCTCTGCCGCCCGGAGGTCGTCTGCGCCTACCCGATCTCCCCCCAGACCCACATCGTCGAGGGTCTCTCCGACCTCGTCCGCGACGGGCGGCTGGCGCCCTGCGAGTACATGATGGTCGAGTCCGAGTTCGCCGCCCTCTCGGTTTGCATCGGCGCCTCCGCGGCCGGCGCCCGCACCTACACCGCAACCGCCAGCCAGGGCCTGCTCTACATGGCGGAGGCGCTCTATAACGCCTCCGGTCTCGGGTTGCCAATTGTGATGACGGTGGCCAACCGGGCGATCGGCTCGCCGATCAACATCTGGAACGACCACAGCGACTCGATGTCCCAGCGCGACTGCGGCTGGATCCAGCTCTACGCCGAGACCAACCAGGAGGCCGCCGACCTACACGTGCAGGCCTTTCGGATCGCCGAGCAGCTCTCGCTGCCGGTGATGGTCTGCATGGACGGCTTCATCCTCACCCACGCCTACGAGCGGATCGACGTGCCCTCCCAGGAGCAGGTCGACGCATTCCTGCCGTCCTTCGAGCCGCGCCAGGTACTTGATCCCGCCGACCCGGTGACAATCGGGGCGATGGTCGGGCCCGAGGCCTTCACCGAGGTCAAGTACCTGGCCCACGCCAAGCAGCTGCTTGCCCTCGACCTGATCCCGGAGGTGGCGGGTGAGTTCGCCGCGGCCTTCGGGCGGCCCTCGGGCGGCCTCGTCCGCGGCTACCGGGCCGAGGACGCCGAGACGATCGTCGTCGCGCTCGGTTCGGTGCTGGGGACGATCGAGGACACGATCGACGAGCTGCGCGAGGAGGGGATGAGCATCGGCGCCCTCGCGATCAAGTCCTTCAGGCCCTTTCCCCTGGAGGAGGTCCGCGCCGCGCTCGCCTCGGCGAAGCGAGTCGTCGTGCTCGAGAAGGCGCTGGCGGTCGGGATCGGTGGCATCGTCTCCGCCAACGTGCGAATGGCCCTCTCCGGCATCCAGCTGCACGGCTACACGGTGATCGCCGGCCTCGGCGGACGGCCGATCACGAAGAAGTCGCTGCGGACGCTCTTTACCGACGCGGCTGCCGACCGGCTGGAGCCGCTCAGCTTCCTCGACATGGATTGGGAGACGGTGGGGGCCGAGTTGAAGCGGATGGGGAAGGGCGGCCGCAGCGGCCCCCACGCCGAGAACATCCTCCGCGAAGCCGGAATCGTCGCCGCGAGGTCGCACTGAGATGCCCTCGAACTCCAGCGACAATCGTTCCGGTGCGCCTTATCCCCCTATGGCGGGGGAAAAGCGCACCGGAAGCGAGGGCAGTGCCGAGCAGCGGGTGAAGCTCTACCAGGCGGGCACGTTCGTGGTGGGCAACCGTCTGCTCGATCCGGAGGAGCGGACCGTGCAGGCGCGGATGGACCGTTCCAACAGCCTCACCTCGGGACACCGCGCCTGCCAGGGCTGCGGCGAGGCGCTCGGCGCGCGCTACGCGCTCGACGCCGCGATGCGGGCGACGGGGGGCAAGCTGATCGCCGCCAACGCGACCGGCTGCCTCGAGGTCTTCTCGACCCCTTTTCCGGAGTCCTCGTGGCAGATGCCCTGGATCCACTCCCTGTTCGGCAACGCGCCGGCGGTCGCCAGCGGCGTCGCCGCGGCGCTGCGGGCGACGGGGCGCGAGGACGTGCGGGTGATCGGCCAGGGGGGCGACGGCGGCACCGTCGACATCGGCTTCGGCTGCCTCTCGGGGATGTTCGAGCGGGGCGACGACGTGCTCTACGTCTGTTACGACAACGAGGCCTACATGAACACCGGCGTGCAGCGATCCGGTGCGACGCCTCCGGCGGCCCGTACCGCCAACACCAAGCCGATCGGCAAGCATCCCGGCAACGCCTTCGGTCAGGGCAAGGACATGCCGCGGATCGCGATGGCGCACGGCATCCCCTACGTGGCGACGGCGACGGTCGCCGATCTGCACGACCTCGAGCGCAAGGTCGAACGGGCGATGGAGCTGCGCGGCGCCCGCTACATCCACATCTTCGTCCCCTGCCCGCTCGGCTGGGGCGCCGCCGCAGCCGACACGATCAAGATCGCGCGCCTGGTCAAGGAGACCGGGCTCTTCCCGGTCTTCGAGGCCGAGGGCGGCGAGGTCACCGGGGTCTCCAAGATCCGCCGCCAGGTTCCGGTCGAGGAGTACCTGAGGCCGCAGCGCCGCTACGCGCACCTCTTCGGCGAGAACGGGCACCCCGAGATCGTCGAGCGCCTGCAGGCGATGGCCGACGAGAACATCCGCCGCTACGGCCTACTGCCGGACGGGGTCGACATCAGCGCATCCGACATCGACCACACCAGGGTGGGGTCAATGTCGGAAGGGACGGCCGGTTCATGAATGACAAGCCCTACGCGGTCACCCTCGACGTCGGCTCCAGCCTCGCCAACAAGACCGGCAGCTGGCGCACCGAGCGGGCCGTCTACGTCGACCGCCTGCCGCCCTGCAACAACGCCTGTCCGGCCGGCGAGAACATCCAGGCCTGGCTCTACGAGGCCGAGGAGGGGGAAGGCGGCTACGAGCGGGCCTGGCGCAAGCTGATGGAGGACAACCCGCTGCCGGCGATCATGGGGCGGGTCTGTTACCACCCCTGCGAGACCGCCTGCAACCGCGGCCAGCTTGACGAGGCGGTCGGCATCCACTCGGTCGAGCGCTTCCTCGGCGACGAGGCGATCGCGCACGGCTGGCAGGTCGAGGCCGGGGCCGAGCCGAGCGGCAAGCGGGTCCTGGTCGTCGGCGCCGGGCCCTCGGGCCTCTCCGCCGCCTACCACCTGACCCGGCTCGGCCACGCGGTGACGATCCACGAGGCCGGGCCGATGGCGGGGGGGATGATGCGCTTCGGCATTCCCCAGTACCGGCTGCCGCGCGACGTGCTTGAGGCCGAGGTCCAGCGCATCCTCGATCTTGGCGTCGAGCTTGAGTTGAACCGCAAGGTCGAGAACGTGGTCGAGTCGATCAACGAGGGCGGTTTCGACGCCGCCTTCCTGGCCGTCGGCGCCCACATCGGCCGCCGCGCCTACATCCCCGCCGGTGAGGCCGAGCGCATCCTCGATGCGGTCTCGCTGCTGGAGAGCATGGAGGGGGTCGAGCGGCCGCGGCTCGGTCGCCGTGTCGCCGTCTACGGCGGCGGTGACACGGCGATGGACGCGGCGCGGACGGCGAAGCGGCTCGGAGCGACCGACGCGGTCGTCGTCTATCGCCGCACCCCCGACCGCATGCCGGCCCACGAGTTTGAGGTCGAGGAGGCGGCGGAGGAGGGCGTGATGATGAAGTGGCTCTCCACGATCAAGCGCTTCGAGGACGGCAAGCTGCTGATCGAGCGGATGGAGCTGGACGAGACCGGCTTCCCGCAGCCGACCGGCGAGACTGAGGAGCTGGAGGCCGATTCGCTGGTGCTGGCCCTGGGCCAGGAAGCCGATCTGTCCCTGCTCGAGGGCGTGCCGGGAATCGAGGTCGACGACGGCGTCGTCACCGTCGGGCCGAACATGATGACCGGCTACCCCGGGGTCTTCGCCGGCGGCGACATGGTCCCGGCCGAGCGCACGGTCACGGTCGGCGTCGGGCACGGCAAGAAGGCGGCGCGAAACATCGACGGCTGGCTGTGGGGCCGCGCCTACGAGGCTTCCGTCAAGCACGCGATCGCCGAGTTCGAGTCCCTCAACACCTGGTACTACTCGGACGCGCCACGCACCGAGCAGCCACGGCTGGATGCGGCGCGGCGAGCCTCCTCCTTCGCGGAGGTCGTTGCCGGTCTCGACCAGGACAACGCGCTCTTCGAGGCGCGCCGCTGCCTCTCCTGCGGCAATTGCTTCTCCTGCGACAACTGTTACGGAGTCTGTCCCGACAACGCCGTGATCAAGCTCGGCCGGCCGGGTGAGCTCTACGAGATCGATCTCGACTTCTGCAAGGGCTGCGGCCTCTGCGTGGCCGAGTGTCCCTGCGGCGCGATCGAGATGGTCCCCGAGGAGATATGAGAGCCGGGTAATCCCTAGATTTACTTGACTATTCGCATTTGTTTCACATAGGGTCAGGCGCGATGGTCGGCAACACATCTGTCGAGAACCTCAAGAAGGTGAAACACATCGTCGTGCTGATGATGGAGAATCGCTCCTTCGACCAAATGCTCGGCTTCCTCAAATTGGAAGACCGTGTCAAAGATGTCGAGGGGCTGAGCGGCGAGGAGATCAACTACGACGAGCAGGGAGAAGGACACAAAGTCTTCCCTTGGGATGCGGACAAAACCAGCTTTCACCTACCGGACGACACAAACGGCAAACTCCTTGATCCCTGCCACGGGCCCAACTGTGTCGAAAAACAGCTTGAACCATTTCACGGCCAGCACCCCGGCGGTTTCGTCAGGAACTTCCTTGCCACGCGCAGGGACGCGGAAGGGAATCGGACAACGATTCCGGCCGAGTACCACGATCTTCCGATGGGTTACTACACCCAGCACCACCTTCCGGTCTACGATCTGCTGGCACGGAAATACTGCGTTTGCGACGCTTGGCACTCGTCGATCCCGGGCGATACCTGGCCGAACCGGCTCTACGCGATGGCTGGAGAGGAGGCCGATCCGGTCCTGCACAGGCCTGGCTTTCTCCATACGCTGATCAAGCGGCTGAAGGTCATCCCTCCGATCGGCAAGTTGGAAGGGGTTCCGTTGTACGAGGTTGCGGCCTTTACGCGGCAACTGAGCCCAGGACAGTGGCGTTGGTACTCACACGATCCCGCGACTCTTCGTGGAGCCGACAAGACGTACCGACGGTTTCCCCACACCGATCGCGAGAACTTCGCCTACTTCAGTCGCAAGTCGATCAGCCTGAAGACGAAGGCCGCCGAGGCGGCGATAGTCGAGCTCCATGACGGCTTCCTCGACCACGCTGCCAAAGTGGGCGGTCTGCGTCAGGTCAGCTGGATCGATCCCAACTTCGTCGACGTGAAGATCCTCGACCCGAACTCCAATGACGACCACCCGCCATCGGATGTACGCGCCGGCCAGCAACTTGTGCTCGAGACCTATGAGGCGCTCGTCAACAGTCCGGAGTGGGCCGACACGGTGCTCGTCGTGGTCTACGACGAGCATGGCGGGTTCTACGATCACGTCGATCCTCCGGCGATTCCCGCGGGCGATCCGTCCAAATACGGCACCCTCGGCCTGCGGGTGCCGGCAATAGTGATCGGCCCACGGGTGAAGAACTTCGTCCACAGCGAGACGCTCGAGCACACGACACTGATTTCAACGATTCTGCGGGCCTTTGCCGAGGACGGGGAGCTGGCGGTAAGCAACATGCCGACTCGTGTTCGCCACGCACCTCACCTCGGTGCTCTGCTCGAGGCTGATCCCCGCCCCGAGATGCTCGATGTCAAAGCGCTACAGGAGGAGATAGACGAGGTTCGCGCACGACTCGACGAGTGGCACGCAATGATCCGTTTGGCCCGCCGCGCACGCGAAGGCAAACCGTCGGAAGTGACCGACGGAGGTGCCGGACGACCGCAGCCACTCCACGACTGGCAGGAGGATTTTCTCTCGTTCGCGCTGGCGATGCGGGAGGCGGGCCTGCCACCCGGTCAGACCTGAGCGATCGATGTCCGGGATAGGGAGATCGCGAGGCAGGCTGCAGGACTGTCCTCCGAGGAGGTCTGACCGGGTGGCGAGCTCCGACTAGGGGGTCGCGGCGTGCCAGGTGCCGACGTCCTTGATGCCCTGCCCCTTGGCGTCGCCCGCCTTCGTGTCTTCGTCGAACGTGTACAGGGGCCGGCCGTCGAAGGTCACCTGCCGCTGCCCGTTGTCGGGTCGCTTGATCGTGCCGAGCTTCACCGGGCCGGTCGGCTTGACCCCGGCGGCGACGACGAGGGGGTGCCAGTCTTTGAGACAGGAGCCCTTGCAGATGAACTTGCCGTTGGTCTCGGCGCTGAGGCTGTAGAGGGTGATGCCCTTGACGTTGGTGAGGACGGTCTTGCCGAGCTTTGCGTTGTTCGCCTCCTTCGCTACGCGCTTGGTCATCTGTGCGCCGGCGCTTGCGGCGCCTACGGCGATCAGCGCGATCGCCGAGATCGCGATCAGGACGGCGCGGAGCTTGGGACTCCAGGTGTGGGACGTGCGGAGATGTGGCATTGGGCCTCCTCGGCTCGGTTTGGTCGCTGGCCGGGTCTACGGGCGCGGCGCCGGAATGGTTCGGTCGCTGAATTGGCTCGATTCTGATCGATTCTGCGCACCACGCGCGCGTCGTCCCCCGCCAGGGTGCGGACCATGGGAGGAAGGCACGAGGAGGGGCAGGCGCTGCCGCTGGCACTCGGCGGGGCATTCGCGCTGATCGCGGCGGCGCTGGCGCTGGTCGCGATCGCCGGCGCGGTGACCGGGAAGGGGCGAGTGCAGCGTGCCGCCGACCTGGCGGCGATCTCGGCGGCACGCTCGATGCGCGACGACCTGCCGCGGTTGCTCTCGCCGCCGGCGTTGCCGAACGGCATGCCCAACCCGGGTCACATCAACAAGGCCGCCTACCTTGCGCGCGCCCGGGCCGCGGCACTGAATGCGGCACGGGCAAACGATGTCGACGCCGGGCGCCTGCGTCTCTCGTTCCCGGATGTCGGCTCGTTCGCACCGGTCCGCGCCAAGGCGGTCGTGGTCGCCCGCATCGATATCGGCGATGGGCGAGCCCACACGGAAGCCTCGGCGGTGGCAGAAGCCGGCGCACCGGCCGGTGCCTCAGGCGGGGCGATGCCGACGACGGCAACGGGCGGCGGCTACAGCGGCACGCTCATCTACAGGCAGGGTGAGGGGATGAGACCCGATGTGGCGGCCGCCTACGACCGGATGGCTGCCTCGGCACGAGCCGACGGGCTCGCGCTGCTCGTCGTCTCCGGCTTTCGCTCCGACGCCGAACAGGCGGCTCTCTTCGCCGCCCATCCCGACCCGAAGTGGGTGGCGCCCCCCGGGCAATCGCTGCACCGCTGTGCCACCGAGTTGGACCTCGGGCCCGAAACCGCGTACGGCTGGTTGGCTGCCAACGCGAGCCGCTTCGGCTTCGTCCAGCGCTACAGCTGGGAGGCCTGGCACTACGGCTTCGACGCTGGCCCTTCGCCGTGTTCTGCCGCGGGGAACTCCGTTGGAGACACCTCGAGGTCCGAGGGCGCCGGAGCGGACGGCGCCCTCTCCGGCGCCGCCGGCCTTCCCGCCTTCGTTCCGGCCCGCTTCCGGGTCCCGCTGCTCCGTGCGGCGACTCACTGGAACGTCTCGGCGGCCCTGCTCGCCGCCCAGCTGATGGCCGAGTCCAACTTCAACCCCTTCGCGTCCTCTCCGGCGGGCGCCCAGGGCATCGCCCAGTTCATCCCCTCCACCGCAGCGGCCTATGGCCTGCGCGACCCCTTCGACCCGGTCGAAGCGATCGACGCCCAGGCACACCTGATGTCGGACCTGATCCGCCAGTTCGGCTCCCCCCAACTGGCCCTTGCTGCCTACAACGCCGGCCCGGCCCCCGTCGAAGCCTGCCACTGCGTTCCTGCCATCCCTGAGACGACGGCCTACGTGAGCCGCATCCTCGCCCTCCTCGGCGGTGCCGGAGCGATCGCAACGCCGTCGTTCGAAGTGAGGCTGGTGGCGTGAGGCGCGCTGCGGGCGAGAAGGGGAAAGCGCACCTGGCGCTAGTCGGTCCACCAGTCGCGCTGGCCGTCGACGTCTTCGCGCGGAGCCTCGCCGAGGTTGGGTGCGCCGATGACGAGGATCTCGAGGCCCTCCGGCCCGGCCTCGTAGCCTCGCCACGTACCAGGCGGGACGCGCACCGCGTCCCATTTCTCGAGCTCGACGATCTCGTCGTCGAGCTTCATCCGCCCGCTTCCGCCCAGGACCACGTACACCTCCTCCTGCTTCTTGTGCGTGTGGCCGTACGGAAAGCGATAGCCGGGTGGGACGCGCTGGTAGCTAAGACCAGATTTCTCGAGCCCGAGCGCCACGGTCGCCAAGCGGAACTCCAGGTCCGGCGCGCCGTCGAAGTTGGACCCGAGATCCTCCAGGTCCTCCTTGAGGTTCCTGAGCGTGAAGGGCACGGCGCGATCCTATGGCACGCGAACTTGCGAGCTCCCGTTTAGACTTCACCGCGATGGCAACCGTCGAGGTGCAGGGCGTCGAGGGAATGCAGGCCCTGATTGGGCAGGAGATCGGCCCGAGCGAGTGGCGCACCATCACCCAGAAGGACATCGACACATTCGCCAGACTCTCCGGCGACGACCAGTGGATCCACGTCGACGTCGAGCGCGCCAAGGCAGAGAGTCCCTACGGCACGACGATCGCCCACGGCAACCTCACCCTCTCCCTGGTCGATGGCTTCCGCCAGGATCTGATCTCCTCCGCCGGCTTCACCCTCGGCGTCAACTACGGCTGGAACAAGATCCGCTTTCCGGCTCCTGTCCCCGCCGGCGCCCGAGTCCGGGCCAGAGCCGAGATCGTCTCGCTCGACGAGAAGGGGGGCGGCTGGTGGGAGACCGTGACCCGCTTCACTCTCGAGGTCGAGGGCAACGAGAAGCCGTGCTTCGTTGGCGACTCGGTGACGCGGGTTATGGCGCCGAGCGAGTAGCTGGGCTGCCCCCGAGCCTCTCAATGGACAGGGGCTCGATGCCCACAGGTCGTCTACGAGTTCGACCGGTTTAAGGACTCGGCCCTCTCGTGCCGATTCAGCTCGACGGATCGACGAGCTGAACTTTTGCCGGCTTGAAGTCCCGCTGGTTGAGCGTTGCCAGCGTGAGGTCGTGCGCGAGTGCGGTGGCGGCGATCAGGCTGTCTTTGATCGACATCGGTTTGCCGCCCTGGCGAAGATCAGCGAGCAGCTGGGCCCAGCGCATACCGATGACAGGATCCCAAGACAGGCACTCGATCTTCCGAATCCCTTGCTCGAACCAGCTTTCAAGTTGGGCGCGCCGCCCACTGCGCGCCAAGAGAAGGATGCCGAAGCGGATCTCACCCAGGATGACTGGATCGACGACGATCGAGCGCTCGTTACGCCGCAGCCATTCGACGACACGGGGATCGGGATTGGCCTGGTGCTTCCCGCCGTCAGCAACTCGGCCGGGGACGTGCTCGCCTTCGCCAACCCTGTCTACGACCCGACCAACACGACTTCGTTTACGAAGTCGAACAGTAAAGATTTCTTGACTTTGTTTGGCCGTGCGACCATACTGGCCGCATGGCCAGTCGCGCGGGAGGCTTAGCCAGTCCATACCGGAGCGTCTCTATCCGATGAGGCCCCGGCGGCGAGCCTTTCCTGCACTGGTCGTGCTTCTCGCCGCCTTTGCCACGTTGATGGCGATGGCCTTCCTCGGCGCCAGTTCGGCGACGGCGGAAAGCACCGCACTGTGCAAAGCGGATGAATCACCCTGCGCAGAAGCGAACATCATCACCCACGTGCACGAAACCTCGGTCGGCAAAGCGATCCTGTTAGCCAGTCCCAAAGTCGAATGCAACGTCTTATTCTTAGGCGAAGTCGAAGAAGGCGAAGCAGGCCAGGCGGTTATCGAAGGCAACTTCACCTACACGAACTGCGGCTCAGGCTGCAAAGTCGAAGAACAAAGCGCCTCCTCCGCCATCGAAGTCGAAAGGACAGGGCACGAAAGCGCCAGCGTGGCCGGCGAAGGCGAAGTCCACGTCAACTGCATCGGCATCAACTGCTACTACAACGGAGAAGGACTCGCCGGCACCGCCAAGGGCTTATTATTATCGACCGCGGCGAACGGGGAAGTCTCACTTCAGGAACAGATGGTCCATAAAGTGAAAGGCACCTTCTGTCCCAGCACGGCCAAATTAGACATTGTCACGACTCCGTTAAGCGGGACGCACATCACCAAAGGAGGCGGCGGCGGGTTAACGGCGACTTCCACCTCCATCTCCACCTCGCTCAAAGGCGGCGGCAAAGAAGGAGCCGAAATCACCGTCGCCGAGGGCTCCAAAGTCAAGGATACGGCCAGCCTCAGCGGCGAAAACGCCTCCAAAGCGGGTGGCACGATCACATACAAGGTCTACTCGGACTCCAAATGCGAAAAACTGGTGGCCAAAGCGGGCGAAGGCACGGTCAAAGAAGGCAAAGTCCCCGACTCCGAAGAAAAAGAACTGGAAGCGGGCAAGGAATACTTCTGGTTAGCCGAATACGCGGGCGATGAAATGAACAAAGCCTCGACCTCCACCTGCTCCAAAGAGGTGCTCAAGGTAAAGGCCAACACCTCGCTCTCCACGAGCCTCAGCGGCGGCGGCAAAGAAGGCGAAGAAATCACCGTCGCCGAGGGCTCCAAAGTCAAGGACACCGCCACCCTCTCGGGCACCAACGCCTCCGGTGCCACCGGCACGGTCGACTACTCCGCCTACAAAGACAAAGAATGCAAAGAACTGGCGACCGAAGCCGGCAAAGGCAAAGTCGAAGGCACCAAAGCGGCCAGCTCCGAAGAAGAGGAACTGGAAGCCGGCAAGGAATACTTCTGGAAGGCCAAATACTTAGGCGACACCCTGCACGAAGAATCGACCTCGACCTGCTCCAAAGAGGTGCTCAAGGTAAAGGCCAACACCTCGCTCTCCACGAGCCTCAGCGGCGGCGGCAAAGAAGGCGAAGAAATCACCGTCGCCGAGGGCTCCAAAGTCAAGGACACCGCCAC
>DASSMU010000006.1:0-14027 GCA_035701465.1 Solirubrobacterales bacterium
GGCTGCGGCGATTTCGTCGGCTCGGTGAAGTTCGTCGAGAGCCTGGTCGAGCCGGCGGAGGAGATGGGCCACCATCCCGATCTCGCGATCTCCTGGGACTCGGTGACGGTGACGATCTCCACCCACTCCGAGGGCGGCCTCACCGCGGCCGACTTCGAGCTGGCAGCGAAGGTCGACGCCCTGACACCCGCCGATTGAATTTCCCCGATCGGATCGGTTAGGTTCGGCGCCATGTCCGCCGTGCGGAGGCGCTGAACGTGTTTTGGCCACTGTCACACCATCGGCCCCCTGCCGACGACGGTGGCCTGCGCGAAAAGGTCCCCGCTGCGGCACGCCGCGAAGCCGAACGAAAAACAGGCCCCAGATTTTGGCGCCGTCTGCGCGACGGCAGCCAGCCCGAGCCGGTTCCGTCCCACCTGGGGACGGTGGAGGATCCGGAAGCCGAGAAGGTGGGGATCTGCTGCTCGGGCGGTGGGATCCGCTCGGCGGCGTTCTGCCTCGGAGCATTGCAGTCTCTCCAGGAGGAAGGCGAGCTACGCCGCGCCGCCTACCTGGCAGCCGTTTCGGGTGGCTCCTACATCGCCGGTGCCCTCTCGATGGTCGCGCTGAGCAAAGGCGGCGCTGCTGCCGGGAATTCGAACCCGGACCTCTTTGCGGAGAAGAAGCCGTTCGCGCCCGGATCGCCGGAGGAGCAGTACCTGCGCAACCGCAGCTCCTACATGGCGCCGACGATGGGCGAAAAGATCTACCTCGGCTGGCGCATGTTGCTCGGCCTGCTCTTCAACTTGGTCTTCATCGCTGCCCCCCTAGTTGGCCTCACCCTCGTTTTCACCGGGCTCCTCTACGCGCCCCTCGTGCCCGGGCTGGCGGGAGCCTGCGGGCAGACGCAAACGGGGTGCATCGCCAACGGACCCCCCTGGTTTTCGATCGTGCCGCTTGCCTTCCTCGGCTTGGCGCTCGTGCTCGGGATGGCATCCCTGCTCTTCCGCTGGGGCGAGCAGAAGTGGGAACGCCGCTTCGCCGTCTGGGCGGTGAGGACGCTTCTGCTCGCAGTGGGCCTGGCCCTGGCGTTGATCGCGCTGCCGCATCTCGTCGACTGGATGGAGGGAGCCACGAGCAAGGGCGAAACGGTCCAGCCCTCGGCCGGCGGCCAGACCGGGCAGACGGCCGGCGCCGCGCTGATCGCGCTGATCGCGGGCGTATTCGCCCAGGTCGCCCACATGCTCAGCTCCAAGGAGGCGACCGAGGGCCTGGGACGGGCGCGGAAAGCCTTCGGCAAGCTGGGCAAAGGGGCGCGGCTGGCCCTGGCCTACCTCGCCGCTGCGCTGGCCGGGCCGGTGCTGCTGATCGCCGTCGTCGCGCTGACGCTCGCGACGGGCCTGGGGCAGGCGGACTCTCCCGGCCGGATCGACGTCGGCCTGATCCTCGCCGGTGCCGCGGTGCTCGCTGTGTTCCTCTTCGTCTATGGCCTGGCCGACCTCACCGCCTGGTCTCTGCACCCCTTTTACAAGCGCCGCCTTGCCAGTGCCTTCGCGCTGAAGCGGATCGCCGCATCGGAGCTCACCGAAGAGGAGCGCAAGCACGTGGAGGCGGTCGCGGGGAGGCCGGGCGACCCCGATTACGCCGGCATCGCGGTCGAGCGCGACTTCGACAAATCGGTGTTGCTATCGAAGACGGCACTGAACGAGGGGACGACGCCGGAGTGGCCGACCCTGCTGGTCTGCGCGGCGGCGAACGTCTCCGACCCGGGGGCGACTCCTCCCGGGCGACGGGTCACCAGCTTCACCTTCAGCTCCCAGACGATGGGCGGGCCGCTGGTCGGGGCGGTGCCGACTGAGGAGATGGAGAAGCTGTTCATCGACCCAGACCGGAGCTCTCCGCGATACCTGAGGAAAGGCCAACGGAGAACCCTCTTCGAACGGGCTGCCGACAACTCTCGTAAGCACCGCCGCCGGGACATGACGCTGCCGGCGGTGATCGCGATGTCGGGCGCCGCGATCTCCCCGTCGATGGGGAAGATGACGCGGCGGCCGCTCACCTTCCTGATGGCCCTCGCCAACGTGCGGCTCGGGGTCTGGGTTCCCAACCCGCGCTGGCTGGGGGATTGGAACGAAGACGAGGTTCTGCACAGCCGCAGCCTCAGGCCCCGTCCCTCTTACCTGTTGCGTGAGCTGTTCGGGCTCAACGAGATCGGCGCCAAATACCTCTACGTAACCGACGGCGGGCACTACGAGAACCTCGGCCTGGTCGAGCTGCTGCGGCGCGGCTGCACCGAGGTCTACTGCTTCGACGCCAGCGGGGTCGGCCAGCACCAGGCCGACTACGGAGCGCTGGGGGAAGCGATCGCGCTGGCCCGCAGCGAGCTTGGCGTGGAGATCGAGTTCGACGAAGACCCGAAAGAGCTGGAGCCGGACAAAAAAACGCACCTGGCGGAAAAAGACTTCGTCAAGGGCACGATCCGCTACCCCGACGGGCCCGATGGGGTGCTGATCTACGTCCGCAACGCGATGACGGCCAAAGCGCCCTGGGACGCGCGCGCTCACCAGATCGAAGACCCCCGCTTCCCGCACAACTCGACCGTCGACCAGCTGTACACGGACCAGAAGTTCGAGGCCTACCGGGTGCTCGGCCAGCGTGCCGGGGAAGAGGCGGTCGAGGCGATGTTCTCGGCCTGACGGCTACCTTCTCCTGGTGGCGGACGAGCTGAGAATCGACGCGGGGTTGGCGATCCCGCTGGCCGAGGTCGAGCTGCGGGCGAGCCGCTCCTCCGGCCCGGGCGGGCAGCACGCCAACGTGACCGCCTCGCGGGTGGAAGCGGTGTTCGACGTCGAGGCCTCGCGGACGCTGGACGAGGCGCAGAAGGACCGCCTTCTCGGCCGGGCGGGGCCGGTGATCACGGCCGTCTCCCAGGACGCGCGCGGCCAGGCCCGCAACCGCGAACTGGCGCTGCGGCGGCTGGCGGAGAAGATCGCCGCCGGCCTGGCGCAACCGCGCCTTCGCCGGCCGACAAGGCCGACCCGCGCCTCGCGCGAGCGGCGCCTGGAAGAGAAGCGGCGGGCGGGGGAACGCAAGCGGACGCGGCGGCGGCCGAGCGGCGATTATTGAGCGATGGCTAAGCGCAGGAAGCGACCCCCGCGGCAGAAGGCCCCGACCGTCGAGTACGTCGACGCCGAGGGCAACGTCCTGACCCTGCGCGAATCGCTCAGCCGGGGGACGATCGCCAAGCTCGAAGAGGGGCCGGCGACGGCGGCGACCACCCAGGAGGACGCCTGTCACCGTCGCTCCGAGCTGCTCTTCGAGCGCCTCGCCGTGAGCTGGGAGATCGCCGGCCTTCCCCTCACCGACCAGAAGATGCTGCTCGGCCGCTACCGGATGGCCGACCCGCTGACCCAGCAGTGGGTCCGTGAGAGGATCGCCGAGCACCTCGACCGGTATATCCCGGAGCTGTCGGGGTAGCTGCAGGCAAGACGAAAGGAGCCTCATGTTCGCGAACACCAAGGCAACCAACAGCTTCGCCGTCGACGACGTCGAGAAGGCGCGCGAGTTCTACGGCGAGACGCTGGGGCTGGAGACGAAAGCGCTGAGCGAGGAGTTCGGCGTGATGTCGATCGAGACGGCCGGCGGGCGCAGCACCCTCGTCTACGGCAAGCCGGACTTCGTTCCGGCGACCTACACGGTCCTCAACTTCGAGGTCGACGACATCGAGAGCGCCGTCGACGACCTGGCGGCCCGCGGCGTCGGCTTCGAGCGCTACGACGGCTTCGAACAGGACGAGAAAGGCATCGCCCACGGCCCCGGCCCGCACATCGCCTGGTTCAAGGACCCGGCGGGGAACATCCTCGCGGTGCTGCAGCAGCCGGCTGGTTAGGGGCAGCGGTAACCCCCAAGCCGTCTAGACGCTTCTGCGTTTAGACGATTAGGCGTTTAATCGTCTACCCTTGGGGGGTGATTTCCACCACTCCCACCCCGACGGCCGAGCTTCGGGCGCAGCTCGAGGAGCTCGACAGGCTTCGAAACGACCTCGGCCACGAGGTCGGTCGCGCCGTGCCGTGGATCGGGGCGCTTCGCCGTCAGGTCCGCGCCTCCTCGGTCGAAGGCTCGACCTCGATCGAGGGATTCAGCGTCGAGCCGGGCGAGGCGGTGGCTCTTGTCAGCGGCGATCAGCAAGTCGATCCAGACGACGAGAACCGCCAGGCGGTCGCCTGCTACGCCCGTGCGATGGACCACGTCGGGGTCATGGCAACGGACCCTTCGTTCGCCTGGCACGATCGCGTCATCCTCGATCTGCACTTCGACGCCTGCTCCTTTCAGCGCAGCGAGAGCCCGGGAAGGTGGCGCAGCGGGCCGGTCGGCGTGACGGGCAGCGACGGTCGCTTCGTCTACCAGGCGCCCGACGCGGAAAAGGTCCCCGGACTGATGGCCGAGGTCGTCGAGTGGCTGCAGAACGGGGACCGCGAGGCCCATGCGGTCATCCGGGCCGCGATGGCCCACCTGCACGTCGTTTCCGTGCACCCGTTCCGCGACGGCAACGGCCGCATCTCTCGCATCGTGCAGTCCCTGATCCTCGCGCAAGAGGGCCTGGTGTCACCCGAGTTCGGCTCGATCGAGGAGTACCTCGGAGCGCACACGAGCGACTACTACGCGGCGCTGAACGAGGCCCACGGCCCCTCATACCAGCCGGAGCGAGACGCCTCCGACTGGGTCGCCTTCTGCGTCAAGGCCCACCTGGCGCAGGCTCGTCAGCGCCTGGCCCAGATCGAAGACGCGGCCGCACGCTGGACCTACCTCGAAGAGCTGGTCGGATCCCGCGGCTGGCCCGACCGCCTGACGATTGCCTTGGAGCAGAGCCTCATAGGCGGCTCCGACCGCACCGGCTACGCCACCGAGGCCGGCATCTCCCCGGCTACGGCAAGCGCCGACTTCCGTCGCTTGGTCGACGTGGGCTTGGTCGAGCAGGTGGGACGAGGTCGGAGTGTTCGCTACCGAGCGAGCGAGCGATTGCGTAAGGACGCCGGCAGTTCGATCGGGGCCGAGCGAGCCTCGTCCTGAGCCGGGTGGGTCGGGCTTTACCCGCCGAGGCCGCCGAAGATGGCGAACGGGTTGGGGGGCCGCTCGGCATACGCCGCCTTCCAGGTTCCCTCTGCCAGGACGTCGCTGTCGGCGGGGGCCTCGGCCTCGATCCGCTCGGCGAGGGCCTTGGCCTGGTCCTCGTCGGTGGCGCCGACGAGCAGGTACTTCCCGCGTCGTACGGCCGGCAGGCCCTCGCCCCGGAGCTGTTCCTCGAAGCGAACCGCATCGTGGTGGGAGGGAAGGTCGATCCGCACCTCGTATTCGGGATGGCCGCGTTCTTTCGTTTCCCGGCGCTCGGTCGCGATCAGCGCCGCGTGCTCGGCTGCCCGCGCGGCGTCGTCGTCGGGAAGCGGCAGGTCGGGGTCCTCCCATTCCTCCGCCGTCGGGTGCCAGTGGGTCAGCTCCGCTTCGATGTTCCAGCCCTGCTCGGCCGCCAGTCGGTCGACGAGCTTGCCGGCGCTTTCGGCCTGCTCCCGGGTGTCGGCATAGAGGAAGACGTGGTCGCCTTCCCGAGAGACGATGACCCGATCGTGGAACGCGTCGCTGAGGTCATGTTCCAGCTCGCGGGCGTCGAGCCGCTCGAGCAGGTGGCGGATGTGCTCCTGCTCTTGGAAATCGACTTCTAGGCGCCAGTCGTCGTTCATCGGCCGCAGCCTATCCGTCACGCGTACTGTCCCCGATGATCCTTCGCCCTTCATACCGCAACCGGCCTGCCGCGAACCGCTCCGTCGCCTGCGGGCAATAACTACCGGTGGACCAAATGACGCTCGACAGCGAAGCGGTCTCCGCCTCGCTTCACACCCCCGCCGGCTTCGCGACGATCTTCGATCGCCATTTCGACGCCGTTCATGCCTACCTGCAGCGTCGCGTCGGCCCGGACCTGGCCGACGAGCTGGCGGCGCAGACCTTCCTCGTCGCCTTCGACAAGCGCGGCGGCTACGACCCGGCCCAGCCCGACGCGCGGCCCTGGCTCTTCGGCATCGCCACCAACCTCTTGCGCCGCCACCACCGCGACGAGGTGCGCCAGCTCCGCGCCTACGCTCGCAGCGCGGAGGACCCCGTCCTCGACGCCTTCGACGGCGTCGAGGCAAGGCTCGATGCGTCGAAGATGCGGCGTGAGCTCGTCGATGCCCTGGCCAACGTGCCGGCCGAGGAGCTCGACGCGCTCCTGCTCTACGCCTGGGCCGAGCTCTCTTATCCGGAGATCGCCGACGCGCTGGACGTTCCGACCGGGACCGTCCGCTCGCGGCTCTCACGTGCCCGCGGGCGGATCCGCGCGGCGCTGGGCGCCGACCAGCCCCAGGCCTTTGGCCAACCCGTCCCCGAGGAGGGAGGATCGCGATGAACGAGATCGACTTGCTGCAGGAGCTTCGCGCGGAGCTGCCCGGTCCCAGGGCCGAGAGCCGGGCCGCGGCCCGGGGCGCCCTGGTCGCGCGGATCGAGCAGTCCCAGCGGCCGCCGGTGCGGGCAGCTGTTCCCGCTTGGCGGCGTTCCAGGCTTCGTCTCGTGGCCGCGTTGGCGGCGGCCGCGGCCCTGCTCGTCGCCCTTCCGACCCTGATCCTGGGCGGCGATGGCAAGGTGCAGCCAGGCCTCGGCCAGGTGCTTCGCACGGCGGCGGCGGTCGCCGCGACCCAGCCCGCCGAACCGCCTCCGGGCCCGGGCCAGTACTTCTACACGCGCTCCCGGGAAGCGTATTTGACGACCTCTTTCGGCCCCAACCCGCGCTGTGCGACGCATCCCTGCGACCGCGAACACCCCTGGGAAGCGACCCGGGCGTGGAGCGTGCTCGTCCCCAGGATTCGCCAGACCTGGATCGGCGCCAACGGCGCCGGCCGGGCGCGGGCGGTCGCCGCCAAGCCGGAATTCCTCACCGCCGGCCAGCGTAAGGCGTGGAAGGCGGCCGGGTCGCCTCACCTCGGCTCCGGCGGGGTCGAAGACTTCGCCCTCTCCGGCCAGCCCTTCCTCGACACCTCGAACCTGCCGACCGAGCCCAAAGCGCTGCGCAGGCTGATCGAAGCCCGCAAGATCCCGCGCGTCGACGGGCCCCCCGGCAAAGCCGAGACCTTCACCCTCGTCGGCGATATGCTCCGCGACACCTACGTGCCGCCGGCCTTCCGGGCCGCCCTCTACCGGGTAGTGGCGGAACTGCCCAAGGTCGAGCTGCGCGGGGAGGTGAAGGACCCGGTCGGCCGCCCCGGCATCGGGGTCGCCTACACCAAAGGCAGCACCACCCACGAGCTGATCTTCGACCCCGAGACCTCGGCTCTGCTCGGCGAGCGCGAAGTAGCGGCCCACCGGATCCCCGAACTCCAGGTCCCGGCCGGAACCGAAACCGGCTCGGTCACCTACCTCGAATCGAAGGTGGTCGACTCTCTGGGCAAGGAAGCGCCCCCCGGCGCCGGCCATCTGCGCCAGAGCATCGGCTGCTACGAAAAACCCTCCCTCCACGCCAGCGCCGCGGTCCTGCACGGCCCCGACCCGATCGCGACCTGCACCAAGCTCTGGCGCGAAGGCACCATGGGCATGACCCTCAAGCGCCTGGAACGAGAAGGCAAGATCCCCAAGCGCCCCGACAAGACCCCCAACCTCATCGCCTGCGAAGGCGATTACCCGGCGGTCACCTACGTATTCCCTGGGTACGGTCCTTCCGTCTGCCGCCGGCTCGGCATGCGGCCCGCTGCAGATGGCGAGGGATAGCCGGGTCAGTTGTGCCCGAGTAGGCGCTACCTACAGGCCGAACTCCGCTGGATCGAATCCAGCCTCGTGAACAACATCGTCCAGCTCGGCTCGCTTGCCAGTGTCTAGGGCCAGGGCTTCGCGAACCTCCTCAGAAGCGACAAGCTCGTCCAGGGCCTCGGTCAGCCACTTGTACTCTTCGTAAGAGAGGATCACGCATCGCCGCTCAGTTGATTTGAGACGTCGCTTGAGTGCATGTGGGCGCAGTTCCGTGCGGTTCTGCGCACCACGCGTGATTGGCGGTGTCCTAGCGTCGCTGACGATGATTCACCGCGAGGATCTGATTCCACATTTCGAGTGGCTCGCCGGCTCGAGGTACTACGACGATGCTTTGGACGAGGCGCTGGTGGCAATTGCCTTCGTCGCACGCGGGTGTGGCACAGAACTCGTTGAGTACGGAGCGGCATGGATGATGGCGAGCGGAGTGGTCGAAGTGTTCGGGCTTGAGGGTCTGGCCGAAAAGGCCCGGAATGAACTCCCGCTATTCGCCAAGTCCGATCGGTAGTCGTAAGGGCCAGCTACCATCTCCGCATGTCCGATATGCAGACAAAAGATATCAAAGCTTTGATCGAGCAGCACTCGGATCGACGGCAGTCGTCGGAAGAGACTGCCGCAGGGGCGATCCTCAAGCGCGCAGGCGGGAAGCGCATGTTGCAGGAGGAGTTCGACAAGCATTTCGGCCACCTGCCTACCGATGGCGAGGGATAGCCCGCTCTCTTTGCCATGATTTCCTCTGTGGAGCAGCCTCACGTCAAGCTCAGCGGCGACTTCGAGGGTCCCTTCGTAGTGGAGGAGGCCCGAGCAGATGGTCGCCTCCTTGTGGCCCCCGATATTTCTGGCAAGGCGATCATGGAGCGCCTAGGCCACGAGCCCGCAACGCTGGCTGAGTTCGAGGCTGCCTACGGGGCAGTAGCCCCAGCGCAGGTCGGCGATTGCTCGCGAAGCGAAACTCAAGCGGTCGGCAGACCGCGCGGCGTTAGGCTCAGTTAATAGGCTTCGACGTATGGAGCTTCAGGAGTCCGTTCTAAGAAGCATCGGGGGGATCGTGGGGTGGAAGGCATCCCCACGATACGCGGACTACCGAGGTCGGCTGACGGAGCGCCTGCTTGAGCTTGTCGGTCCTGAGGGCGATTGGAGTTGGGACGGTCCGGGAACGCTCGTCTACAGCGAGGAGCGGGAGGTCAGCGTTGCCATTAGCCCTACTGAGCTCGTCATCTTCTCGGACACAACAGCCCCAGATCTCGGGAGCCTTCCCGGAGAGGTGGCTTCGATGGTTTTGGAGCAACTTGCGATTCCGGAGGTGCAACTCATCGGATCAGGTTCAAGTTGGCTTGCAGCTGCCTCGTCCGAGGAAGACTTGAATTCGTGGCTCGCCGAGAGCCTTGGATCATTGGGTCGAGCGGGACTCTACGACCCGTTTGGAGGACGCCCCAATTCATTCGCCTTTCAGGCTGGCATAGGCGATGACGATCTCGGGTATGAGATTGAGCTTAAGCCGATGACAGCCTCTGAAGCGGCGGCTGGAGAAGACCTGATGAGCGATGACGAGGCAGACTTTCCGTCAATTGCCCTATACCTTGAGGTGCGCCGTGCGAAGGTTGGAGAGCTAAAGAGCAGCGATGCAGTTCAATGGTTCGGCGAGAGTCTTGAGAAGAACTTGATAGCTGCCCAAAAATTCGACGCAGCACTACGGGAGGATCTGTGACCCAAACTTCGCTTGAGATAGCGCCTAGCATTCGGCGAAAGTACAGACAAGGTGGTGTCGAAGGCCCGTCGGTGGGCGATGTTTGGGCGGAGATGATCCCCGGGTCTGGCGATTCAGGGAAGCTGATGCGGCAAGTAATTGCTCACAAGCTGTGGATCGCGAGGCAGACAACGGGGTCCGCCCCGAAGACATCGGCAACAGAGCGGCTTGCTCGTGCGACACGGTCACATAGGGCGTTTGCTGTAAGCGGGCAAGCGAAGACCATTCTTGGGCACTCAAAGCTCAATCTAAGGTCTTGGTCGTCATCGATAACAGGTTCTGTCACGAGGACCCAGACTGTCACTCGCCCGTCGTTCTCTGTGTCTTCTCTGGATAGAGCCACAGAGCTACTGGCGCGGCTCACTGCGGACTCCGTCGACTCGGATCAGCCAGAGTTGCGTATGCAAACTGCGCGAATTTTGCGTCGCGCGGCCGTTGATCAGAGCCAGATCAGTCCACGCGTAGCAAGCATCTCACTGTTGCTCTCCGACACGCTTGTGAATTCGCTCACTATTGATTTGACTCCGGAGCGACGACAAGCGCTCCGACTCGGACTTGACCTACTCATGGATTCCTTTGTCCCGCAAGAAAAAGAGGAAGAGCTTTTCCGCTCCTTGCTCAATGCAGGATTGGAAATAACTAGTCCGTTCAACCATGAGGAGTTCACCGATCTAGTAGCCAGACTTAGCGAGTGACTAATTACTACCTCGATACCACGGCTTTGATCGAGCGGTGGGCAGGAGAGGCACGCGTGCGGGAAGAAATCCTTGCCTTGCTCGACGGTGGAGATCATGCGACTTCGAGCCACGTCAGGCGGGAGTGGAAGCGCATCATCGACGGGACCGCGGCAGACGTTCTCAACGCTATTCGTGACGGGCAGGATGACTTCGGCAGCATTTTTGCGAGACTCGCCCAAGGATGGGGTCGGCAGCCAGGGCAGCGACTTCGGGTTCTCGCAATGCTTGCCAACCAGCTTCGAAATAGCAGTCCGGTAGAGCTACAACTTCGAGCACAGCAGATATTGCGCTGTGGTTCAAAACAAATGTTCATGCACCACATTCAGGAGGTGCGTGATGGAAGCGAATGCGGATTGGCAAAAAACGAAGTTAGACGCGGGCGCGATGGACGTTATGCGCTGATCGACAGATGCAAACGGACCGACGAGATCTGCCGCCAGGACCAGTATGTCCAAGATGAATTGCCGCGTTGGGAAGGTGCCAGCCAGGGACTCGTTGATCATTCCAATCGGCCAAGCGATCAGAACATGGGCAAGCTAGGACTCGAGCTTGCAGCGAGTTCGGCAAAACGGAAGGGAAGAAACTGCTACGACAAGACTGGAGATATATCGATCTCCCTTGAGTGTGATCCTGACGAGGTTCTCCTCACAACTGACCAGAGCTTTGAGTCGATGGCTACGAAGACTGGGATGTCTGTCAAGCGGATCAAGGCTACGTCCCCACCATAAATAAGCAAACCCCCGTAGTCCTGGTTGCTTACGCGCTCGAGGTGTGCGAAAGCTTCTGAATCCCGGACGATTGCAGGGGGTTCGACCGATGGGCGCGGCTGGGTTCGAACCAGCGACCTCTCGCGTGTGAGGCGAGCGCTCTCCCGCTGAGCTACGCGCCCGGGAGATGGGTCAATCATAGGCGGGGAGCGGGGCTTGGATCAGGCGGGGGCCGGGGCCTGGGCGGGGCCGGTTGCCGGGGGCTCGTCGCTTTGCTCGGCCTCGGAGCTTTTGCGCAGGGCCAGGCCTACGAAGGGGAAGACGAGGGTCGAGAGCATGGCGGCGCCGACCAGGCCCGCTGCGGTCGAGGCCTTCATGTGGCCGGTCTCGGTGGCGATCGTCGTTATCGCTACGACCAGGGGGAGCTCGGTCGCCGAGTAGAAGGCGAGGGCGGCTCGGTCGCGGGCACTGAGGACGCCGCGGTAGAGCAGCATCGCCGGGGTGCCGCGGACGATCAGGAAGAGGACGAAGAACATCGCCAGCTTGAATAGGGCTGTGGCCGAGCCGAGGGCGGCGAGGTCGAACTCGATGCCGCTGGTGACGAAGAAGAAGGGGACGAAGAAGCCGAAGCCCACGGCCGTCAGCTTCGACTCGAAGACTTTCAGCTCGTGGCCTTTCAGGGCCATGCGGACGATCATTCCCGCCACGAAGCCGCCGATCAGGACGTCGAGGCCGAGCTTGCTGGCGAGGAGGACGAGGCCGAAGACGAGAACCACGGTGATTCGCACGGCGAGTTGGCTGCTTGCCTCGAAGGTCCGCTCCAGCGCCGGCCAGCCGCGCCAGGCCAGTTTCACCGAGACCAGCGCCATCACCAGCGCCAGCACGATGAAGGCGACCAGGATCGCCGCCTCGTGAAAGGGGTTGGCGGTTGAGAGGACGAGGGTGACCAGCAGGATCGGGCCGAACTCGCCGACCCCACCGGCCGCCAGCAGGTAGGTGCCGAATTTGGTCTTCAGCTCGCCGTTGTCGCGCAGGATCGGGATCAGGGTCCCGATCGCCGTCGTCGCCATCGCCGAGCCGGTGTAGAGGAAGGAGAGGATGATCCCCGCCGCGGCGAGGAGGCCGCCGATCCCGTAGGCCAGGGCCACCGAGAGCAGCCAGCCCCAAGCGCCGAGCTTCAGCGGCTTGCCTTTGATCCGCTCGAAGTCGATCTCGTAGCCGGCGAAGAAGAAGAGCATCCCGAGGCCGAGGTTGGAGAAGAATTCGATGAAGCTGTCGGTCCCGGCGACGTCGAACACTTCCGGGCCGATCAGGATCCCCATCAGCAGCTCGACCACGACCACCGGCGGGGCGTAGCGACGGGGCACGACGGCCACCGTGACGGCGGCCAGCGCGGCGATCACGACGATGACGAAGAACGAGTCTGTGTCGACGTGGATCACGGGTCGCGCCGATCCTACGCCCGCGACCGGGTAGGATCGCGGGTGGACCGTGCTAGGCGGGGAATCAGCGGTGCCCTGTAACCCGCAATCCGCTCTAGCGGGGCCGAATCCCGTTCCGAGGGGCTGGCCGTCGGGGTCAGTGCGCCGCGGGCGGCGTTGACGGTCGGGTCCTGTGCGACGTGGGCACGCGAATCAGGTCAGGTCCGGAAGGAAGCAGCCTTAAGCGGATGCCGCGGGTGCCGCAGGAGAGCCCGGCTCGAGCCAATCGCGACGGACACGCCCGGTGACTTCGTCTCAGAGAACGGGGCGCACGGTCCATTTTTTCTTCGCCTCATCGCTGACTTCGTCGTTTCCGGTGCATATGGACCCCAAACGACGAAGTCAGCGGGAGCGCTGGTCAGTCGATCAGGCGGGCTTCCAGGCGGTTGACGGCTATCCGCCACATTACGAAGGCGAAGACGACCAGGCCGGCGAAGCGGATCAGGTCGACCGGGTCGTAGCCGAAGGCGCCGCCGCGAACGAGTTCGACCAGCTGGTGCAGGGGGTTGAGCTGGGCCAGGATGCGGAAGCCCTCGGGCAGTTCGTCGATCGGGAAGAAGGCGCCGGAGACGAGGAAGAGGGGCGTGACGAAGAGCGCGGTGACGTAGTTGAACTGGTCGATCTTGGCGACGATCGCCGCCATCGTGATCCCGAAGCCGGCGAAGCCCAGCGCCGTGAAGAGGCAGAAGATCGGCACCAGCAGCATCCCCCAGGCGGGGTCGAGGCCGAAGCCGATCGTGACCAGCAGCGGCACGCAGCCGTAGACGCTGGCGCGGGCGCCGATCCAGAGCATCTCGGCGCTGACCAGCTCCTCGACGTCGACCGGGGCGGCGAGGATCGCGTCGTAGGTGTTCTGGAAGCGGTGCTTGACGAAGGTGCCGAACATCGCCGGCATCGCGCTGGAGAAGATCACCGCGGTGCCGACCATGCCGGTGCCGACGAACTGCACGTAGGGGACGCCGTTGACTTCGTCGACCAGGGTGGCGCTGAGGCCGAGGCCGAAGGCGACCAGGTAGACGATCGGTTCGAGGATGCTGGAGAAGGTCGTCCCCCGCCAGTAGGTGCGGAAGTTGGCGACCTCGCGGCTCATCACGCCGCCGATCGCGGCCGGTTCGAGCCGCCGCAGCCGCTTGCCGGACTGGGCGCTCATTCGGCCTCCGCCCCGGTGAGCAGGACGAAGACGTCCTCCAGCGAGGCGGCGCGGATCACGGCGTCCTCGGGGACGGCCCCGTCGCCCGCCCGCTCGGAGCCGACGATCGCGATCGCCGGGCCGGCCGGGCGCACCGCCAGCCCCTGGCCCTCGGCGACGGCGCGGACCTCGGTCAGCCGTTCGGGCGGGCCGTAGATCTCGGCGGTGTGGGTGCCGGCGTGGGCGGCGATCAGCTCGGCCGGCGTGGCGCGGGCGATCACCCGTCCCTTGTCCATCACCGCGACCTCGTCGGCGAGCCGCTCGGCCTCCTCGATGTAGTGGGTCGACATCAGGATCGTCGTCCCGTGCGTGCGCAGGTCGTCGATCAGGGTCCAGAGCTCGGTGCGGATCTGGGGGTCGAGG
>DASSMU010000007.1:0-7915 GCA_035701465.1 Solirubrobacterales bacterium
GAACACGATCTCGAGAGCTTCGAGGCGATGCAGTCCGACAACCTCTCGCTGCCGGGAATCGAGGCGGCGCGGCGGCTGGGCCGCCTGACCCCGACCGGCCAGCGCGAGCTGAGCGCGATCGAGCGCTTGCGCAGCTGGGACGGTCGGCTCGACCCGGACTCGATCGCCGGCACGATCTACCAAGCCTTTCTGCTGCGCCTGGCGCGCGAGGTGGCGCGCGCCGTGATCGGCGACCGCGACCTCTCCGAACGCTGGCTCGACCGCGCCGACAACGGCTTCACCCCGCACGTCACCTCGCCCTGGCGCTGGCACTCGCACCTGATGAAGCTCTGGGAGGAGGGCGACGAGGAGCTGATCGGCCGGCCCTGGGAGGACCTCGTCCTGGAAGCACTGAGCGGCGCGCTCGACGATCTTTCCGACCGCTTCGGCCCCGACCCCGAGGGCTGGCGCTGGGGCCACGTGCACGAGATGGAGTTCCCGCACCCGCTCGGCGAGGCCAACCCGCTGCTGCGCAAGCTGCTCAACCGCAGCCTCAAAGCCGGCGGCGCTCAGGAGACGGTCAGCCAGATCGCCTACGACCCCAACGATCCCTACAAGGCCGTCTGGGCGCCGAGCTGGCGGATGGTCGCCGAACCGACCGCGCCCGAGCGCTCGCGTTGGCAGATGTTCACCGGCCAGTCCGGCCACCCGGCCAGCCCCCACTACGACGACCTCCAGGCCGACTGGCTGGAGGGGCGCACCCAGCCGATGGCGGGCGAGGGGCCCTGGCGCGAGCTGAGCCTCGTTCCCGCGAGCGTTTAGAGCCGGCCCGGCAGGGGTTCCGCTTAACTTTGGGGCGGGGACTGCTGGACGCTCGAATGTGGTCGACGAAAAAGTACAAGACGCTCCACCCCTGCCGGGCCGGCTCTGAGCGGCACCCCGGCCCTCTCCCAAGCAAAGGTTGAACTGCATCAACTTTTAGGCCTGGCAGGCGTAAAAGTTGATGCAGTTCGGGTTTGTCTCGGCCGAATCGATCGAGTGTTGCAATGGTTGGAGCCGGTATGCGCCTGCTCCGTCCGGCTATGGCGGGTTTCGTCCTGCTCGCGGTTCTCGCGACGCCTGCCGCTGCGCGGACGCTCCACTTTCGCGGCGAGGCCGTCGCCGTGCCCCATGGCTGGCCCATCTACCGACTGGCGGAGCACCCTCGGATGTGCGTGCGGCTCGACCGGCGCGCGGTCTACCTGGGGACGCCCGGCGCCGGTCAGCGCTGTCCTTCCAACGCGATCGGGAGGCGGCGGGCGATTCTGGTCGATCCGGGCGCTCGGGTGCGTGTCCGCGCGCAGGCGAGTTCCGGGGTCAGCACGCCTGGGTCGAGTGCTTCTGGGGCCGAAGTCTTCACCGGCCTGGGCTTCGATGCCTGCGCGACACCCTCGTCGCGGGCGATGGCGGCCTGGGCCGCCTCGCCCTACCGCGCCATCGGCGTCTATATCGGCGGTGCCAACCGCGCCTGCGCCCAACCCAACCTGACCGCGACCTGGGTGGGGGAACAGGTCGCGGAGGACTGGCACCTGATCCCGACCTACGTCGGCCTGCAGGCGCCGACCAGCAGCTGCAGCAGCTGCGCCCCGTTCAGCTCGAACACAGGCAAAGCGTCCGTGCAGGGGACCGAAGCGGCGAGCGACGCGGTCGCCAAAGCGCAGAGCGTCGGCATCGGGCCGGGCAGCCCGATCTACTTCGACATGGAGGCCTACACGCGGACGTCGAGCGCGACCGGAGCGACCCTCGCCTTTCTCTCGGCCTGGACCGCGCAGCTCCACTCGCTCGGCTACGCGTCGGGCGCCTACAGCTCCAGCTCCTCGGGCATCGCCGATCTCGCCCGCGCGATCGGCGGCCCCTACACGCTCCCCGACGACATCTGGACCGCGAATTGGAACGACGCCCGCAACACGCTTGACCCCTATCTCCCGAGCAGCGCCTGGGCCTCCCACCAGCGCATCCACCAGTACCACGGTGGCCACAACGAGGCCTATGGCCTGATGACGATCAACATCGACAACGATTACGTCGACGGGGCGACCGTCGGGGCCGCGACGCGTCCTGCCCTGCCGCCGCTGACCGTCGGGCACGTCAAGCCGGTTGCCGGAACGGTGAGCGTCTGGGTCCGCTGCGGCTGGTCCGAAGGCCAGACCTGCCCCGGGCAGATCGTCCTTCGCACCCACGCCAGGCTTCCCCTGCGCAGCCGGCCGGGCATTCCGAAGCGGATCGTGCGGATCGCCGTCGGCCATCGCACCTTCGCCCTCGCCGGCGGCAGGTCCCACACCTTCCGGATCGCCCTCGACTCCCGCGGCCAGCCTCTGCTGCGTGAACGCGGCCTGCTCAAGGCACAGCTCCTGGTCGCGATTCCCGAAGCCCGCACCACCCGTGCGGTGCGGCTCAGGCAGTCTCGCTAGAAGCGCCGAGCCACTCGTCGGTCGGGCCGGTAACCGCGGTCACCAACTCGACGATCGCGTCCGGCGCCTTGGTGGGGGAGCCGGCGTCGAAGGGAGGCTGCGGGTCGTACTCGATGCCGAGCTGGACGGCCTGAGCCACCTCTGGCCCGACCTCCTGGCCGACCAGGTGCAGCGCCATGTCGATCCCGGCCGAGACCCCGGCGGCGGTGACGACCTTGCCGTCCTGCACGTAGCGGCCGCCGACCGGGTCCGCCCCGAAGTCGCGCAGCTGCTCGAGGAAGGCCCAGTGGCTGGTCGCCGGCCTGCCCTCGAGCAGGCCGGCGGCGCCGAGCACGAGCGAGCCGGTGCAGACCGAGGTCGTCCATTTCGTTCCCTCGTCGATCCGTCGCAACCAGGAGAGCACGGCCTCGTCCTGCATCAAAGGTCGGTTGCCTTCGCCGCCGGGGACGAGGACGACGTCGGCCTCGGAGACGTCGTCGAGCCCGAAGTCGGCGCTGAGCCCGAGCGCACCGCTGTCGGTGCGGATCGGTCCCTTCTCCAGGCCGACGAACCTGACCTCCCAGCCGGGCACCGAGCGCAGCACCTCGTAGGGGCCGATCGCGTCGAGGGCGGTGAGTTTGTCGAAGACGAGGATCGCGATTTTCATTTGCCGATGATCGCGGCAGGCGACTCCCGATACCAGTGGCAGGAATGCCAATATTCGATAGATTTCTGCCATGCACCGCGTCGTCGCCCTCTGCCTCGACGGGCTGGTCGCCTTCGACCTGACGGCCCCGGCACAGGCCTTCTCCTCCGCGTATCGGACCTTGACCGCAGCGGAGAGGGGTAAAGGTCGGATGGGCGCCGAGGGAGGCTCGGCGCTGTATGAGTTCTCGAGCTGCTCGGTCGACGGGGGGGAGGTGCAGACGACGACCGGGTTCGCGGTCAAGCCGCAGTTCGGCCTCTCAGCGCTGGAAACCGCCGACACGGTCGTCGTGCCCGCGTACTTCGACGTCTTCTCCTCCCCGCCCGAGGCGGCCCTTGCCGCGCTGCGACGGGCGGCGGGTCGGGGAGCCCGCGTGCTCTCCGTCTGCACCGGCGCCTTCGCGCTCGCCCACGCGGGCCTGCTCGATGGCCGCCGGGCGACGACCCACTGGGCGTTCGCGGCGGAGCTGGCGAGGCGCTTCCAGGCGGTCGAGGTCGATGCTTCCGTCCTCTACGTCGACGAAGGCGCGGTGATGACCTCGGCCGGGCTCAGCGCCGGCATCGACCTCTGCCTTCACGCGATTCGCAAGGACTTCGGGGCCGCGGTGGGGGAACGCGTCGCCCGCCACATGGTTTCCGCACCGCACCGCGACGGCGGCCAGGCGCAGTTCATCGAACGGCCCGGCCCACCTGAGGCCGGCGCGAACTCGTCGCTGGAGGAGACGCGGCGCTGGGCAGCGGAGCGGCTCGACCGGCCCCTCGACGTCGCCGCGATGGCCGGCCATGCTGGCGTCAGCCCGCGCACCTTCGCCCGCCGTTTTCGCGAGGAGACCGGAGCGACGCCTCTGCAGTGGCTGCTCTCCCAGCGCGTATACGAGGCCCGCCGCCTGCTCGAGGAGACGGACCTGCCGATCGAGGCGGTCGCCTGGCGCGCCGGCTTTGGCACCGCTGCCTCGCTGCGCGAGCACTTTCGCCGTGTCACTGAGACCACCCCGACCGCCTACCGCCGCTCCTTCAGGCCGATCGCGGCGTAACTGGACGGGCTGCTCAGTCCCAGGTCGCCAGTGGGAGGTGCTCCAGGATGGTCCGGTCGGCCGTGACCAGTGGCACGTCGGCGACGATGGCCTGCGCCGCGATCATCCGGTCGAACGGGTCCCGAGTCCAGGTGAGGCCCACGGCCGTATCTGTGAGCGTGGTGAGTGAAACGTCGGCAACCTCGAGGCCAATGCTCTGGCGCAGTGCTGCCAGCATCATCGGCGCGGAGTCACGCGCCCTGCCGATCTCGTGCATATAGGCAAGCTCCAGCGATACCAGCGGCGACACCCTGGGTGTGCGCTCGGCAATGAGGGCTCGCACGGATTCCGGGAGTCGCTCCGACAGGCCGGCGTAAAGCCAGAGCGCGACGTGGGTGTCAATTTGGATCAGGGTTCCACTCCGAGGACCAGTCGATGTGGATCAGCTCGTCGGGATCCCCGACGATTGCGCCCTCGCGGCGTGGCAGGCGGTCCCAGATCGACTGCTCCTCCTTGGGGGCGATCACCAGCGTCTTACCGTTGCGCTGCACCTCGAGAGGCTGGCCGGTCTCGAGGACCTCGTCGAGCATCCGGTAGATGTTGGCGCGCAGTTTCGAAGCGGTTATGGCCATGGCCAGCTCCTCGGTATTCGGACGTACGAACATAGAATAAGGCGTACGTACGATAGACCGAGGTGCGGCGGGAGCTCGAATCTGGGCTTGCATCGCCATTGCAGGAGGGACGCTATGGGCCCCGGATTCACGCGTGGTGCGCAGAAACGCACGGCTTTGCGCCATCTTCCCCTCCAATCCGTCAGGCTTGGCTTCTCGTGAGCCGCCGGGACCAGATCAAGCTGAGCGAGGCCGAGCTGCTCGAGCTGCTCGACGGCGAGCGGGTCGCGGTCGTCTCCAGCCTCGGGCCGCGCGGCTGGCCCCACTCGATGCCGATGTGGTTCGTGCCGCGGGATGGGGAGGTCTGGATCTGGACCTACGCGAAATCGCAGAAGGTGCGCAACCTCGAACGCGACGCGCGGGCGACCGTCCTGGTCGAGACCGGGCACGAGTACGGCGAGCTGCGCGGGGCGATGATCGAGGCGGAGGCGGAGATCTACCGCGACTTCGAGACCGTGATCGGCTTCGCCGAGGAGTTGACCCTGCGCTACGCGGAGGGGATCTCCTCGGTCGAGGGCGACGCCAAGGCGGCTCTCGAAGCGCAGGCCCCGAAGCGGGTCGCGATCCACTTCAAGCCGGTCCGCGTCGCCACTTGGGACCACCGTAAGCTGGGCGGCACCTACTGAGCGTGAGCAATTTTGCAGGCTCCGCTACACGCGACCTCAGACCGTGTTGCTGAGTGATCGACCCGCTACCTTTCCGCACTCGATGAGACGCGCCCTTATAGCCGTGGCCGCAACCGTCCTGGCGGTTGCCCTTCTCGCCCCTTCCGCGGGCGGCCGCACCGGAGCCCTGCCGAAAGGCTTCTTCGGGGTCGTGCCGCAGACCGCGCTAACCCCGACCGACGCCAATTACATGCGCGCCGGGGGGATAGGCTCGATCCGCGTACCGGTGATGTGGTCGCTGATCCAGCCAACTCCCAAGGGCGGCTACGACTGGTCCGGCCTCGACCAGGCGGTCGAGGTGGCGTCGCGCGCCGGCCTGACCGTGCTGCCCTTCCTCTACAGCACGCCGACCTGGCTCGCCCCCGAACCGACCGCGCTGCCGATCGACAGCGGCAGGGCACGCCGGGCCTGGGTTGCCTTCGTCAAGGCCGCGGTGCAGCGCTACGGACCGGGCGGGGAATTCTGGACTGAGCACGCGCCCGAACAGGCCGCGATCGACTACGTGCCCGCGATCCCGAGGCCGACGCCGATCCGCGAATGGCAGGTCTGGAACGAGGCCAACTTCTTCTACTTCGCCTACCCGGTCTCGCCCGCCCGCTACGTGCGCCTGCTGAGGCTGACCCACGGCGCGATCAAGTCCACCGATCCGGGCGCAAAGGTGATCCTCTCCGGCCTCTTCGGCGACCCCGACGAGGGCGGCAAGCGAGGCATGCCGGCGGCGAAGTTCCTCGAAGCGGTCTACCGCGCCCCCGGCATCAAGGCCGACTTCGACGCGGTCGCCCTGCATCCCTACGCCTTCCACGTCGACGTCCTCGAAGAACTGGTCGAGAAGATACGCGCGATCTCACTCGAAAATCACGACCCTGGCGCCGGCCTCTACATCACCGAGATGGGTTGGGGCTCGCAGAACGACCCCAACCGGGTCGCCTTCGAGCAGGGCATCCGGGGCCAGGCGCGCGAACTGCGCGACGCCTACCGCTACCTGATCGAAAACCGCTTCCGCCTCAACCTCAAGGGCGCCTACTGGTTCTCCTGGAAGGACGTCCCCCCCGGGGCCTGCAACTTCTGCGACTCGGTCGGGCTCTTCCGCGCCGGCAAGGGGTTCAGGCCGAAGCTCGCCTGGCATTCCTTCGTCGCCCTCTCCGGCGGGCGCGCTAGGCCGTAGGCGGGCTCAGGCTCGCGCCAGCGAGGACCTGAACGAGTCGACGGTCAGCCTCAGGCCCTCGGCCAAGGGCACCTGGGCGCGGAAGCCGATGCTCTCCGCCGCCCGCGTCACGTCGAGATAGCGGACCGGCTGGCCATCGGGGCGGGAGCTGTCCCAGACCGTCTTGCCCCGGAAGCCGGTCGCCCCGACGACCAGCTCGGCAAGGTCGCGGATCTTCGTCTCGACGCCGGTGCCGACGTTGAACGGCTCGGAGAAGCCGGCGTGCTCGGCGGCGAGGATCATCGCCCGCGCCGCGTCGTCGACGTAGAGGAACTCCCGCGAGGGCTCGCCGGTGCCCCAGAGGACGACCTCGGACTCCTCGGCCTCCGCGGCGACGACGTACTTGTGGACCATCGCGGCGATCACGTGCGAGTCCTCGAGGTCGAAGTTGTCCTCCGGCCCGTAGAGGTTCGCCACCACGGGCACGCAGGAGTCGAGTCCGTACTGGCGCCGGTAGGCGTCGGAGAGGACGATCAGCATCTTCTTGGCCAGCCCGTAGGGGGCGTTCGACTCCTCCGGGAAGCCGTTCCAGAGGTCGTCCTCGCTGAAGGGGACCGGCGTGTGCTTGGGGTAGGCGCATACCGAGCAGGCGGCGACCAGCTTGCCAACGCCGAGCTCGCGGCAGGCCTCGAAGACGTTGAGCCCCATCGCCATGTTGTCGCGGACCAGCGGGGCGGGGTTGCGCCGGTTGAAGCCGATGCCGCCGACGTTGGCGGCGAGGTGGATGACGACCTCGGCGCCGTTCAGCGCCTCCAGGCAGGCGCCGGGATCGGTGAGGTCGTGCTGGGCGGAGCGCGGGACCCGCACCGAGGCGCCGAGCTCGGTCAGCATCCGCACGGTGGGCTTGCCGAGGAAGCCGGCCCCGCCGGTCACCACCACGTCCTTCCCCTGCCAGAAGGCGGGATCGGGAGAGCGCTCGTCGTTCACCTCGCGGCCTTCCCGGAGAGCTGTTCGTCGAGCGCGGCCACGTCGGCGTCGACCATCAGCTCGATCAGCTCGCGGAACCGCACCTTCGGCTCCCAGCCGAGCTTCTCGCGGGCCTTGCTCGCGTCGCCCAGCAGCGAGTCCACCTCGGCGGGGCGGAAGTAGCGGGGGTCGATCTCGACGTGCTCGTCGGGGTCGAGCCCGGCATGGGCGAAGGCGACGTCGAGCGCCTCGCGCACCGAGTGCTTCTCGCCGGTCGCGACGACGTAGTCGTCAGGCTCCTCGGCTTGCAGCATCAGCCACATCGCCTCGACGAAATCGGGCG
>DASSMU010000008.1:0-4916 GCA_035701465.1 Solirubrobacterales bacterium
ACTGAGCGCAGCATCGGCAGGTCGCTGGCCGAGTCGGAGTATGCGTAGGAGGCCTCCATGTCGATGTCGTGCTTCTCGGCGAACCGCCTCATCGCCTCGACCTTGCCCTCGCCGTAGACGAAGGGGCCGTCGAAGCGGCCGGTGAGGGTCCCGTCCGCGTCGACTTCGTATTTCGTGCCCACGCCTCCGTCCATGCCGAGCACGGCGGCAAGGGGCTCCACCACGCCGCTGCCGGCGGCGCTGACGATGAAGGTCGGCCGGCCGGCGTCCTGGTGGCCGTAGACCTCGTCGAGCATCTGCGGGTAGACGCGGGGCAGGATCGCCGCCATCACCTCGGGATTCATCCGCTCGAAGCTGCGGGCGGGAACCCCTGCGATCAGCTCGCGGGCGACGCGCAGCACCTCGGTCGTGCGCTCGTCCGTGGTCCCGCGCAGCCGGTAGCGCAGGTGCTCGAAGCCCCAGCTTGCCAGCTGGCGCCGGCCGACGAGCCCGTGCCGCGTCGCGACACGGGCGAACTGCATCCCCGACGAACCCGCCATCAGGGTCTTGTCCAGGTCGAAGAACGCCGCGGCGCGGCCCACGGCCCTAGGAGGCGTCGACCTCGATCACGATCGCGTCGCCCTGCCCGCCGCCGGAGCAGATCGCCGCGACGCCGATGCCGCCGCCGCGACGGCCGAGCTCGTGGACGAGCGAGCCGACGATGCGGGCGCCGGAGGCGCCGATCGGGTGGCCGAGGGCGATCGCGCCGCCGTTGACGTTGACCTTGTCTTTGTCGACGTCGAGCATCCGCACCGAGTTGATCGCGACCGAGGCGAAGGCCTCGTTGATCTCCCAGAGGTCGACGTCCGCAGGGGTCTTGCCGATCTTCTCCAGCGCCTGCCTGGCGGCGTTGGCCGGAGTTTTCGCCAGGTAGGGGAAGTCGTCGGCAACCGTGCCGTAGGAGAGGACGCGGGCCAGCACGGGGCGGCCTTCCTTTTCGGCCCACTCTTCGGAGGCGACGACGATCGCCCCGGCGCCGTCGTTGACGCCGGGGGCGTTGCCGGCGGTGTGGGTTGCGTCCTCGCCGCCGATCGCGCGCAGCCCGGCGAGGGTCTCGACCGTGGTCTCGGCGCGGATCGCCTCGTCGGCCTCGACCGTGTGCTCGCCCTTGCGCGACTTGACGGTGACGCCGACGATCTCGTCGGCGAGACGGCCGGCGTCGGTCGCCTCGGCCGCGAGCCGGTGAGAGCGCTCGGCGAAGCTGTCCATGTCGGCGCGGGTGATCTCCAGCTCGTTGGAGACCTCGCTCGCCTCGTTGATCATCTGCTTCTCGGTGAAGGGGTTGGTGAGGCCGTCGTGGACCATCGCGTCGATCGTTTCGACATGGCCCATGCGGTAGCCGAAGCGGGCGCCGGGAAGAAGGTGCGGGGCCTGGCTCATCGACTCCATGCCGCCGGTGACGGCGACGTCGGTGTCGCCGGCGCGGATCGCCATGTCGGCGAGGCCGACCGAGCGCATGCCCGAGGCGCAAACCTTGTTGATCGTCTCCGAGGGCACCTCCCTGGGGATGCCGCCCTTGATCTGGGCCTGGCGCGAGGGGATCTGGCCCTGGCCGGCCTGCAGGACCTGTCCGAAGACGACCTGCTGGACCTGCTCGGGGGCGACGCCGGAGCGCTCCAGCGCCGCCGAGATGGCGTGGCCGCCGAGGTCGGTGGCGTCGAGTGAGGAGAGGGTGCCGCCCATCTTGCCGAAGGGCGTGCGCGCGGTTCCGAGGATGACTGTGCTGGGCATGGCTGCCTTTCTCTGAGTGTTTATGCCGGGTCTCGGCTCGATCAGGGCCAGCTGGCCCACACCTTGGACGATAGCGAGGGACCGGGGGCAACCGCCGTGCGCAACGTCATAGACTCGCGCTCCGATGAAGGCCTCCGTCAGCCAGCCCGAGATCGCCGCGGTCGACGCCGGCCTGCTCGCGGTCGGCCTCTGCGAGGGTGAGCAGCTGCCGGCCGAGCTTTCCTCGGCGCCGGGGGCAGGCGATGCCAAGAGCGGCTTCAAGAAGCTGGCGATGCTGCACCCGGAGCGTCCGGGTCGCGTCCTCGTCGTCGGCCTCGGCAAGCGCGGAGATCTGGACGCCGAGCGCGCCCGGATCGCGGCGGCGATCGCGGCGAAAGAGGCCGCCAAGCTGAGCGCGACGTCGATCGCCTGGGTACTGCCCGGATCCGAGGACGACACGGGCCTCGCCGAGGGCCTGGTCACCGGAACGATCCTCGGCGCCTACCGCTTCGACCGTTTTATCAGCAAGGACCCGGAGGATCCAGCGCCGCCATCGCTCGACTCACTCGTCCTACTGGCCCCGGAGAGCATCGCCGCGACGGTCGAGGCCGCCCGCGTCTGCGCCGAGGCGCAGAACCGCGCCCGCGACCTGCAGAGCCTGCCCTCCAACGTCGCCACCCCGTCGTTCCTCGCCGAGCGCGCGAGCGAGATCGCCGCCGCGCACGACGCGCTCAGCGTCGAAGTGCTCGGCCGCGAGGAGATCGCCGCCAAGGGCATGGGCGGCCTGGTCGCGGTCAGTCAGGGCAGCACCGAGGATCCGCGGTTGATCGTCCTGCGCTACAGCGGTGGCGGCTCCGGCAAGACCCTCGGCCTGGTCGGCAAGGGCGTCACCTTCGACACCGGCGGTATCTCGCTCAAGTCCGCCCCGGGTATGCAGGAGATGAAGATGGACATGTCGGGCGCCGCCGCGGTGATCGAGGCCGTCGGGGCGGTCGCCGAGCTGGGGCTGGAGATCGAGCTGATCGCGGTCGTACCCTCGACCGAGAACATGCCCTCGGGAACGGCGATCAAGCCCGGCGACATCATCACCCAGTACAGCGGCAAGACGGTCGAGATCAACAACACCGACGCCGAGGGGCGCCTGATCCTCGCCGACGCCCTCGCCTACGCGGCCGAGCTCGGGGCCGAGCGGATCGTCGACATCGCGACCCTGACCGGCGCCGTGATGATCGCCCTCGGCTCGACCTACGCCGCGGTGATCTCAAACGACGACGAGCTCGCCGCCGCGGTCGAGCGGGTCGGCCGCGAGACCGGCGAGCTGGTCTGGCGCCTGCCGCTGCACCCCGAGTACAAGGCGCTGATGAAGGGCACCTTCGCCGACCTCACCAACGCGGCGCCCAAGCGCAAGGCCGGCACGATCTCCGCCGCCTCCTTCCTCGAGGAGTTCGTCGGCGAGACCCCCTGGGCCCACCTCGACATCGCCGGCACCGCCTGGGACGTCGGCCGTCCCTACACCGGCAGCGACGGCAGCGGCTTCGGGGTGCGCCTGCTCACGGCGTTGGCTCGGTCGCTTTCCTCCTAGCCCCTGCCTCAGCCGCCGAGGATCATGCAGGTGGCGATCCCGTGCGCCAGCAGCTTGCCGCTGTCGGCCGCGGTCAGGTTGGCCTCCGCCGTCGCCTGGCGGCGACCGCCGTAGAGGACGTTGGCCTCGCAGAGGACGCGGCCGGTGTCGCGGGTGATCGGGCGCACGTACTTGGCCTCGAGGCCGAGCGAGGTGTAGCCGACGCCGGCCGGCAGCGTGGTGTGCACGGAGCAGCCGAGGGCGGAGTCGAGCAGGGTCGCGGCGTAGCCGCCGTGGACGACGCCGATCGGGTTGTAGTGCTCCTCCCCCGGCTCGCCCTCGAAGACGGCGCGGCCCTCGCCGAGCTCGATCGGACGGATCCGCATCGTCACCGCGATCGGCGGTGGTGGCAACTCGCCGGCGACGATCGCCCGCATGTACTCCATGCCGGTCATCGTCGCCCCCGCCGCTGCGGTCGGCAACGGGTCCTGCCAGACCAGGGTGCGCTCGCGGGTCGTCTCCGGGCTCGCCTCGGCGAAGGCGAGCGCCGCCTCGACGGCGCCCCCTTCTTCAGCCGCCACGCCTTCGGCGCTCACCGGGCCCCCCGGCCGCGTATCGACACCGTCTGGCGCAGCGCCCGCGGGCTTGCCGGATAGAGCAGGTCCGCGGTGATCTCGGCCTGGCTTATCGGGACCCGCGGCGGCCTCGGCCGGTGGTGATGCCTATGTCTCGGGATCAGCCTCATCGCACCCTCCAATCTTCGGTGACTTCGTCGTTTGGGGTGTCTATGCACCGGAAACGACGAAGTCAGCCGGGTTGGTTGCTTGAAGCAACTCGCGTTTTGCCTGACCCTAACCGGACTGGGTTGCTTGACGCAACTCAGTGTGCCAAGATCACTTTGTGCTGCGCAACGACTATCCGGGGCAGATCTGCTCGATCGCCCGCTCCCTGGAGGTGGTCGGCGAGCGCTGGTCGCTGCTGATCGTGCGCGACGTGATGAACGGCAACCGGCGCTTCGACGAGCTGCAGAAGGGCCTCGGAATCGCCCGCAACGTGCTTGCCGCGCGCTTGCAGCGATTGGTCGAGGAGGACATCCTCGAGCGGCGGGCCTATCAGCAGAACCCGGAGCGCTACGAGTATTTCCTCACCGAGAAGGGACTCGACCTCTGGCCGGCCCTGATCGCGCTGCTCGCCTGGGGCGACCGCTACTCCCCCAACCCCGACGGGCCGCCGATGCTGATCGTCCACAAGGAGTGCGGCGGCCCCGTCAGCGACCGCGGCATCTGCGAGCGCTGCGGCAAGCTCCTGCACGCGCGGGACGCGCGGGCCATCCCCGGCCCGGGCTTGCCCGCAGAGCCGGATCTGGCGGTGGCTGCAAGCGATCGCTGAGTTATGCACCCTATGGTGTGCTCAACACAGCAGTCGTGAGACGACTGACAACGATTTCGGGCTATCGAGGAGGCGCAATGGCAACCGCAGCTGAGCTTCAGGCCAAGGACACGATCTTCATAGGCGGCGAGTGGGTCGGGCCCGAGGACTCGGAGACGATCGAGGTGATCAACTCAACCACCGAGGAGGCGATGGGGACGATTCCGGCCTGCACGGC
>DASSMU010000009.1:0-6095 GCA_035701465.1 Solirubrobacterales bacterium
GGCCACCCGACCTCCTCCTAAGCAACGCTCTCGCGCAACTCCGCGATATCCCGCAACTGCTCATCGACCCAGTCCCCCGGATTCCGAGCAAAGACCAGCTCCTTCAAGTGCTGCGCCCGCAGTCGCCGCTCCTCGGGATCCATTGTCAGCGCCCGGTAGATCGCGTCGGCCTGCTCCTGGATGTCGAAGGGGTTGACCGAGAGCGCGGAGTCGGCCAACTCCTCGTGGGAGCCGGTGTTCTCCGAGAGCATCAGCACGCCGTCGCGGGTGTTTACCGCCGGCGCCTCCTTGGCGACCAGGTTCATCCCGTCGAAGAGCGAGTTGACCATCAGCAGGTCGAAGTGCTTGTAGCGGGCGACCGCCTCGGGGAAGTTCTCGTAGATCTTCAGGTCGATCGGCATCCAGTCGGTGGTGCCGTGGCGGTGGTTGACGACCGCGACCAGGGCCTCGATCCGCTCCAGGTACTCGACGTACTCGGGCACGTCCTGGCGCGAGGGCTGCAGGTGGGCGATGAAGGTGACCTGTTCACGGAACTCGGGGTGCTGGGTGAGGAAGGTGTCGAAGGCGGTGAAACCGCGGAGCACGTTCTTGGAGAGGTCGGCCCGGTCGACGCGGATGATCAGGTACTTACGGCGGCGCTCGAGCACCTCGCGCTCGGCCTCGGCTACCTCAGGAGACTCCGCTGCCCGGCGAAGCCGCTCGGCGTCGATCGAGAGCGGGTAGGCGCGCGCCCGCGTCTCGCCGCCGGCGTGGCGGACCAGGCCCAGTTCGTAGTCGACGTCGGCCTCGAGCAGTTCGTCGCAGCAGCGCAGGAAGTTGATGCAGTAGTGACCGGTGTGGAAGCCGATGATGTCGTTGGCGAGCATGCCGCGGAAGAGCGCCTCGCGGATCCGCCCCGGCAGGATCCGCCAGCTGTCGGGCTGGGACCAGGGGATGTGGACGAAGTGGTGGAGGAAGGCGTCGGGGCGCTCGGCCCGGATCATTCCCGGCGCCGTGTAGAGGTGGTAGTCGTGCAGCATCACCAGCGGCCGCTCGCGGCCCTCGATCTGGCTCAGCACCGCGGTGGCGATGTCGCGGTTGACCGCCTGGTAGCCGAAGTCCCAGGCGTCGAGCTCCTCCTGGCGGATGTCGGGGGCGTTGGAAAGGTCCCAGAGGTAGTGCTGGATGAACCAGAGGATCGGGTTGGCGATCACGTTGTAGAAGCGCTCGTAGGCGTCGTTGTCGCTGCCCACCAGCAGCACGCGGTAGTCGATGCCGTCGATCGAGAGGTCGACCGGCCCGCCGCGCTCTTCGGAGACGGCGATGTCCTCGTCGGTCATCGCCGAGGCGATCCAGAGCGCGTCGCGGTGGGAGACGAGGCCGGAGAGGGCGGTCACAAGCCCGCCGCCGCCGCGTCGCACGGTGCGCTCGCCCTGCTCGTCGCGCTCGAACTGCGCCGGCCCCCGATTCGAGACAATGATCAGTGGGTCCGCGCTCTCCGCCACGTGCCCAGACTACCCGCGCCGTTCCCGGCCTATGTGTCGAGCTCAGCCAGCAGTTCGACCCAGTCGCGCAGCAGCCGCGGCGAGAGGAACTCGCGGCGGGCGTGTTCCTTGCCGGCGCGGCCGAGCTGCTTGCCGAGCTCCGGGTCGGCGAGGATCTCCAGGCAGCGCTGGGCGCACTGCTCGGGCGAGTCGACCAGGTAGCCGCTCTCGCCGTCGACGATCTGCAGCGGGATGCCACCGACGTTGCCGCCGATGGTCGGGCGCCCCTTCCAGAGCGCCTCGGTGACGGTCAGGCCGAAGCCCTCGCGGATCGACTTCTGTAGGCACACGTCGGACTGGGACTGGAAGGCGTTGACCTCGATTGCGCCGACGTTGTTGAGGTTGTTGAGGATCTTGATGTCGTCGTCGCCGTCGGCGTACTCGAAGGTGTGTTGGAAGAACTCCCAGCCCTCGGGGTCGTCGGTCGCCATCGAGCCGACCAGGGCGAGCTGCACGTCGGGCACCTGCTCGTGGACGATGCGGTAGGCGTCGATCACCCCCATCGGGTCCTTCCAGGGGTCGAAGCGGGAGACCTGAGTCAGCAGCGGGCGGTCGACGTCGATCCCGAACTGGCGGGCGACGAAGGCAGCGTCGTCAGGCGAGAAGGCCATGTTCTTCGGCGAGAGCGGGTCGATCGCGGGCGGGATGATCCGTACCCCGTTTTCGGCGGCGACGTCCTTCGGCACGTAGGCGGGCATGTGCCAGACGGTCGCGTCGTATTCCTCGATCATCGGCAGCAGCCGGGCGATCGGTGCCGGGTTGGGCTCGGAGAGGTCGATGTGGCAGCGCCAGATCCAGTTGCGGCCCTTCTCGCCGGCGCCGCGCCGCAGCCCGATCGGCTGGGGGTCGTGGACGATCACCGTGTCCCACTCGCCCTGCAGGCCCTCTGCGTTGATCGCGTTGATCTCGTCGAAGACCTGCCACTGCTCATCGCTCAACGTCTCCTCCGCGCCCTGCAGCGAGTTGTGGAGCAGCTTGGTCGCGTTGAAGAACTCCTCCTTGCCGAAGATCACGTGCCAGTGCGCGTCGAGCCCGATGTCGCGCATCAGCGGCACGATCGTGTAGAGGATCTCCGAGACCCCGCCGCCAAAAGCGGTGGCACTGACGTGCAGGACCCGGTGGCCCTTCATCGGCTCGGCCAGCTCGCGGATGCGTTCGATCGTCTCCTTGCCGGCGATGTGGGTGTAGTCGGCGAGGGACTTTTGGCCGAGGGAGACTTCCTGAAGCATCTGAGGTTTCTACAGGCCGGGGCGGTCGGGCGGCGTTCAGCCGCTGGGGCGCTTGCCCAGCTTGACTTCGATTTCGGCTTCCTTGCCCTCGCGGAGGACGTCAAGCGTGATCGTTTCACCCGGCTTGTAGTGGGAGACGAGGCCGGCTAGGTCGTTGGGGCCGATCACCTTGCGGCCTTCGACCGCGAGGATCACGTCGCCGCCGGTTTTGTAGACGGCGGCCTGGAAGCGCAGTTTGCCGTTGCCCGCCCGCAGGCCGGCTTCGTCGGCGGGGCTGCCGGAGACGACTTCGGAGATCAGGCCGCCGTGGTCGGTGTCGAGACCGAGCTTCTTGGCCAGCTGGGGATAGAGCGGCTGGGTGGAGACGCCGATGTAGGCGTATTCGGCTTTCCCGTTGCGCTCCAGCTGGGCGAGCGAGCGTTTGACCGCCGAGATCGGCACGGCGAAGCCGACGCCGGAGTTGGAGCCGGATTCGGTCTCGATCTGCTCGTTAATGCCGAGGACACGGGCGCCGGCGTCGAGCAGGGGGCCGCCCGAGTTGCCGGGATTGATCGAGGCGTCGGTCTGGATCGCCCCCTCGATCTGGAACTTGGTCAGCGATTCGACCGACCGATCGGTCGCCGAGACGACCCCAACCGAGAGCGACTGCTGCTCGCCGAAGGGACTGCCGATCGCCGCCACCGGCTGGCCGACCTCGAGCTTGCGGTCGTCGCCCAGCTTCAACGGATGCAGCGCGAAGCCGTCCGGCTCGACTTCCAGCAGGGCCACGTCGGCGAAGGGGTCGAAGCCGACTATGTTGGCAGGAACGACGTTGCGGTCGGGGAACTCGATGAACACTTCCTTGGCCGGCTTGCGGGAACCGCCGCCCGATTCGTCGGTGACGACGTGGGCGTTGGTGACAATGCGCCCGCTGGTGTCGAGGACGAAGCCAGACCCCTCGGCGGCACCTCCGCCTTCGCCGAAGATCGAGCGGATCGTGACCACGCCGGGCGAGGCTTCCCGGTAGACCCGCGCCGCATTGAAGCCGGGTGTCGATGCCTCGACGATCACCTGTGGCGTTTCCCGTGTGCCTCCGGCAGTTGCTTGCGAGGAGGAGCCACCTCCGCCCGAACCGCCGCAACCGGCGAGCGCCAACGCTAGCGCCAGCGGCGCAGCGATCCAGCGGACGCCGGCCCTCACACGGCCGCCCTGGAGGGCAGACCCGGGGCCGGCTGAGCCGTCCCCGCTCGCGAACGCGGCAGGTCCAGCGTGAAGGCGGTGAAGCGCTTGCTCGAGGCGATCGCGACCCGGCCCTGCATCCGCTGCGCGATCTCGCGGGCGATCGCCAACCCGAGCCCCGATCCACCGGCTGAATCGGCGGTGTAGAAGCGCTCGAAGATGCGGCCCTGCACGCGGCGTGGGATGCCCGGACCGTCGTCGGAGACGGTCAGCTCGGCGCGGCGGTTTACGGAGTAGGTGGTCACGGTGACCTTGGTGCCCTCGGGCGTGTGCGTGAGGGCGTTGTCGAGGAGAATACGGATCACCTGGCGCACCCGATCAGGGTCAGCGCTGGCAATTACCGGCTCGGCCGGGGTGCGCAACTCCAGGCGCGAGCCGTGGCGATCGGCTCGCGGGCCGAACTCGCGGGTGACTTCGCGGGCGAGCGAGCCGATATCGACGTCGCTGCTCTTCATCGCCACGGCACCGGCGTCTAGCTGGGAGAGGTCGAGCAGGTCGGCCGTGAGCTTGGTCAGGCGCTCGATCTGCTGGCGCATCGTGTGGATGAACTCGTCGCGCTCCTCCGGGCTCGGGTCCTCTTCCTCGAGCAGCTCGACGAAGCCGCCGAGGCTGAAGATGGGTGTGCGCAGCTCGTGCGAGGCATTGGCGATGAACTGCTTGCGGGCGCTGTCGAGCTCGGCAAGTCGCCGCTGCATCTCGTTGAAGGTGCGGGCGAGCTGGCCGAGCTGGCCGGCCGAGGAGATCGGGATCGGTGTCTCGAAGTTGCCGTCGGCGACTTTGCGGGCGGCCTCCTGGAGGCTGTGGATGCTGCCGGAGGCGATGCGGGCGAAGTAGATCCCGACCCCGAGCGTGGCGACGATCGCGAAGAGGCCGCCGACGAGGATCTGCGCCTTGACCGCGCCCTGGCCGCTGGCGGCGCCGCCGATCGCGACCGTGTAGACGTAGACGACCAGCACGGTGCCGACCGCGATCGCCAGCGCGGTGAGTGTGATTCGGTTGCCCAGGCTGGAAGGCCTGAACCGCTGCACGGTCTCTACCTACTCCCTGAACCGGTAGCCGACCCCGCGCACGGTGAAGAGGAACTCGGGCTCTTTGGGGTCGCTCTCAAGCTTCTCGCGCAGGTGGCGGATGTGGACGTCGACGGTGCGGGGGTCGCGGTACTCGGAGTCCCCCCAGACGTGCTCGAGCAGCGCCTCACGGGTGAGCACGCGACCCGGAGAGCGGGCGAGGGCGCCGAGGATCTCGAACTCGACGAAGGTGACCCGGATCTCCTCCTCGCGCAGGGTGACCATGCGGCGGCCGAAGTCGACCCTGAGGTCGCCCTGGTCGATCGTCTCCTCGTCGAGCGGCTCGCCGACCATCCGCGACCGCCGCAGCGCCGCCTTGACCCGGCTGCGGAACTCGCGCATCGAGAAGGGCTTGGTTATGTAGTCGTCGGCGCCGACCTCGAGCCCTGCGACCTTGTCGGTCTCCGAGCCCTTCGCGGTCAGCATGATGATTGGGACCTGGCTGCGCGAGCGCAGCTGGCGGCAGACTTCGACCCCGTCCAGCTTGGGCAGCATCAGGTCTAGGATCACCAGGTCGAAGCGCGCCTCGTCGAAGCGCTGCAGGGCTTCGCGGCCGTCCTGGGCGGAGGTGACGTGGTAGCCGTCCTTGCGCAGCGGGTAGCTGAGCAGGGTCTGAATCGACTGCTCGTCGTCGACGAGGAGGATGCGCGTCGAACCGTTCGCCATGGGCAAAGGGTATCCCCCATAAGCCATGGACAGATGTGCGAGTACTCATTACTAAGGATCCTGGGCAAGGAGCCGATATGAGACTCAGATGCAGCCGCAACAGCTGAAGAGATGAGACGCAGAATGCAACCCCGACAGCTGAAGAGCCTGGTCGAGACCGGCCACTACAAGCCCGAGCCGGCACTGGTCGCCGAGGCGATGTTGGAGCGACGCGGGGTGCGGGCGTTGCTCGGCAGCGAGAGCCTCATGCGAGTTGGTCGAATCCCGCCGCCTCCAGCCGCTCCCCGCCGGGCAGCCTGATCTCGACCTCCTCGCCGGCGACGACTTCGCCTACCTGGGTCAACTCGACCCCTTCCGCCTCGCGCACGGCGGCGGCGGCTTGGTCAAGTCTC
>DASSMU010000010.1:0-2489 GCA_035701465.1 Solirubrobacterales bacterium
CGACGAGACGCGCGAGCACAGTGCCCTGCGCGCGGCCGACGATGCCGTGGAGATCGACACCACCGGTCTCGCCCTCGACGAGGTCCTCGACCGGATCGAGTCCCTCGCCCGCGATCGGGGACTCGCATGAGCTTCCGGTGCGCCTTTCCCCCCCTATTCGGGGATAAAGCGCACCGGAAGGGGGCGCTATGAGACGGCTGCCGATCGTCGCCGTCGTCGGTTTCCCCAACGTCGGCAAGAGCACCTTGGTCAACCGGCTCGCCGGCGGGAGGGAGGCCGTCACCCATGCCGAGCCGGGGGTCACCCGCGACCGCAAGCGGGTGCGCTGCGATTGGAACGGGGTCGCCTTCGAGCTGCTCGACACCGGCGGCATCGACATCGAGGACGAGTCCGAGCTGGCGCGCGACATCCAGCAGCAGGCGCGTCTTGGGATCGCCGAGGCCGACGTGGTGATGCTGGTCGTCGACGCCCGCGCCGGCGTGCGCGCCGGCGACGTCGATCTGGCGAAGACCCTGCGCGGGGCCGACGTGCCGGTCGTCGTCGTCGCCAACAAGCTCGACCGGCCCGAGGACGAGCACATGACCGCGGAGCTGAACCAGCTCGGGCTGGGGGAGCCGCTGCCCGTCTCCGCCACCCACGGCCTCGGAAGCGGCGACCTGCTCGACCGCGTGGTCGAGCTGCTCGGCGAGCGGGCGCGGCCGGCCGAGCCCGACGACGCCGTCCGCGTCGCAGTGATCGGCCGTCCCAACGCGGGCAAGTCCTCGCTGGTCAACGCCTTCCTCGGCTCCGAGCGGGTGATCGTCTCTGCCCGCGCCGGCACCACCCGCGACGCGATCGACACCGAGGTCGAGGTCGACGGCCGCCGCGTGATCCTCGTCGACACCGCCGGCCTGCGCCGCCGCTCCAAGGTCGCCGGCACGGTCGACTACTACGCCCAGCTGCGCTCCGAACACGCGGTCGAGCGCGCCGACGTCGCCCTCGTCGTCTGCGACGCCTCCGAGGGCGTCACCGCCGAGGACCTGCGCGTGGCGGAGATCGCGATGCGGGCCGGCTGCGCGACCCTGCTGGTGCTCAACAAGTGGGACGTGACCAGCACCGACATCGACGACGCCCGCGCCCGGGTCGGGCAGAAGCTGCGCCTGCGTCCCGCCGTGATCACCTGCTCGGCGACGCGGGGTCGCAACGTCGCCAACCTGCTGCCGAAGGCGCTGGAGCTGGCCGACCGGGCCGGCGAGCGGATCCCGACGCCGGAGCTGAACCGCTTCGTCGCCGACGTCGTCGCCAAGACGCCGCCACCGTCGCGTCGCGGCCGTCGCCTGCGGCTCTATTACGCCGCGCAGGTGGGCGAGAGGCCGCCGCGGATCGCGATCCAGGTCAACGACCGCAAGCTGATCATCCGCGACTGGGCCTATCACCTGGAGAACCGCCTGCGCGAGACCTACGCGCTGGAGGGGGTGCCGCTGGTGATCGACTTCGTGCCGCATTCAGGCACCCGCCAGGGCCGTTGAGCCAACATTGCTCGACACCATTTAGGCTTTGGCCATGAGCGATACACAGCCGCTCGCCGAGGGCGAGTACCTCTTCACTTCCGAGTCCGTCACCGAGGGCCACCCCGACAAGGTCTGCGACCAGATCTCCGACGCCGTGCTCGACGCGGTGATGGCCGGGGATCCGGAGGGCCGCGTCGCCTGCGAGACCCTGGTCAACACCGGCATGGCGGTGGTCTCGGGCGAGATCTCGACCGACGTCCACCTCGACGTGCCCGAGCTGGTCCGCGAGACGATCCGCGAGATCGGTTACGACCACGGCGACTACGGCTACAACTGCGACCACATCTCGGTCCTCGTATCGCTCGACAAGCAGTCGCCCGACATCGCCCAGGGCGTCGACAAGGCCTACGAGACGCGGACAGAGTCGGTCGAGGACGAGCTGCTGATCGCCGGCGCGGGGGACCAGGGGATGATGTTCGGCTACGCGACCGAGGAGACCGAGGCGCTGATGCCGATGCCGATCCACCTCGCCCACCGGCTCGCCGAGCGGCTTGCGGCGGTGCGCAAGGACGGCAGCCTCGACTACCTCGGCCCCGACGGCAAGACCCAGGTCACGGTCCGCTACGCCGACGGCCGCCCGGTGCGGGTCGAGAAGCTGCTGATCTCGACCCAACACGCCGAGGGCGTCGAGTCGGAGTCGAAGATCAAGCCCGACCTCTGGGAGGCAGTGGTGCTGCCGGTGCTCGGCGCCGAGGCCGCCGGTCTCTTCGACGAGGCCGAGTTGCGCCGGCACTTCCTCGTCAACCCGACCGGCAAGTTCGTGATCGGCGGCCCGGTCGGCGACGCCGGCCTCACCGGCCGCAAGATCATCGTCGACACCTACGGCGGCATGGCCCGCCACGGCGGCGGCGCCTTCTCCGGCAAGGATCCCTCCAAGGTCGACCGCTCCGCCGCCTACGCCGCCCGCTACGTCGCCAAGAACGTCGTCGCCGCCGGCCT
>DASSMU010000011.1:0-2720 GCA_035701465.1 Solirubrobacterales bacterium
GGACCGCTGCCGGTGGGCATCGCCGACCCGGTCGAGCGGGTCCAGGCCGTACACCTGGGCATGGACGCCCTCAAGTCCTCCAAGCAGCCGCTCGGCGCCGAGGCGATCTGGGGGCTCAACGACTGGTTCCGCGACTTCGCGCCCCCGCTGCTCCTTGGCCCGACCGCCGCGATCAACTTCTCGACACGGCTCTTCAACCTCCTCGTCACCAACTTCCCCGGGCCGCAGATTCCCTTCTACCTGCTCGGACGGGAGGTCGAAGGGGTCTTCCCGATCGGCTTCCTCGCCCGCCGCCACGCCCTGGCGATCGCGATCGTCAGCTACAACGGCAAGGTCGGCTTCGGGATCCTCGCCGACCGCGCCTCGATGCCCGATCTCGAACGGATCTCCGCATACCTGCGCGAGGCCGTGGACGAGCTCCTTGCCGCCGCCCGGATAGCCTCCGCGGGGAAATCGGATGGCGACGGAGTGGCGGGAGATATTCAACCTCGGTTCGCGCGAGAGCGCGAACGCCTCGGCGGCTGAGAGCCCCGAGCAGCGTCGCGGCGTTTTCCGCCGCCTGCGTGAGAGCCTTTCCAAGAGCCGCCAGGCGCTGACCGAGGAGATCTCGGCCAGCCTCTTCGAGCGGATCGACGACGAGACCTGGGAGCGGCTGGAGGAGGCGCTGATCTTCGCCGACGTCGGCGCCCCGACCACGGCCAAGGTGGTCGAACGGCTCGAGCACGAGGTCGAGGCCGGCAACGTCGCCGCCGACGGCGAGGCGGTGCGTGAGCGCCTGATCGAGATCCTCGCCGAGGTCGCCTCGACCGGGCGCGCCCCGATCGACCTAAGCGGCGAGCCGGCGGTGCTGCTGATGGTCGGCGTCAACGGCACCGGCAAGACGACGACGATCGGCAAGATCGCCTGGCACCTCTCGAGGGAGTTCGGCCTCTCCGTGGTCCTCGGAGCCGCCGACACCTACCGCGCCGCCGCGGCCGAGCAGCTGGCCGAGTGGGCCGAGCGCGCCGGCGCCGAGCTGATCCGCGGGGAGGAGGGGGCCGACCCCGGCTCCGTCGCCTTCGACGCGGTCGAGGCCGCTCGCGCCCGCGACGCCGACGTGGTCATAGTCGACACGGCAGGCCGCCTGCACACCCAGAGCAACCTGATGGACGAGCTGGCCAAGGTCCGCCGCGTCCTGACCAAGCAACTCCCCGGCGCCCCCCACGAGACCCTCCTGTCCATAGATGCGACCACGGGCCAGAACGGCCTGCGCCAGGCCCAGCTCTTCGCCGAGTCAGCCGAGGTCGACGGCGTGGTCCTGACCAAGCTCGACGGCACCGCCAAGGGCGGCATCGTCCTGGCAATCGCGGCGGAGCTCAACATCCCGGTAAAGCTGATCGGCACCGGCGAGTCCCTGGAGGACCTGCGCCCCTTCGACCCATCCGACTTCGCCAACGCCCTCCTTGCCGAGTGACCGTGCGGTCGTAGAACCCGCCGTTATGCGGCGGGAAATGCGACACCAATGGTGCGATGGCACGCGAACGACGCTTGCGGTCGTAGTTTCCATCGCTATACGGCAGGAAATACGACCGCAGCGGCGCGGCTAAGCTGCGAGCAGTGTTCGACCAGCTTTCAGACCGGCTGCAGGCGACGCTCTCCGAGGTCCGCTCCCGCGGGAAGCTGAGCGAGGGCGATGTCGACTCGGCGATGCGGGAGATCCGGCTTGCGCTGCTCGAGGCCGACGTCAACTTCAAGGTCGTCAAATCCTTTACGGCGACGCTGAAGGAGCGCTGCCTCGGGGCCGAGGTTCTGGAGAGCTTGGATCCCGGCCAGCAGGTGGTCAAGATCGTCAACGAGGAGCTGACCGGGCTGATGGGCGGGACCGGGAGCGAGCTCGCCTTCGCCACCGGCGGTCCGACCGTGATCCTGATGGCCGGGCTGCAGGGCTCGGGCAAGACGACCGCCTGCGCCAAGCTCGCCCGCTTCCTGCGTGAGAACGGCAAGAAGGACGTCGCCCTCGCCGCCTGCGACGTCTACCGCCCTGCCGCCGTCGACCAGCTGGTCACCGTCGGCGAGCGCGTTGGCGCTCACGTCTACGAGAAAGGCACCGACGCCGACCCGGGCGAGATCGCCGGCTGGGCGCTCGACCGCGCCCGCGAGGAGCGCCGCGACGTGCTGATTGTCGACACCGCCGGCCGCCTCCACATCGACCAGGACCTGATGGAGGAGCTGGCGAAGATCCGCAAGCGGGTCAAGCCCCACGACGTCCTGCTCGTCGTCGACGCGATGACCGGCCAGGACGCCGTCGGCGTGGCGGAATCCTTCGCCGAGGCAGCCGAGTTCGACGGCGTCGTGATGACCAAGCTCGACGGCGACGCCCGCGGCGGGGCCGCGCTCTCGGTCAAGGCGGTCACCGGCAAGCCGATCCTCTTCGCCTCGACCGGGGAGAAGCTCGAGGCCTTCGATCGCTTCCATCCCGACCGCATGTCCTCGCGCATCCTCGGCATGGGCGACGTGCTCAGCCTGATCGAGAAAGCCGAGCAGCAGATCGACGAGGAGCAGGCGCTCGACCTCGAGAAGAAGCTGAAGAGCAACCAGTTCACGCTTGAAGACTTCCTCCAGCAGCTGAAACAGGTGCGCAAAATGGGCCCGCTCAGCAGCCTGCTCGGGATGATGCCCGGGATGGGGGCGATGAAGCAGCTGAAGAACGCCAAAGTCGACGAGTCCGAGCTCGACCGGGT
>DASSMU010000012.1:0-6608 GCA_035701465.1 Solirubrobacterales bacterium
CTCGATCTCGTACTCCTTCATGTAGCCGTAGCCGCCGAGGATCTGGATGCAGTCGTCGGCGACCTCGCAGGCGATCCGCGAGGAGAAGAGCTTGGCCATCGTGATCTCCCGCACCGGGTACTCGCCGTTGCCGAAGCGCCAGGCGGTCGCGTAGGTGAACTGCTTCGCCGCCTCGGCCTTGGTCGCCATCTCGGCGAACTTGTGGCGGATCGCCTGGAACTTGCCGATCGGGCGGCCGAAGGCTTCGCGCTCCTTGGCGTAGGCGAGGGTCTTCTCGATCATCCGTTCCGCCCCCGCGTGGGAGCCGGCGGCGGCGACTAGGCGCTCGCCCTGGAGCTCCCAGGCGATGTGGTAGAAGCCCTTGCCCTCTTCGCCGAGGATCGCGTCGGCCGGGACGCGGACGTCTTCGAAGGCGAGTTCGCCGGTGTCGGAGGCGTGCATCCCCATCTTCTCCAGCTCCGCCGAGACGGTGAAGCCCGGGACCTTCTCGCCGTTCTCGTCGCGCAGGTCGACGACGAACAGGGTGATGCCGGCGTGGCGCTCCTCGGGGTTGGTCTTGGCGACGAGGACGATGAAGTCGGCGCGCGGGCCGTTGGTGATGAACGTCTTGGAGCCGTTGATGACGAATTCGTCGCCGTCGCGGATCGCGGTGGTGCGAATGCCGGCGACGTCGGAGCCGGCGCCCGGCTCGGTGATCCCGAGGCAGCCGACCTTCTCGCCCTTGAGGCCCGGTTCGAGGTAGCGGCGCTTCTGCTCCTCGGTGCCGAGCAGGTGGATCGGGGGCAGGACCATGTCGGTCTGCACGGCGAAGCCCATGTTGGTGCCGCCGGAGCCGGTGTAGCTCATGCACTCGGCGCGGACCAGCGAGTAGTAGTAGTCGCCCCCCTGGCCGCCGTACTCCTCCGGGAAGCAGAGGCCGAGGAAGCCGAGCTCTCCGGCACGCTTCATCTTCTCGGTTGGCCAGTAGGTGTCCTCCCACTCGTTGCGGTGCGGGTACATCTCCTTCTTGACCCAGGCCTCCATCGACTCCCGCAGGTCTTCGTGCTCCTGGCTGAAGATGAAGCTCTTGGTGCCCTCTTCGAAGTTGGGCTTGATGACTTTGGAGCCGTCGGTCGTCGCGGTCGCCATGGGTCTCTCCTCGTTCGCGGGTTCGTGCCCGGTGGACAGTAGCACTTCCTACTTTCAGCGGAGTCGGCTATGGTCCCCAGCCGATGGACTACGAGGTCGTCAAGTACGAGGTCGCCGAAGGGGTCGCCACGGTGACCCTGAACAACCCGGAGAAGCGCAACATGCTCTCCGGACAGATGCTGGTCGAGCTGGTCGACGCGATGAAGACCGCGCGCGATTCCGAGGAGGTTCGTGCCGTCGTGCTCACAGGCGCGGGAGAGAAAGTCTTTTGCGCTGGCGCCGATCTAGGCGGCTTCGGGGCAGATGTACCGCTTGTCAGCAAGCATTTTGCAACTGATCTTTTCCTTGAATATTTCCGGCTGATGCCGCGGCTCGGCAAGCCGAGCCTCTGCGCGGCCAACGGCCACGTCCTCGCGGGTGGGATGGGCCTCGCCCTCTCCTGTGATCTGCTGATCGCCAAAGAGGGCGCCACCTTCGGCACGCCGGAGATCAACGTCGGCGCCTTCCCCTACATGATCATGGCGATCATCTACCGCAACGTCCCACGCAAGAAGGTCAACGAGATGATGCTGCTGGGCGAGCGGCTGAGCGCCGAGCAGGCCGTCGAGTACGGGCTCGCCAACAAGGTCGTCCGGGCCGGCGAGTTCGACGCCGCAGTCGCCGAGTGGGCGACGAAGCTCGCCTCCAAGAGCCCGGTGCTGATGCGGCTCGGCCACGACGCGATGTACCGCCAGCAGGACATGGCGGTCGACGACGCGCTCGACTACCTGCGCTCGCAGCTCTCGCTCACCTTCTCGACCGAGGACATCGTCGAGGGCGTCACCGCATTCTTCGAGAAACGCGATCCGCAGTGGAAAGGCAGATAGTGGGGAGCACGGAGCAAGAGACGAAACACCTCCTTCCCGGCACCGCGCCCCTGGGCGAGCTGACCGAGCAGCTGCACGAGCGGCGCGAGAAGGCGAAGCTCGGCGGCGGCGAGGAGAAGATCGCCAAACAGCACGAGCGCGGCAAGATGACCGCGCGCGAGCGGATCGACCTGCTCGTCGACGAGGGCACCTTCGTCGAGATGGGCATCCACGGCCGGCCCCATTTCGCCCAGCGGGCGATGGAGGGCAAGGAGGCCCCCGCCGACGGCGTGATCACCGGCTGGGGCGACGTCGACGGGCGCCCCTGCTGCGTCGCCGCCTACGACTTCACAGTGATGGCCGGCTCGATGGGGATGACCGGCGAGCTCAAGGTCACCCGCCTGCGTGAGATGGCCCTCTCCAAGCGGATGCCCTTCATCTGGCTGCTCGACTCGGCCGGCGCCCGGATCCAGGAGGCGGCGGGCTCGCTCTTCGCCGGCTCCGGCCACCTCTTCCGAGAGGAGGTCGAGATGTCGGGCGTGATCCCGATGGTCGCGGCGATGATGGGCCCCTGCGCCGCCGGCACCGCCTACATCCCGGCCCTCGCCGACTTCGTGCCGATGGTCTCCGGCCAGGGCGCGATGGCGCTCGCCGGCCCGCACCTGACCAAAGCCGTCACCGGCGAGGACATCACGATGGAGGAGCTTGGCGGGGCCAAGGTCCACTGCCGCAAGTCCGGAGTGGGGGACCTCGAGGTCAAAGACGACGCGGAGTGCATCGAACGGGTCAAGCAGTACCTCTCCTACTTCCCCGCCAACTGCGAGGAGAAGCCGCCGGTCCTCGACGTCTCCGACCCGGTCGACCGGATGTCGGAGAAGCTGATGGAGATCGTCCCCGACTCCTCGCGCCAGCCCTACGACATGTACGACGTGATCCGCGAGATCGTCGACGACGGCGAGTTCTTCGACATCAAGCCGAAGTTCGCCAGGACGCTGATCACCTGCTTCGCCCGCTTCGGCGGCCAGCCGGCGGGGATCGTCGCCAACCAGCCCAAGCACCTGGCTGGCATCCTCGACAACGATTCGGCCGACAAGGCGGCGCGCTTCATCAACCTCTGCGACGCCTTCAACATCCCGCTCGTCTTCCTCCAGGACGTGCCCGGCTTCATGGTCGGCGCCAAGGTCGAGCACGCCGGGATCATCCGCCACGGGGCGAAGATGCTCTACGCAGTCAGCCGCGCCACGGTGCCGAAGGTGACCGTGGTCGTGCGCAAGGCCTACGGCGCCGGCTACTACGTGATGTGCGGCAAGGCCTACGAGCCGGACCTGATCGTCGCCTGGCCCGGGGCCGAGATCTCGGTGATGGGCGCCGAGGGCGCGGTAAACATCATCGGCCGCTCGATGATCGAGGCCTCCGACGACCCTGAGGCGACGAAAGAGTCGATGCTGAACGCGGTGCGCGAGCAGATCGACCCCTACATCGCCGCCGGCAACGCCGTGATCGACGACGTGATCGATCCGCGCGAGACAAGGCCAACCATCGTCAACGCCCTCCGCATGGCGAAAAACAAGCACGTAGAAAAGCCGCGCAAGCGCCACGGGGTGATGCCGGTATGACGTTCCGGTGCGCCTTTCCCCCGATATACCGAGTTAAAGCGCACCGGAAGGAGGAGGGACAGTGAGTTCGTTTGAGGACCCAGTTGTCATCAGCTGCTCGATCAGCGGGGTGATCGCCAACCGGGACCAGTGCCCGGCGATCCCCTACACGCCCGAGGAGTACGCGGCGGAGGCGCGGCGCGCGGTCGACGAGGGCGCCTCTCAGATCCATATCCACGCGCGCAAGCCGGACGGCACGCCTTCCTACGAGGTTGAGGACTTCCAGGCGATCACCGAGGCGATCCTGGCCGAGGTCGGCGACGTGATCATCAACTACTCGACCGGGGCGATCGGGATCCCGATCGAGAAGCGGATCGAGTACCTGCGGGCGCTCCGGCCCGATGTCGCCGCGCTCAACATGAGCTCGATGAACTACGCCAAGTACTCGCCGAAACGCAAGGACTTCGTCTTCAAGGCGGTCTTCGAGAACAGCTTCGACACGATCATCGCCTTCCTCACGGCGATGCGCGAACTGGGGATCAAGCCCGAGCACGAGTGCTTCGACGCCGGTCACGTCGCCAACCTGGACCCGCTGATCGACATGGGCCTGTTGGAGCGGACGCCGCTGCAGGTATCGCTCGTCATGGGGGTCAACGGCGGCATCCGCCCGACGCCCCGCAACGTCGGCTTCATGGCCGACCAGATTCCCGGTGGCGCCGAGGGCGAGCACCAGTGGCAGGTGATCGGTATCTCCCGCGACCAGTGGAAGCTGCTCGGTACCTCGTTGGTGCTGGGCGGCAATGTCCGCGCCGGGGTCGAGGACAACCTCTACCTGCCAAGCGGCGAGATGGCGCGCTCCAACGGGGACCTGATCGCCAAGGCGCGCCAGATGGCCGAGGACGTGGGTCGCAGGGTCGCCGGCGTCGCCGAGGCCCGCGAGCTGCTGGGAGTGCCGAAGCGTGAGCGCTCTCCCGCTTAGCGACGTCAAGGTCCTCGACCTCTCCCGGCTGCTGCCGGGCGGCTTCTGCTCGCTGCTGCTCGCCGACCTCGGTGCCGAGGTGCTCAAGGTCGAGGACACCGGGATGGGCGACTACATCCGCTGGGCACCCCCTTATTACGGCGACGACGAGCAGCAGGAGCTGGGCACCCGCTCGGCGCTCTATCTCTCGCTCAACCGCGGCAAGCGTTCGGTCCGGCTCGACCTCAAGTCCGAGAAGGGGCGCGAGGCTCTCTTGCGCCTGGTCGAGAGTCATGACGTCGTCATCGACGGCTTCCGCCCCGGAGTGCTCGACCGGCTCGGAGTCGGCTACGAGCGCATGCGCGAGGCCAACCCCGGCATCGTCTTCTGCGCGATCACCGGCTACGGCCAGGACGGCCCCTACACCCAGCGGGCCGGGCACGACATGAACTACCTCGGCCTGGTCGGCGTGCTCGGCCTGACCGGGGCCAAGGACGGGCCGCCGGTGCAGTCGGGCGGCCAGATCGCCGACCTCGGCGGCGGCGCCCTGATGGCCGCCTTCGGGGTGATGGCGGCGCTGCACGAGCGCCGCCGCTCCGGCGAGGGGCAGATGGTCGACGTCTCGATGGCCGACGGCGCCCTCTCCTGGCTGGCGATGGTCGCCGGCCGCTACTTCTGCGACGGCGAGGTGCCGAAACGCGGCGAGCAGCAGCTCGCCGGCGGCCTCGCCTGCTACCTGCCCTATGAGGCAAGCGACGGCTGGGTCAGCTGCGGCGCTCTGGAGCCGAAGTTCTGGGCCGCCTTCTGCAACGGGGTGGAGCGGCCGGACCTGATCGAGGAGCAGTTCGCGGCGCCGGGTTCCGAGGCGTGGCAGAAGATCGCCGAGGTCTTCCGCTCGCGCACCCGCGCCGAGTGGAAGGCCTTCAACGACGAGCACGACTGCTGCATCGAGCCGGTCCTGGACATCGACGAGGCGCTCGACTCCGAGCTGGTCCGCGCCCGCGGGATGGTCGTCGAGATGGAGCAGCCTGGCTTCGGGCCCGTGCGCCAGCTCGGCGCCCCGGTGAAGATGAGCCGCACTCCCGCCGACTCGACTCGCCCAGCGCCCGCCTTTGGCGAGCACACCGACGAGGTCCTGGCCGAGGCCGGCTACTCGCCCGAGGAGATCGCCGCGATGAAGGAGTCCGGCGCAGCCGCGGGCCCCAGCGCTGACGCCACCACCACCTTCCGAGCATGACCGCCAGGACGCTGCAAACCGGCGCATCTCGGGGTCTTCAGTCGGTCTCCTCGGGTCACGCACCTAAGTGCGTTCTCCTCGTCGCCCTCCCTGCATCCCCCGACCTGCTTGGTTTTCGCGCCCTGGAGTCGGTGTAGTGGCTACCCACACGGAGAAGTCACTGTTGCGCATGGGGGAACTGGCCGAGGCCTCCGGCGTGCCGGCGCCGACGATCAAGCACTACCTGCGCGAGGGGCTGCTGCCGGAGCCGGTCAAGACCAGCCGCAACATGGCCTATTACCCACCGGAGTTCGTCGACCGGATCCAGCTGATCAAGCAGCTACAGGAGGAGCGCTTCATGCCGTTGAAGGCGATCAAGTCGGTGCTCGACGAGGATCCCGAGCGAGCCCGCGCCCTGGTCGACCTTGAGGACCGGATCCTCGACCGCGCCCTCGCCGGCGAGCGCACCCGGACCAGCGCCGCCGAGGTCCGCGAGCGCTACGGCGTCCCCAAGGATGTCCTCGATCGCCTCGAGAAGCTCGAGGTGTTGAGCCCCAACAGCCGCGGCTACTTGCCTTCCGACATCAAGATCATCGAGGCGATCAGCCGCTTCCGCGCCGGCGGCTACGACGAGCAGATCGGCTTCACCGTCTACGACACCCTGCGCTACAAGACCGCGCTCGAAGATCTCGTCCGCCAGGAGGTCGAGGTCGTGATGGAGCGCTTGGCCGGCGAGGTCCCGCCCGAGCGCGTGGTCGAGATGCTCGAAGCCGGCGCCCAGCCCCTGCAGGACCTGATCGCCGCCCTGCACACCAAGCTGATGGTCGCCGAGCTGGAGCGCCACCGCGCCAGCCGCGCATGAGGTC
>DASSMU010000013.1:0-3022 GCA_035701465.1 Solirubrobacterales bacterium
CTCCGCATGGAAGTCCTCTGGCCTCCTCCCGAGCTGCTCGCGACGCCGCTCGCCGGTGCCGACCCCAATACCCAGGCCCTCGTCCTGCTCGCTCGCTGGTGCGACTTCTCGATGCTGCTGACGGCCGACGCCGAGGCGGAAGCCGTGCCGGTCGAACCCGGTCCGGTCGACGTGCTCAAGGTTGCCCACCATGGCAGCGACGACGCCGGCCTCGACGGCCTCCTCGATCGAACCGCGCCGAAGCTCGCCCTGATCTCAGTCGGCGCCGGCAACCCCTACGGTCACCCGACGGCAGCCACGCTCGCCACCCTCGCCGCGCACCGTGTTCCTACCCTGCGCACGGATCGCGACGGGACGATCGTCCTCGACGTCGGGCGCGCCACGGTCAAGGTCGGCACGACGGGCTGAGTTAGGCTAAGAATCTGTTCTAAACGTATCTTCGACCCAATAATGGGGTTTTCGGCCTGGCTCGCTCGCGCGATGGAGAGCCGTGGCCGATGGTCGTACTGGTGGCTTCCAGGATCCGACAGGCGCTGGCTCGCTCTACCTTCTACTCGAGCGTGGTGGGAGACAGCATGCTTGCGAGGCTGCGCAGCACGACGATCGGGTTGCTGGGGGTGGTCACGGCGGTCGGGCTGGGCCTGGTCGCGTTCATCTCCCAGCTTGGCTTTCCCGGTGCCTTCAACGGGGCGATCCCTGACGGTCCGGGCGGGTCCGCCGCCGTTCACGGCGCGATCGCCCTGACGCCGGCGGTCGGGACCGGGCAGCCGGCGCGTGGCGGTCACGTCGCGAGTGCTCGCGTCCGGTTGCTCTCGCCACATTCGCCACACGCGCCCCGGTCGGCTGCCGGACCGCATCTCGGCAGCTTGAATCCGGCCGGCCACGTGCCTTCCACCGGGCAGCCGCCTGCGCACCCCCCGTCGCCCTCGACGCCGCCGACGGAGCTGGCTGGCGAACCGGCGCCGGCGACGGAACCGCCCCCACCAGCGACTGCTTCGCCGAAGTCCGAACCACCTGCGCAGCCTGAGAAGTCGCCGTCCAAGTCGCAGTCGAGGGGCCATTCTGAAAAGGCAGAGGCAAAGGGCCACTCGGAGGGAAAGACAAAGGGTCAGGCGGACGCCAAGCCCGTTGCCTCCTCGACCGGGGGATCGAAGAACCACCACTCCGCCGCCAAGGCGAAACGGCATTCCGGCGTTCCCCCGAAGCCGACCGGGGACTCACCTGGCAATTCGGGCGAATCGAGCGCTTCGCCTGCGAAGGACTCCAGCCCGCCGCCTTCTGCGGATCCCGGGGAAAAGGCGCCGCCGGAAGCCGAAGGCAAGGAAACCGGGGGCGCAGGCAAGAACGACGGTAAGTCGGGCGGGTCCCACCACTAGACTCGGCCCCGATGGCCGAGGGCTTGGCAGCGCTTTACCTGATCGCCGGTACCGACCAGGCCAAGATCGACGCGACCCGCGCCAGGCTGCGGGCGAGGGCCGAAGGCGACGGCGGAGCAGGTGCCCTGGAGGTCTTCGAGCCAAGCGAGGGCAGAGGGGCACCCGATCACGAGGCGCTGCTGGCGGGTATTCCCGCGATGTCCCTGACCGAGACTCGCCGCTACCTGCTGGCCGACGGCGTCGAGCGCTGGCGCGACAAGCAGCTGGACGCGGTTGCTGCGGCGCTCGCGGGCCTGCCGCCCGACCTGACGGTTGTCCTGATCGCCCGCGCGAAGGCGCCGCCCAAGCTGTCCAAGGCCGTTAAGGTCGCGGGCGGGGAGATCCACGAGTTCGAGGCGCCGAAGGCAAGGGACATGCCACGGATGCTGGTCGGCGAGGCCAAGCGACTCGGCTTCGCCCTCGAGCCCGCCGCGGCTCGGATCCTGGTCGACCGCATGGGCGCAAACCCGGTGCGCCTGCGCAACGAGCTCGAGCGACTGGCGCTGTGGGCCGGGGAGGGGGGGCAGGTCGGTGTAACCGACCTTGAGGCGATGATCTCCGATACCTCCGAAGCCGCGGTCTGGGCGCTCTCCGATGCTCTACTGGAGCGCGACCCCGCCAAGGCGGCCTCGATCGCCGAGCGGCTCGTCTCCCAAGGAGAGAACGTGACCGGGCTGATCTACGGCCTCGCCTCGCGCTTGCGCAAGGCCTGCGCGGCGGCAGCCCAGCTGGAGGAGGGAGTGCCGCCGAAGCAGGTCGAGTCCGGCCTCGGGATGCACCCGTACGCGGCGCGCCAGCTTGTCGCCCGGCTCGGCCAAGCGAGCCTCGACGACCTGCGCGAGGCGACGATCGCCCTCGCCGACCTCGAGGTCTGGTGCCGTGGGGGAGCGGATTATGGCGACGAGCTGGCGCTGACGCTCGCGCTCAGAAAGGCCGCGGGGGCAGCGGCGTAGCTACTTCGCCGCGGGCGCCGCGGCGAGGCGCGCAGCTCTCGACTTCTTGCGGGCGCCGGTGTTCTTGTGCATGGCGCCCTTCTGCACGGCCTTGTCGATCTTGGAGACCAAGGCGCGGTGCTCGACCCCGACCTTGCTCGCGTCGCCCGCCTCGACCGCGCTTTCCAGGCGGCGGAAGTAGGTCTTCACCGTGCTGGTGAGCAGGCGGTTCTCCGTTCGCTCGCGCTCGCTGCGTAGGATCCGCTTCTTCTGTGAGGCTATGTTGGCCATTCGCGGCGGCCGACTATAGCGAGTGAGATAGGTATTGGAGACCCCCGAGACGCCGGATGGGCGCAACATCGATGCGGACGCCGCGCTGCGTGCCGCCGAGGCGTTCGACCAGGGAGAGGAACCCGTGCCTGAGCCGAGGCCAGGCCGGATCGCCCGTTCGACCGCGTTCTTCTCTGTCGCCACGGCCGCCTCGCGGATCGCCGGGCTCGTTCGTGAGATAGTCGCCGCCTCCTACTACGGCATCTATGGGCCGATGTCGGCGTTCACGGTCGCCTTCCAGGTCCCCAACCTGGTCCGCGCCCTCTTCGCCGACGCGGCCCTGCAGCCGGCCTTCGTGCCGATCTTCACCGAGCAGCTGGAGAAGAAGAACTACCGCGAGGCGTT
>DASSMU010000014.1:0-4552 GCA_035701465.1 Solirubrobacterales bacterium
CAACTCGCCCGCGGTCCGGTAGCGATCCTCGGGGTCCTTGGCCACCGCCCGTTCGATCACCTCGTCGATCCCCTTCGGTATCTCGGGCTCTGTGTCGGCTTCCTTGCGGGCGAAGGGCGCGATCCCGGTCAGGGTCTCGTAGAGCACGCAGCCGAGCGAGTAGACGTCGGCGGATGGGCCGACCCTCTCGCCCCGCCACTGCTCCGGCGCCATGTACTCGACCGTGCCGACGACCGAGGCGCTGCTGCCGTCGCCCGTCCCTTCGATCGCCTTGGCCAGGCCGAAGTCGGAGAGGTAGGCCCGGTCGCCCTCGACCAGGATGTTGTGCGGCTTGACGTCGCGGTGGACGATTCCCGCCGCGTGGGCGGCGTCGAGCGCGTCGGCGACCTGGCCGAGCAGCATGATCGCGCGCGCCGGCGGGAGCGGGCCCTGGCGCCGGATCAGCTGGCGCAGGTCGCCGCCCTCGACCAGGCGCATGGCGACGATCAGCTCGCCGTCCTCCTCGCGGGCGTCGTAGACGGGGACGACGGCGGGGTGGTCGAGCCTGGCAGCGAGGCGCGACTCGCGCAGGAAGCGCTCGCGGAAGCCCTCCTTGCCGGCCAGCTCACGCGCGATCACCTTGAGCGCGACGGGACGTTCGAGCGCCAGCTGCGTCGCCCGGTAGACGACCCCCATCCCACCCCGGGCGATCAGCGCCTCGATCCTGTACCCGGCAAGGGTGGAGCCAATGGCTGGTTCTCCCACGCGGCGGTTATATCGCCGCGATACGACGAAGGGCCCCTCCGGCAGGAGGGGCCCTTCGTGCTGGAGCCGGGGGAGTCCTAGCGCCGCACCGGCTGCCAGGCGATGACCGGACCGATGGTCCTGGTTTCTTGGCTGTTGGAGAAACCGGATACCCCGGTGTACTCGCTGCGCCCGGTCGCGACATCGATCACCGAAAGCGACTCTTCTTCGTCCTTGGCCGTGAAGACGGCGACCTTGCGGCCGTCGGAGGAGAAGACCCCGTTGGTCCGAGACTGGTCGGGCAGCTGGGCAAGCGTGCGGCCCTTGCCGCCGACCCGCTTCACCCAGAGGCTCTGGTCGCGCCGGAAGAGCAGCGTGCGCCCCTCGTCGGCGGCGTCCTCGACGAAGGAGGAGCCGACCCCGGCGATCACCTTGTGCACTTTCCTGCCTTTGTCGCTCATCGCGTAGATGTCCGCGTAGGCGCTCGGTCCTTCGGTGCTCTCGCCGCGGCTATAGACGATCGTCTCGTCGAGGTCCCGCGGGGCGAACTCGTCGATATGGGCGGTCTTGGTGAGGCGGGTGAGGAGGATCCCCGAAGGCCGCATCGTGTAGATGTCGTCCGCCGTGCCGCCACCGGTTTCGGGCGTGCTGCGGACGAAGGCGATCGTGCACCCGTCTGGCGAGAACGACGCTTCGTGGTCGTCGTCGGGGGATGCGGTGAGCGCGTGGGTGCTGCCACCGGTCACCTTGACCGTGTAGAGGTCGCGCGGAGCGCCGGCGGCGGCACGACGCTCAAAGAGCACGCGCTTGCCGTTGGGCGAGACGAGAGGACGCCCGTCGAGTTCGGGGCCGCTGGTCAGCTGCCGCTGACCGCTGCCGTCGGCGCGCATCACGAAGATGTCGCCGCCGCGGACGAAGGCGATCGTGTGCCCGTCGGCGGAGAACGCCGGTTCGCTGTCGGCAGGGTTTTCGGTCAGCTGGTTGAGCTGACGGTCGCGGACCGCGTAGAGGCCGCCTTCGGGGGCTTTCGGATCGACTTTTTTGCCTTCGACTTCGGTGACGCGGTGGTCTTCGGTGACCATCGAGAAGACGATCGCTCCGGTGCGAGCCGGGGACGCGGAAGCGGTCGCCGGCAGCGCCGCCGCCAGCAGGACCAGAACTGTGGTGAATACGATTCGGTTGAGCATTGGACTCCCCTTTTCGGGTGGATTGCACTTGCACACCGATGCTCGGTCTTGGCGGCGTGCGCGAAAACGACATCTGCTTCCCCATACGGGCCACGTATGGCCCGTCCCGAGTCACGCGCCGGTCAGCTGCGGTCGAGGCCTAGTTCTATGACTCGGGCAGCGATCAGGCGGGGACGGTCGCGGCCGGCGTCGCCGGGGACGTTGAGCTTGGCGGCGAGAGTGTCCAGACGACGTTGGGCGGTGCGCTCGCTTACGTGCAGGGCTTCGGCCAGCTCGGCGCGGGTGGCGGGGCGGCCGGCGAAGGCGCCCTCGCTGCGGTAGGGAGCCACCAGAGCGGCGGCGGTCGCGCGCTCCTCTTCGTTGAGGGCGACCGACGGCTCGGTCGCGGCCACCGTGCCGCCGGCCCGGCCTGGGACGGGGTCGGAGACTTCGAGGCGGTGGCCGCCGACGATCAGCGTGTCGCCATCGCGCAGCCGGCGCGGCCGGTCCAGCGGCTCGCCGTTCAGCGCCGTGCCGTTGCGGCTGTCGAGGTCGGTCGCCATCAGTACCCCACCCCGGTTCTCGATCTCGAGGTGGTTCCAGGAGACCCCCTCGTCGTCGATCGTCACGTCGGCCTCGGGATCCCGGCCGACGACGGTGCGCCCACCCGGGAGCGGCACCGACCGCGGCTCGCCACCCTCGCCCGTCAGCCAGATCCGCGCATCCATCGCCCGCGAGCATAGATCCCCACGCTGACTTCGCTTTTTGCAGTCCAATAGCACCGGAAAAGACGAAGTCAGCGGGAGGGGGTGGGTAGAGTGCGGCGCCCTTGAGCGCTGACGTCGAGAAGCGAGTCGCGGCCGAAGCGGCGGCGGAGCTGGTCGGGGACGGGATGACCGTGGGGCTCGGAACCGGCTCGACCGTCGCCTACCTGCTGCCGGCGATCGCGGAGCGGGGGTTGAGCGGGATCCGCTGCGTGGCCACCTCCGTCGCCACCGAGGAGCAGGCCCGCGAGCTGGGGATCCCGGTCGAGGAGTTCAGCGATCTGGGCCGCCTCGACATCGCGATCGACGGCACCGACCAGGTCACCCCCGACGGCTGGCTGATCAAGGGCGGCGGTGGTGCCCACCTGCGCGAGAAGATCGTCGCCGCGGCGGCCGAGCGCTTCGTCGTCATCGCTGACTCGAGCAAGCCGGTCGGTGCGCTGAGCGCGCCGGTGCCGCTTGAGCTCTTCGCCTTCGGCCTGAACTCGACCCTGGCGCGGCTCGGCCCGGAGGTCGAGCTGCGCGACGTGCCGCGCAGTCCCGACGACGGCGTCATCGCCGATTACCGGGGTGAGATCGGCGACCCGGCAGCCCTCGCGGCGCGACTCGAGGCCGACCCGGGCGTCGCCGCTCACGGCCTTTTTCCCCCGGATATGGTGGACGAGCTGCTGGTGGGGGCCGAGGGCGCCGTGCACCGTTCGACCTTCAGCTGACCCGACCTACCGAGGAGGACCCAGATGAGCGACTTCACCGGACTGTCCATCTCCGGCCGCATCGCCACCCCGAGCGATCCTGACTGGGACGCGGCGCGCCTCGCCTGGAACCTGATCGCCGACCAGCGACCCGAGGCGGTCGCCTTCGTCGAGAGCGGCGACGACATCGCCGCGGTCGTCCGCTTCGCTGCCGAGAACGGCCTGCGGGTCGCCGGCCAGGGCACCGGGCACGGCGCCACGGCGCTGGGGGCGCCGGGGGCCCTCGAGCGGACGATCCTGGTCAAGACCGAGCGCATGCGGGGGATCGAGATCGACGCCGGGGCGCAGACGGCCAGGGTCGAGGCGGGAGTGCTCTCGGTGGAGCTGGGTCAGGCAGCCAACGAGCACGGCCTCAGCTTCATGCCCGGCTCCTCGCCCGACGTCGGCGTCACCGGCTACACGCTCGGCGGCGGCCTCAGCTGGTTCGGCCGCGCCCACGGCTTCGCCTGCAACCGCGTCCGCGCGATCGAGCTCGTCACCGCGGACGGCAAGGCGCGGACCATCGACGCCGGCAACGACCCCGACCTCTTCTGGGCGCTGCGCGGCGGCGGTGGCGGCTGCGCGATCGTCTCCGCCCTGCACCTCGACCTGCTGCCGATCGCCGAGGCCTACGCGGGCGCCCTGCTCTTCCCGGCCGAGGTCGGCGCCGCCGCGGTCCGCGCCTACCGCGACTGGGCCGCCGGCGTCGACGAGAGCGTCACCTCCGTCGTGCGCTTCCTCACCCCTCCTCCCATCCCCGACGTGCCGGAGCCGCTGCGCGGCACGCCGCTGCTGACGATCGACGGGGCCTGCATCGGCGACGAGGCGACGGGGAAGGCGGCCTTCGCGCCGCTGCGGGAGATAGGCGAGCCGATCATGGACACCTTCGCCCAGATGCCGACCCCGGGCCTCAGTCACATCCACATGGACCCCGAGCAGCCGGTGCCAGGCATCGGCGAGGGGATGGCGCTCGCCGAGCTGCCGGACGAGGCGATCGACGCCTTCGCCGGGCTGGCCGGCCCGGGGTCGGACTCGCCGCTGCTGCTCAGCGAGATCCGCCACCTCGGCGGCGCCCTCGGCCGGCCCGCGGAGGGGGCGGGAGCTCTCTCCCACCTCGACGCCGGCTTCGTCATGTACAGCGTCGGGATGCCGATGACGCCGGAGCTGG
>DASSMU010000015.1:0-8456 GCA_035701465.1 Solirubrobacterales bacterium
AACCCCGGACCCCAGACCAGCTCGAGCGAGAGCGCCGGCAGGCGCTCGCGCAGGCCGGTCGCGATCCGGCTCGCCAGGCCGCCGAGGTCGCCGCCGCCGGTCGTGACCAGGACCCGCGAGGCCTGCTCCCGGACGAGGCGGGGCTCGATTCCCCAGAAGGGCTTGCGCAGGCAGGCGAAACGCAGCCCCGCGAGCACGCGGCCGCCGGCGCCGGAGGTGCCCTGCGGAGCGATCACGACGTCGGCGGCCGAGGTGGTCGGCAGGGCGTCCTCAAAGGCGACGAGCCGGCCGTGTCGCAGCGCCGCGACCTCTGTCCAGGCGGCCCGGTCGTAGGTGTCGAGCACCAGGATCGCGGGCGTCGGCCCCGCCGCGGCCCTGCCCGGTCGATACGGCTCCCATCGCACCCCGTCCAGCTCGGTCGCCTCTGTGGCCCCCAGTCCCAGGGCTTCGACCTCGAAGCCCTGCTCGCGCAGGGCGCAGGCCAGCGCCGTGCAGCGGGCCAGGTGCCCCAGCCCGGCCGCGACGCCGGCCTCGGCGACGAGCAGAGCCCGCGCCGTCACCGGACCGTCGCCGCTCAGAGCATCTCCCAGGTGAGGATGTCGTCGTGCTCGACGGCGACTCGCAGGGGGCGCCCGAGCACCTTCTCGACGTCCCTCGGGGCGATGCCGAAGCCAGGCCGCTTCGCGGTCAGCATCTTCCCGCTCAGCACCGTCCCGGCCGGGTGGTCGCCGACGACGATCAGGCTGCGCCGCGCCAGCCTGTGGTTCTCCTTCGCCTCCTCCGGTCCCGGGCCGTGCTTGCGCCCGTCGCCGAGCGCCGCCTGCGCCTCGCGGATGCCGGTCACCATCGCCGTCAGCTCCCCCGGCTCCAGGGCGAAGGAGTGGTCGGGCCCCTCCATCGTGCGGTCGAGGGTGAAGTGCTTCTCGACGAAGGCCGCCCCCAACGTCGCGGCCGCGATCGGCACGGCGATCCCGGTGGTGTGGTCGGAGAGGCCGACGGGCACACCGAAGGCGGTTTCCATCGTCGCCATCGCGCGCAGGTTGGCCCGCTCGGCCGGGGCCGGGTAGACCGAGGTGCACTGCATCAGGCCGACCGCCTTTGCTCCTGCAGTGGTGGCGTCGCGCAGGGCGTCCTCGATCTCGCCGAGCGTCGCCATCCCGGTCGAGATCAGCAGCGGGCGCCCGGTCCGGGCCGCGGCGGCGATCAGCTCCGGGTCGACGATCTCGAAGGAGGCGATCTTCAGCGCCGGGACGCCGAGGGCGTCGAGTTCCGCCACGGCCTTCGTGTCGAAGGGGGTGGAGAAGAAGTCGATTCCGCGTGAGGCGGCGTGGTCGCGCAGCTCGATCTGCCACTCGCGCGGCAGCGCGATCTGCTCGAGCAGCTCGGAGGGGTCCTTGTCGCTGAGCGGCGCGAAGTGCTCGAAGCCCGGCGTCTTCGTCGAGTAGAGGGCCGCGCCCGAGTAGGTCTGGAACTTGACCGCGTCGGCGCCGGCCTCGGCCGCGACGTCGACCAGCTGCCGCGCGATCCCCAGGTCGCGGTTGTGGTTGGCGCCGGCCTCGGCGATCACGTAGGTCGGCCGGCCGGCTCCCACCGGCCGCCCGCCGAGATCGAAGCTCGCCGGGAGCGGGGTCGTCCGCTCAGCCACCGGCCATCGCCTCGCGCACGACCTCGACGACCCGGTCCTGGTCGGCGACGGAGAGATCGGGGTAGCAGGGGATCGAGAGGCAGCCCGAGTAGTAGCGCTCGGCCTCGGGGCAGAGCCCCGGCGCGTAGCCGAAGGCGCGGCGGTAGTAGGGGTGCCGGTAGACGGGGATGTAGTGGACCTGGGTGCGGATGCCGGCGTCGAGCAGTCGCCGGTAGAGCTCCAGCCGACGGCCCGCGCCCTCGCGCAGGTGGATGACGAAGAGGTGGTAGGGGTGCAGGGCGCCGGCGGGTGGCTGCGGCGGCAGCTCGAGCCTGTCGATCCCGGCCAGTGCCTCGCGGTAGCGGGCCGCCACCGCGTTGCGGCGGGCGACGTGGTCGTCGAGCTTGCGCAGCTGCGAGCGGCCGAGGGCCGCGTGAACGTCGGAGAGGCGGTAGTTGAAGCCGAGCTGCTGCTGCTCGTGGTACCAGGGGCCCTCGCCCTCGGCGTAGAGCAGCCGCTCCGGGTCGCGCACCATGCCGTGCTGGCGGAAAGAGGCGAGGCGCTCGGCCAGGGCCGGGTCCCGCGTGGTCACGACCCCGCCCTCGCAGGAGGTGATCGCCTTGGTCGGGTGGAGGCTGAAGATCGCCATCTCGGAGTGGGCGCAGGAGCCCACCTCGCCCTCGGCCGAGTTGCCGCCGAGCGCGTGCGCCGCGTCCTCGATGATCGCGACGTCGGGCCCGACCAGCTCGCGGATCGGCTCGATCGGCGCCGGCAGGCCGGCGAAGTGGACCGGGATCACGGCCTTGGTTTGCGGGGTCAGCGCCGGCTCCAGGGTGGCGGGGGAGACGTTCCAGGTCTGCGCCTCGATGTCGGCGAAGCGCGGCCGGGCGCCGAGGTAGGCGCCGCAATTGGCGCTGGCCGCGAAGGTGATCGCACTGGTCACGATCTCGTCGCCGTCGCCGTCGCCGTCGCCGTCGCCGTCGCCGACCCCGGCGGCGAAGGCGGCGCCGTGCAGGGCCGCCGTGCCGGAGGAGAAGGCGACCGCGTGGGGCACGCCGCAGCGGGCCGCGACGGCCTCCTCGAAGCCGCTCACGGCCGGTCCCTGAGTGAGCCAGTCGCCCTCCAGCACAGCCGCGACCGCGGCCCGGTCCTCGGCGTCGAGGCTCTGCTTCGAGTAGGGGATCACCGGCGCGGCCAACCGTAGCGGGAAGTGGCTTAGACTGCCCCATCCGGGCCTTCGTTGGGACCCGTTCCGCAGACGCCGATGACCCCCCCTTCCGCGAGAGAGCCGAGCCCCGAGTTGAAGGGCAAGACGGTGCTGATCACCGGTGGCACCGGCTCCTTCGGCAAGCGCTTCGTCGACCACCTGCTGCGCGACCACGAACCGGCGGCGGTGCGCGTCTACAGCCGCGACGAGCTCAAGCAGCACGAATTGCGCGAGGCGGTCGGAGACGAGCGGCTGCGATTCCTGATCGGCGACGTGCGCGATCTCAGCCGGCTGCGGATGGCGGTCCGGGGCGTCGACGTGATCGTCCACGCCGCCGCCCTGAAGCAGGTGCCGGCCTGCGAGTACAACCCCTTCGAGGCGGTGCAGACCAACATCGTCGGCGCCGAGAACGTCGTCACCGCCGCGATCGAGCACGATGTCCCGCACACGGTCTCGCTCAGCACCGACAAGGCCGTCAACCCGGTCAACCTCTACGGCGCGACCAAGCTCAGCGCCGAGAAGATCGTCACCCAGGGCAACGTCTACGCCGGCAGCTCGAACGTGCGCTTCTCCACGGTGCGCTACGGCAACGTGGTCGGCAGCCGCGGCAGCGTGATCCCGCTCTTCAAGCGCCAGGCGACGGAGGGGAAGCTGACGATCACCGACGCGGCGATGACCCGGTTCTGGATCACGCTCGACGAGGCGGTCGACTTCGTGATCGCGAGCCTGGAGCGGATGCAGGGGGGAGAGGTCTTCGTGCCGCGCATTCCGAGCATGTCGGTGATGGACCTGGCCGACGCCCTCGCCCCCGGCGTCGAGCGCGAGATCATCGGCATCCGCCCCGGCGAGAAGGTGCACGAGATCCTGCTGACTCCGGACGAGGCCCGCCACGCGGTGCGCTTCGAGAGCTACTACGCGGTCTATCCCGCCTTCCCGTTCTGGCGCTCGACCGCCTTCCCGGCGGGGGAAGAGCTGCCGGCCGGCTTCGGCTACGCCAGCGACAGCAACGACGCCTGGCTCAGCGCCGAGCAGCTGCGGGAGATGGCCGCGGGCGTCGAGCCCGTCTAGGTCGCGCCGGCGTCCATCCCGAGCTCGATCAGCTCGACCACACGCAAGACCTCGCGTTCGGGGATCGGCTCGGCCTCCCCCTTCGCCACCGCGACAAAGCGCTCGAGGGCGGCCTTGAAGGCGGCGAAGGAGTCCTCGAAGACGACGACGTGCTCGCCTCTCTGGCCGACGACGGTGAGCTGTATCGGGGCTTCGACCTCGCCGAGCGTGGCGAACTCGGCCCGTAGGCCCGAATCCCACTCGACCCGCAGCCGGGCAGCCCCGTCTGCCACGTGGGCGTCGTGGGAGCGGATCTCGCCGGCGTTGCCGATCAGCGCCAGGGCCGGCTCGATCACGTGAACCGCGTAGCGGCTCCATCGCTTCGGCGAGCTGCCGAGAACCTGCCCGATCGGGCCGATCGACTCGAGCGTGGCGGGGTCGAGGCCCAGCTCCGGCGCGAAGCGCAGCGCCGAGCAGGTGAAGAGCTGGCTCGCGCGAGCCTGTCGCGAGAAGAGGTCGCGGGCGGCGGCGAGGCCGGTCGCCAGCGGCTTGTCGACGTAGATCGGCAGGCCGGCGTCGAGGAAGGGACCGGCGAGCTCGGCATGACGCTCGGCGTCGTCGCGGGCCAGCAGCACGGCGTCCACCTCGCCGAGCATCTCCCCGGGGTCGGAGACGACGTGCTCGATCGCGGCGGCGGCGGCGACGTCGGCGGAGATCGAGGGGTCCTGTGTCCAGACGTGCGTGACCCGCGCATCCGCAATCGCCTCCTCGGGGAAGCGATGCCGGGACAGGTAGCGGGGGATGGCCGGAAAGGGGCACCGGGCCATCGCCTCCTCGTCGTAGCCGTTGACGATCGCCGCCCAGGAGTAGGGGTGGCCGTTGCCCTCGCTCAGCCCGAGCAGCCCAAGCCGCAGCTCACCCACAGGGCACCAACTCCGTTCCGGTGCGCTTTATGTCGCCATACCCCACATAAGGCGCACCGGAAGCCTCGCGTCTCATGGTGCGGGCCACTTTCGTGGGTCGATGAGGTTTGGGTCGTCGATTGCCAGGGGTGCGAAGTCGAGAGCCGCCGGGGCGGCCCTCATCGCCTCGGCGCACTCCTCGAGCTCGCTCACCGAGTTGGTGCCGACGAGGGCGACGTCGACGGCGCCGCTGGCACGCAGGAATCCGAGCGCGGCCTCGATCGGGGCCAGCCCGGCCTTGCGGCGGGCCTGGTGGTAGCGGCGCAGCGGCTCGGCTCCGCCGGCGAGGTGGGCCGGCAGCTCTGCGGGGTCCATCAGCAGCAAGCCCTGGAGGAAGGCCGAGCGGGCATGCAGCTCGACGCCTTCCTCGCGCAGCTCGGCCAGGGTCCCGTCGCGCAGCAGGCGCTGGTCCAGGACGTTGAGCGGAAACTGGACCAGGTCGAGCGGGAGCAGCCTGCGCGCGATCTCGATCTCCTCGCGGTCGTAGACGCTGACGCCGATGCGGGTGGCGACCCCGGCGTCGCGCAGGCCGATCAGCTCCTCGGCGAGTTGCTCGCCTCCCGGCAGGGCGAGCTGGGACCCGTGATGGACGAGCAGCCCGTCGAGGCGATCGCGGCGCAGGCGCTCGAGCGAGCGCTCGGCCGACCGCCGCACCGCGCCGCGGTCTGCGGCGTTCACCTCCGTGCCCGTCAGCGGCTCCGTCTTGGTGACGATGCGGACCGCGGCCCCGGCCGGGAGCAGGCGGCCGAGCAGGGCCTCGGCGTCGCCGTAGGCGGGTGCCGTGTCGATCGTGTCGACGTCCCGCTCCAGCGCGCACTCCAGGATCGCCGCCGCCTCGGCCTCCGACGGCCGTCCGCCGCGATTGGAGACGCCGTAGGCGGCGCCGAGCTGGGCCGTGCCGAGGCCGAGCGCGGTCATCTCACCGCCAGGGAGGCGGTCGCCTCCGTCATCAGCGCCTCGGTCAACCGCTCGCCGGCGCGGCCGTCCAGTCGGTGCAGGAACTGCTCGACGAAGGCCGGCTTGCCGGGGAGCTGGCGCCGGTGCAGGGCTCCGACGTCGTCGAGGGTCGCGCGGAGCTGGTCGAAGGAGGAGACGGGCTCGGCGACGCCCGCCTCGGCCATGCGACTCGAGAGCACGACGCCCTGGCGAGGATGGACCTCGACCGCGATCGACGTCATCCAGTCGAGGCCGGCCAGGGGCAGCTGCAGCGTCGACATGATCCCCAAGGTCACCCGGGCGGAGCGCGCCCGCCGCTCGAGCAGCTCGATGCTCGGCACGACCTCGACGCTGCCGTCGCCGAAGCCGGCCCAGACCGAGGTGCGGTCGCCAGGGTGCGCCTTGACGACGAGGCGGCGCCCGCCGGCGACGACGGCGGCGTGGATCGACTCCGCCCACTGGCGATGGAAGCTCTCGTCCCAGCCGAGGACGCCGCTGTTGTGGAGCTGGTGGTCGACGAGGACGACGTCGCCCGCGTCCGGCTCGGCGCCGCGGTCCGAGCGGAAGCAGTCGAACTGGGGCACGCCGGTGAACACCGTGCTCTCCGCCAGCTCCGGTGGGACCTGGTCGAAATCGCGGTGGAAGGCGAAGCACTCCGGCGAGAAGGAGAGGTAGCGGTCGGGGCGGCGCAGGTCGGCCACCGCAGCCTGTGCCTCGTGCGAGGCGCCGCCGACGCTGGGCAGCGCGTAGCGTGCCAGCCGCGTCGCGTCGGCCAGCGGCAGGCGCGGCAGCGAGGCGGCGAAGAAGCGGTGCGTGGCCAGCGAGGACCCGGTGGCCTGCGTGCCGGCGCCGTTCGCCGGGGTGCTGCGATCGAGGCTGAACGCCCGCTGGATCCGTCGCGGCAGCCTGTAGCCGTGCTCGACGTGCACGGTGCGCAGGCCACGCCGCCGTGCCTCGCAACGCAGCGCGAGCTGGTTGCGCCCCCCGATCGCCAGCATCGCGAGCAGGTCGGGCCGGACCGCGTCGAGCAGGGAGCGCGCCGAGCGGTGCTCCTCCCAGGTGGTCAGGCGCCCGAAGGGCTCGTAGGGCCGCTGCGCCACGCCGGGAGTGGAGGCGTACTCGAGGAAGGTGAGGTCGGCGCGGTCGGCGACCTGCTCGAACATCGCCAGCAGATCCGCTCTGCCGATGGTGGCGACGACGAGGATGCGCGGGCGCGTCACGGGACGATCTCGGCCACGGGCTTCGCCCCGGCCGGTTGATAGGTGCGGACGATGAAGCGACCAAGCAGTGGCACGGCGAAGGAATATCTGCCGAGGCGATTCTTGTAGATCATCCCGCGCTCGGCGAGGCTCGCGAGCATCTGATTCGCGTGACTTGGCGAGAACGCCTTGGTCAGCAGTCGTTTCGCCACCTCGGTGAGCTCTTGGATCGTGAATTCCTCGTCCGCATGGTCCAGATGCGCAACAACCCAGAGGAGCTCCCGTTGCCGATCCGTCATCTTGGCCCAGCGCCCCGCGAAGAAATCGGCATCAAGCTTGCGCTGGATGGCTTCGACCGGCACGCTCTTCTGCTCGTCGTCCGCGTGCTGACGAATGAAGACGTCGTATACCTCGCGGCCGATGAACTGGATGAAATAGGGGTAGCCCGCCGCCTCGTGGACGATGACCTCGACCGAGTCCGGCGCGAGCTTCACCGGACACCCGGCGACCTCGATCGGTTTCAAGATGGCTTCGCGGCTCTCGTCAGGGCTGAGCTTGGTCAGCGTCATCACCCGGAACATCCGCTCGGCATAGGTCCTGGCATCGACCAACTTGGGGAACAGCGTCGGGAGGCCGGCCAGAACCAGCATGAACGGGACCCCTTTCTTCTGGATGGACTGGAAGACATCGAGCAGCACGGAGAGCGGGAACTGGTCCTTGCCGGCGTGGTCGGACAAATTCTGGGCCTCGTCGTAGGCGAAGATCACCTTGTGCTGCCCTTGGTCTTTCAGGTGCTCCCAGGCAAACTCCAGCGTTGCCTTGATCTTGTCGGCGGCCAGTCCTGGAGTTCCGTCGTAGACGCCGGCCAGGACGTCGTGCGACAGGGGGATCTCGGCCGGCCCGGGCGACGAGGCAAAGCCAACCGTCTTGTCGCGATCTGGATTGGCGACAGTCGCGGAGGAGCTGACCAAGGCAAGGTCGGCAAGCAGGCGCTGGGCCAATGCAACCTCGCTGATGCTGGCCGACTCAGACAGGTCCGCCGAGGCCCAGAGCCACCCTTCTTTGAGCGCCTGCGCCTTGAACGTCTCCAGCAGGACCGTCTTGCCCACGCCCCGCAGGCCGGTCAGGACGAGATTCTCGAGTATCTCGTCCTGTAGAAGCAGGCGGTCGAATTCGGCGTACTCGCGCTCGCGTCCCGCCAGGTATGGAGGCATGTGGCCCGCTCCTGGCCGGTATGGGTTCTTGAACTCGGTAGCGTTCACAGCGCATTAGCCTCCTTACTAAATCAAGTCAATAGGCTAAATTTAGCAAAGGCCCTTAATCAGTGTAATTCCAGAGCGACGCTACCGGCATGAAACTGCTTCTGGGAGCTATCCGGCCGCGGTCGTAGGTTCGCCTCACCGCGACGGGGGCTCCCGAAAGCAGACGAGACGGGCAGGCCGCGCTTGCGTTATGGGCTGCGAGCCCGAGACGCTAGTTGG
>DASSMU010000016.1:0-3977 GCA_035701465.1 Solirubrobacterales bacterium
CGCTGCCAGCTCTCTGACCGAGCGACCCTCCAGTAGATGCGCCTCGACTAGGTACCGCGCCTTCGCCACAGGAGATCTCCCTTCGTTGGGTGTCTCCTATGTCTCGACACAGGTGTCGCCTATGTGCTGACACCCGACACCGCCCTCTCCGTCAAAACTGCAAAGTACGAACGCGCACCAGCAGAAGACGGCTCTACGGGGTCGTCTTCTGCTTTGGCGGCTGCAATTACGGATGGCTTCGGCCTCAGTCAGAACGCCCTCGGCTAGATCGTCGGCAAGCAGCACGTAAGGCTCGATCACCTGTCGACGAAGCGCTGCTGGGTACCTCAGACGGGGAGGATCAGTCAAACGAACTTGTGTATATGGCCGGTCGGGGTCGTAAGGTGTTCGTCCAACCGGGACCGCATGGTTTGAAGCTTTGGTGCGGTACTCCCTATGCACCAAGCAAAGTTTCCCCGACTTTTTCTCAAAGCCAGGGCGGGCCGACAACTGGACTGGTCGGCCGCCCTTCTTTCGCCTGGAATCAGGCGGACTTGACGACACTGAGCATCGGTACGACACGCTTGGTCTTGGCCGGAGCCATCTTCGATCCACCTCCCTCTCTTGAAGCTGCCGCCCCCTGCCATGCAGGGCGGCCCTGGACTGGAGCTTCAAGAATGCGCTACGCGCACCAGGAGACTTGGATGAGGTTGCCTGGGTAGGAGTTCGTGAGCGTGATGGCCTGGACGCGTGAAGAATTCAAAAGGCTGGGCGTCAATACGGTTGAACGGCGCGCCAAGGGAGAGAGTCAGGACAGCTTTCCGGTGACCTTTGCCATTGCGGGGTTTCAGTCGCCAACGACCGGGCAGATCAAGGAAGCCAAGAAGAAGGGGCGGAAACAAAAGGCGGCTCAAGCCGATGCCGACCTGAAATGCACTGAGAGGGATGAGCTGGCTGACACCACGCTCGCCAGTGTGCGCTACCACGTTCGGGTGCTGCAAGAGGCGGGGTTGTTGCCTGGCGGCGAGAGGTAAGCCATCAATGGTCTATCTTATTTATTCAAATATTTTCAAGTGATTCCCATTCGCGGACGCAGCCAAACTTCTGCGGGTGAGGACCCGCCCCTTCGGGTCGATCCAGTCCTCGGCCAAACAATTCACGCGAGGCGGGACGACATCCGCTGACCCTTGCCCCAGCAAGAGGCAGGGACGGAGTGACCTACACAGGGACGTTATGTCTAGATCGACACGGGCGGGGCGCCGCCCGTGGCCTTTTTCGGCATCGGAGAGAACCCCGAGTGGCCGAAAAGGCCTCCGTCCCTGCACAGGACTTATAAACGGTTTTGCAGCGGAATGGGTACAGGGAAGTCTTCTTTTGCCATCTAGTTGATGTAATGACAGCTTTTTACGGTTGTTTGCGGGGACTTTTTATTTTCTCAAAAGGATAAAAGTCGGGTAAGTTTGATCTTTTGGGAATGCGGCGTCGAAGCAGGCCTTCGCAGCGGCCGCACGGGGCATACTGGCTCTAAGAGGCTTGGTTCTGTTCCGGCGAGCCCCTCCAGTGGCTCCAGGCGCTCACGTTCGCTTTCTCAGCGCAAGCAGGCCGACCGCGCCCAGGGCGAGGGCGGCCAGCGCAAGGGCACCCGTGACGAGCCCCGGATTGCGTTCGGTGAACGAGCGGGTATCCGGGGGTGGCTTGAAGGCCAGGGTCCCGCGCTCGGGACCCAGCCGGCCGCGCACGGCGCGCTCGGTCCCAAGGGCGCTTGTCGGAAGGCGGGCGAAGTCATAGCTGGGAGCCTTCGCGCGCGGGCTTCCGTAGTAGAGGGTGTAGGGGAGTGGATGCCCGCCCTCGATCAGGAGGGCGCGCGAGCGGCTCCACGCCGAGACCTCGATCCCCCGTAGCGGCGCGTCGTCGCCGTTGTTGATCTCGATCCGGATGTAGCGGCGATGGGCTCCGATTGGAATCGGCGCCGAAGCCGACCCGGGGAAACGGAAGATCCTGGCTGCCGCCAGTGGCGCGAACCGATGTCGGGAATTCGAACCGAGGATCGTCACGGGGCGCTCGTAACGGGCGGTGGCCGCGGCGATTCGGAGCTCGTCGACTGGGACGTTGCGGAACCCGAGGTCGAGGGTGACGATCGTGTGAGCCCCGTCCTGGCGCTGCGATACCGACCTGACCGTGTGCCGGAGGAGTCGCGGTCGCTCGCGGTCCCCGGACACGCTGGCTCCGACGATGCGGCTGACGCCGGTGGCCCTTACGAGCAGGTAGCGAAAGTCGCTCGGCGGGAAGACGGCAACCGTGCTCCGCGCCGGGTGAGCCCCGCGAACGTCGTAGATCCCGGTCGCCGATAGCCGCGTGAGCGGGCCGTGGCGATCGTCGGCTCCGAGGATCGTCGCATGACCGACGAACCCCCGGTTCGGGACATCGAGCGTCACGCGATCCCGGACCCTTCGTCGCGCCCCGAGGTCGAGGAGCGCGACCGCGAAGCGCCCCTGGCGGCCACTGTTCAGGACCGGCACCGCCTCGGGCTCGGCGACCCGCTCGGAGCCGGCGCGCCGCCACGGCACCTGTTGCCCGCGCGCGTCGGCGATCCGCAGGTCGGCGAAGCCGGGCAGGGAGTGCTCGAAGAGAGGCCCGTCGGGCTCGATCAGAACGGATCTGCTACCAGCGTCCGCTACCAGCGGGCGCTGGTAGCGGAAGTCGGCGCGGTCGACCCCGGCCGCCGCGGCCGGCTGGGCGCCGGCCGCGAGCGACACGAGAAGGGCGAGAGGGAAGAGGAGGCGTCTCATCGAGCCGCCCCCACCGTCTCCTCGCTGTCGTCGCCTGCCCCGTACTTGATTCGTTGATAGGCGAAAGCCCCCACCAGCAGGAGCAGCCCGAGCGCGATGAACGAGAGCACCCGCGGGAGCTGTTCGAGTTCCGCCAGGTCGTAGGTGTAGACCTTGGCGATCGCGAGGGCGAGCAGCGCCAGCCCGCCGAGGCGGAAGCGCTGGACGTCGCGCAGCAGCCCGTAGAGCACCGCACCTAGGCCCGTGACGGCCCAGAAGGCCGAGAGCAGGGCCTGTCCTATCTGCTGCGTGTCACCCGCGCCGGTGACGCCCAGTGTGTCGACGATCGTCACCGACCCGAGGTAGAGGAGCGTGGCGGCAGCGACGGCCTCACACGCGTAACCGAAGCGAGGATCGATCTCGCGCAGGGCGAACCGGCCGTAGAGCGCGGCGGCGGCGCAGGCGCCAAGGCCGATTATCGCTTCGCCGAGGTTTTCCACCCCGACGGCGATCGCGTCGGGCGGGGCCTCGAAGAGGAGCACGTGCCCGAGGCCAAGACCGAGGGACGCGCCCGCCGCGACCAGGAGGCGTTGGGCGCTCGATCCGAGCAGCCCCGGTTCCCTGCTCGCCCGCGTTGCCATGTAGGCGAGTACGACAGCCTGCATCGCCCAGCCGACGGCGAGGACGGGGCCGTCGAGAGCGTCCGCGAAACCCAGCGCCGAGAGGCCCATGCCGACAGCGATCAGCAGCGAGCCGATCTCGGGATTGAGCGGCTGGCGGAGGGCAAGGGCGCCGAGCAGGATGTGGCCGGCGGCCATGCCGAGGAGCCACGCGGCCGCGGCATTCGGGTGGCCGGTCTGTTCGAGCGCGAAGTAACCCGAGGCCGCGATCAGGACGACATCGGCGAGCAACACGAAGAGAGACGCAACCGGGAGCTGATCCCGCGTTCGGGTTCGCAGCTCATAGCCGATCGCGGCGACGAGGTAGAGAACCCAGAAACCGACCAGCACACCCAGCGTCGCCGGCAGGTGTTCGTCCTGGTTTGCGCCGATCCAGGCCAGAAGCTGCGGCGCCGAGACCAGGAAGGCCCCCAGCGAGAGCCAGTTCCACCGCTGCCAAAGCAGGACCCCGACGGCGGTTGCCAGGGCGATCGCCATGAAGGCGACGGAAACCCCGGAGGTTCCGGTGCCGACCAGGGCCGGTGCCGAAAGGCCGCCGAGGATGCCGATC
>DASSMU010000017.1:0-3365 GCA_035701465.1 Solirubrobacterales bacterium
TCTGCCGAGCGAACCGCAGCGCTTCCTGGCTGGCTCGCCCACTACAACTTCAGGAGACGACACGGCTCCCTTGGCCATCAACCGCCTGCGGCTCGGCTCGCCGAGTTGGAACAACGTGCTGAGTAACTACAGCTAGCCGGCCAGGAGAGCCTGGCTGCGGGGGGCGATCACGAGGGCGATAGTCGTCGCGGAGACGAGCGCGATCGTCGCAGCGAGTATGAAGGCGCCCTCATAGCTCGTCAGCGCGGCGGCTGCCCCGGCCAGCGGGGCGCCGAAGCCGACGCCGGCGTCGAAGAAGGCGGTGAAGGTGCCGAGGGCGGCGCCGCGGCGGGTGTCGGAGACACGGCTGACGACGATCAGCGAGAGGGACGGGTAGAGAAGCGAGAAGGCGGCGCCCATCGCCAGGGCGCCGGCGATCGCCACCGGCAGGCTCTGGGCGAGGGCGATCGTGGCCAGGCCGATCGCCTCGACCGTGGCGGCGACGAAGGCGATCCTCGCCGGTCCGACCCGGTCGGGCAGGTCGCCGCCGATCAGGCGGGTGAGGACGACCATCGTCGCGAAGGCGCCGAACACGGAGGCTCCGTGGCCGACCCCTCGCGATTCCAGGTGCAGGACGACGAACGCGGCCATCGTCCCGTAGCCGATCGAGCCGAGGGCGAGGGCGATTCCCGGCCGGACCGCTTCGCGCTCGATCAGCGCGTGGTGTTCCTCCTCGGGGTGCGGAACCGCGTGGAACGGGTCGGGCAGGCGCGAGGCGATCAGCGCTCCCAGCAGGGGCACCGCTCCGGCGAAGAGCCAGACCTCGGTGTAGCCGGAGGCGTGCAAGATCAGCTCGCCGATCAGCGGCCCGATGCTGAGCCCGGCCCAGACCGAGAGGCCGTAGAGACCGATCACCCGCCCGCGCCGCGCCGGCGGCGCCAGGTCGACGACCCAGGCGGAGCTGGCGGTGAAGACCGTGCCCTCGCCGGCGCCGAGGACGAGGCGCGCCGCGACCAGGCCGGCGACCCCCAGCGGCAGCAGGTACATGAATCCGCCGAGCGCGACCAGGATCGAGCCGAGCAGGACGGTGGGCTTGCGGCCGCGGTGGTCGGCGAGCCGCCCGGCGAAGGGGCGCAGCAGCAGGCCGGTGATCGCGTAGGAGCCGATCACCACCCCCACGGCGACGTTGCCGGCGTCGAGTGGGCCGTGGACGAAGCGGGGCAGCACGGGCAGCACGGCGCCCACCGCGACCAGGCCGCAGAAGGTGACGGTGAAGACCCCGGCGAAGGCGATCCCCGGACGCGGCACGAGTGGACGCGGCTGCTCGACCTGAGCGTTCACCGCAGCAGCCCGGAGAGGTCGTCGACGACGTGGTCGGGGGGCGGCTCGGCCGCGGCCGCCTCTTCGCCCGAGCAGGCGCCGCTGAGGACGAGGACCGTCGCCAGCCCAGCCCGCCGCCCGCCCTCGATGTCAGAGGCGAGCCGGTCGCCGACCATCGCCACCCGCCCGGCGTTTGGGATCAGCGCCCGCGCCTGCTCGAATAGGTGCCGCTCGGGCTTGCCGCCGATCTCGGCGGTCTTCCCCGACGCGGTCTCCACCGCGGCCAGGGTTGCGCCCGTCCCCGGCCAGGCTCCCCCCGGCATCGGCAGGGTCGGATCGCGACTGGTCCCGAACAGGGACGCCCCGGCCCGCAGGGCGAAGGTGGCGGTGAGCAGCTCGGCGTAGTCGAACTCGCGGTGGCCGGAGACGACCACGGCATCGGCGCTACGCGCCGCCTCGCCTTCCAGCAGCACCAGTCCCGTGCCGGCGACGGTCTCCTTGAAGCCGGGTGCCCCGATCACGAATGCGGTTCCCCCTGGCCCCACCCGCTCCGCCGCCAGCTGGGCGGTCGAGGCGCCCGCGGTCACGACCCGGTCGTCCTCGACCGGAATCCCGGCCTCGCGCAGGTATCCGGCATAGGCCGCCGGCTGGCGCACGGAGTTGTTGGTGACGAAGACGATCTCCTTGCCGGCGTCGATCAGCGCCCGCAAGCTCTCAACGGCCCGAGGCACCAGCCCCCGCCCAATCCAGACCACCCCGTCGAGGTCGATCAGAAAGCCGTCGAATTGCTCCGCGAGCGCCATCCCGACCGTCAGGCTATTAGGGCCTATTCCGGTAGGGGTGGAACGTCTTGTACTTTTTCGCGAGCAGCCATTGTCGGTAGCCGGGAGACGCAGCTCGAAAAAGTTAAGTGGAACCCCTACCGGAATAGGCCCGCCAACCAATGGCCTCGATACGGTGACGCCATGAACACCTCCAACGGCCATGTAGTTGAAGCAGTGGACGTCTCCCGTCGCTTCGGCGAGGGCGAGGCCGCGGTGGACGCGCTGGTCGATGTCTCGACCGCCTTCGACCGCGGCCGGTTCACGGCGATCATGGGCCCGTCGGGCTCGGGCAAGTCGACCCTGATGCACATCCTCGCCGGGCTCGACCAGCCTACCTCCGGCACCGTCACCCTCGACGGCCAGGAGATCACCAGCCTCGACGACGGCGAGCTGACCAAGCTGCGCCGCGACAAGCTCGGCTTCGTCTTCCAGTTCTTCAACCTGCTGCCGGTCCTCACCGCCGAGGAGAACCTGGTCCTGCCGCTCTCGATCGCCGGTCGCAAGCCCGACCAGCAGTGGCTGGAGCAGCTGATCCGCACCGTCGGCCTCGGGGACCGGCGCACCCACCGGCCCTCCGAGCTCTCCGGCGGCCAGCAGCAGCGCGTCGCCGTCGCCCGCGCCCTGGTCTCCAAGCCGGCGGTCGTCTTCGCCGACGAGCCGACCGGCAACCTCGACTCGAAGGCCGGTGCCGACGTGCTGCTGCTTCTGCGCCAGGCCGTCGACCAGTTCGGCCAGACGGTGATCATGGTCACCCACGACCCGGCCGCCGCCGCCCACGCCGACCGCCTGATCACCCTCCGCGACGGCCGCATCGTCCACGACGCCGCCCCCGGCTCGGCCGACGAGGTGATCGAGCTGATGAAGCAGATCGACTAGGCAGGTTGACCGCCCTCGCCCTCAAGAGCCTCTGGGCGCGCAAGGCCCGGGCCGTGGCGACGACCCTCGCGGTCGTGATCGGGGTCGCCTTCGTCGCCGGCTCCTACGTCCTCACCGACACGATCTTCGCCGCCTTCGACGAAATCTTCGGCGAGTCGCTGAAGGGCACCAGCGTCGTGATCAGCGCCGAGAACCCGGTCAAACAGGAAAACGGCGAAATTCCCACGATCGGCGCCTCGCTGCTGCCGAGAGTGCAGAAGACGGCGGGGGTGAAGCTGGCGGCAGGCGCGATCTTCACCCCTGGCGGGTTCTTCGATTCCGAAGGCAACAAGATCGGCAACAAATTCGCGCCGAAGTTCATCTCCT
>DASSMU010000018.1:0-2563 GCA_035701465.1 Solirubrobacterales bacterium
CCTGAGCGCGATCGCGGCGGGGCTCGGCGAGCGCTCGGAGGAGATCGCAGCGACTATCGCCCAGGAGCTGGGGATGCCGCTGACTCTGAGCAAGATCATCCAAGCCGGTCTGCCGATCGCCCAGTTCGCGGCGATGCCGAGCCTGATGGAGGAAGTCCGATGGGAGGAGGAGATCGGCAACTCGCGGGTGCTGCGCGAGCCGGTCGGCGTGCTCGGCGCGATCACTCCCTGGAACTACCCGCTGAACCAGATCGCCGCCAAGGTCGCTCCCGCCCTCGCCGCCGGCTGCACGGTGGTACTGAAGCCGAGCGAGGTGGTGCCGCTCAACGCCTTCATCCTCGCCGAAGTGATCGAGACTGCCGGCCTGCCGGCCGGGGTCTTCAACCTCGTCACTGGCACCGGCCCGGTCGTCGGCGAGGCGATCGCCGGCCACCCCGGCGTCGACATGGTCTCCTTCACCGGCTCGACCCGCGCCGGGCGGCGGGTCTCCGAGCTGGCCTCGGCGACGGTCAAGCCGGTGGCGATGGAGCTCGGCGGCAAGTCGCCGAACGTGATCCTCGACGACGCCGACCTGAGCAGGGCCGTGCCCGACGGGGTCGGCAAGTGCTACCTCAACTCCGGCCAGACCTGCAGCGCCCTGACCCGGATGCTGGTGCCGCGCGAGAAGCTGGCCGAAGCCGAGCAGATCGCGGCGCAGGCGGCGGAGTCCTTCACTCCGGGGGATCCCTTCGAGGACTCGACCCGACTCGGCCCGCTCGTCTCCGAGGTGCAGCGCGAGCGGGTGCGCGGCTACATCGAGAAGGGCGAGGCCGAAGGGGCGAAGCTGGTCACCGGCGGCGCCGCGGCGCCCGACGGTCTCGAGCGCGGCTACTTCGTGCGACCGACGGTCTTCTCGGAGGTGACGCCGGAGATGACAATCGCCCAGGAGGAGATCTTCGGGCCGGTGCTCTCGATTCAGCCCTACGACGGCGAGGACGAGGCGGTGCGGATCGCCAACGACACCGTTTACGGGCTGGCAGGCGGGGTCTGGTCGGCGGATCAGGAGCGGGCGATCGGCGTCGCCAGGCGACTGCGGACCGGGCAGATCGAGATCAACGGCGGGGCGTTCAACCCGTTGGCTCCGTTTGGGGGGTACAAGCAGTCCGGGCATGGGCGGGAGAACGGGCGTTATGCGATCGAGGAGTTGTTGCAGGTGAAGAGTTTGCAGCTCTGACGGGTTGGGCCGGCGGGTCCTGTCGCGGTTTTGGTGCCACCACCCCTGCGGTAGCTAAAGCTTCCTCGGGGTGGTCCCCCAAAACCGCGCCACCCCCCGGCAGACGCGTCTTCGGCTGACGAGCTGAGCCGCAAGCGTCCCCGGTGAGCGCGAACGCATACTCTCCCGCCGTGGATTTCGAGCTTTCCGACGAGCAGCGCCTTCTGCGCGACACGGTGCGGGAGTTTGCGTTGGCGGAGGTGAAGCCCGTTGCGGAGGAGTTGGACCGGACGAAGGCTTTCCCCTATGAGATCGTCGGGAAGCTTGGGGGGCTTGGGCTTATGGGGATTCCGTTCCCGCAGGAGTACGGGGGCGGTGGGGCGGACACGCTTTCTTACGTGCTTGCTGTCGAAGAGCTGGCTCGGATCGATTCTTCGGTCTGCATCACGATGGCGGCGCACACTTCGCTGGGGACTATGCCGATCTATCTGTGGGGGTCGGACGAGCAGAAGTCGGAGTGGTTGCCTCGGCTTTGCACGGGAGAACGGCTTGCCTCGTTTGGGCTTACCGAGCCGGAGGCCGGGTCGGATGCCGGGAACGTGCGGACTACGGCGAAGCTCAACGACGGGGAATGGGTCGTCAACGGGGCCAAGCAGTTCATCACGAATTCGGGGACCGATATCTCGGGGTGTGTCTCGATTACGGCGGTTACGGGCGAGGCGAACGGGCGCAAGGAGATCTCGAACCTGATCGTGCCCACGGGGACGCCCGGTTATGAGTTCGGCGAGCCCTACCGGAAGATGGGCTGGAACGCCTCGGACACGCGGCCGCTCACGTTCGAGGACTGCCGGTTGCCCGAAGGGAGCCTGCTCGGCCGGCGCGGCGACGGCTTCAAGAACTTCCTCCACATCCTCGACGGGGGGCGGATCGGCGTCGCCGCGATGGGCGTCGGGCTCGCCCAGGGCGCGCTCGACGAGGCGATCGCCTACGCCAAGGAGCGCCAGGCCTTCGGCCAGGCGATCTTGAAGTTCCAGTCGATCCAGGCCAAGATCGCCGACCTCTCGGCCCAGATCGAGGCGGCCCGCCTGCTCACCTGGCGAGCGGCGCTAGAGAAGGACGCGGGCAAGTCCTTCACCCTCACCGCCGCCCAGGCGAAGCTGATCACCGGCCGCCTCGCGGTACGCGCGACCGAGGAGGCGGTCCAGATCCACGGCGGCTACGGCTACATCGAGGAGTACCCGGTCTGCCGCTTCTACCGCGACGCCAAGATCCTCACAATCGGCGAGGGCACCGACGAGGTCCAGCAGATGGTCATCGCCCGCCAGCTGGGTTGCTAGATCGGACCACGGAGCCGTTCGGGGTCACTCCCCA
>DASSMU010000019.1:0-6553 GCA_035701465.1 Solirubrobacterales bacterium
GACCGTTGCCGTTGCGCCTCATTAGCGGCGGGCCCACCAGCACGAGCAGCAGCAGCGCCAGCGGCACGAAGCTGAAGACGAAGAGCTTCTGCGTGCTGGAGTGGAAGAGGTCCGTGGTGGAGACGATGATGATCCCGAGCAGGGCAAGGGCGGCGAGGTTGAGCACGGTCTGGGAGACGACGGTCCCGAGCAAGACCGGGAAGGTTTCGCGCATCCGGCCCGTCCGCCGGGCCAGCGAAAGAGCCCTGGCCGGCTCGCCGAGGCGAGCGGGAAGAGTCGCCGACATCAGTACGCCGATCATCGTCGCCGAGGTGACGTCGCGGCGCCGCACCGGCCGGTGCGGCAGCGCGGCACGGACGATCCAGTACCAGGAGGCGGCGCGGAAGAAGAGTGAGAGCGCCATCAGGGCACAGGCGACCAGCACCCAGCTGAGGTCGGAGCGAACGATGCTTTCGACGACGCTGTCGACGCCGATCTTCTGCGCCGCGAGCGCCGTCAGTCCGACCCCCAGCACGCCGGCGGCACCAAGGCCGGCGCGACGGGCGATCTTGCGGCGCCGGTTGCCAGAGCGGGCAGGGGCGGGATCGAGCGATGGCAACCGCCGTGGCGGGCTCGGCGGCAAGCCGTCGGCCGGCCGCATGCCCGCCCAGTGGACGACGCGCTCGGCAACCCCAGCCGGCCTTGGCGCCTCGAGCGCCCGCTCGTAGACGGCGGTCACCCGGTCGGCGACGTGAGGCCAGGCGTAGCGCTCGGCGCTGTGACGAGCCGCCTCGCCCATCGCCGCCAGTCGCTCCGGCTCGTGGTAGGCGCGCTGGAGCTCCTCGGCAAGCCGCTGCGGATCGCCCGGGGGCACCAGCACGCCGTCGACGCCGTCGTCGACGACGTCGCTGTAGCCGGCGATGGCCGAGGCGATCGCGGGCGTACCGGCGGCGAAGGCCTCGGTCAGGACCATGCCGAAGCTCTCGCCCGAGAGCGACGGCGCGCAGAGCAGGTCGGCCTCGTGAAGAGCGCTCTGCAGGGCGTCGCCGGAGACGCGGCCGCGCACGTCGATCCAGCGCATCGCGTCGGGATCGGCGAGGTAGCGGAGCACGTCATCGCGCTCGGCGCCGATCACGGTGAGCCGGCTCGGCACGTGCTCGACCAGGGCACCGAAAGCCGAGAGCAGGATCGGCAGCCCCTTGCGCTCCTCGGGGCGGCCGACGAAGAGGATGCGCAACTCATCCCCCTCGGGCTTGGGGCCGCTCGGCGCGGCAGCGATATCAACCCCGTTGGGGATCACCTCGTAGTGGCCGCCGAACCAGCGGCGGCCGGTCCAGGCTGCAGCCTCGGAGACGGCGATCCGAGCCGAGAGCCGGTTGAAAACCCTTCGCGCGCCGAGCGTTTTGGCGATGTAGTTGGGCACCGGCTTGGTCGAGTAGGCATGGAAGGTGCCGACGGCGGTGGCCTCGGTGCCGAGCACCGCGTTCCAGCCGACCAACGGCACCACCGGCTCGTGGACGTGGACAACATCGAAGCGACCGCGGCGCAACTCGCGCCGCGGTGCGCGCACCCCGCCGGCAGGGAAGGGGGCAAGGTTGGACACCGAACCGTTGGAGGGGAAGCCGGCGGAGCGCCCAAGCGGGATTAGGTAGTCGGGAATCTCGCGGGGCTCCGGATCGGCGCGATGCAGCACCCGGCTGACCCGCCCCGGCGGGTCGAACGGGGCTAGCACGCGTACGTGATGACCGCGGCCCAGGAACTCCTCGGCCAGCGCCTCCACGTGCCGGTTCACCCCACCCTGGTAGGTCCAGGAATATGGCGAGACGAGCGCAATCCGCACGAAGCATCAAGGGTAGTGGATCGACCAGCGCTCAACCGGACAGATCGGGACCGGGAGCCCCCTCAGCCCAGGAAAAGGTCGCGAAGACGAGCAGGTAGGCGGTGCCGATCTCGAGCACCAGGGCTCCCGAGTCGTTGGCGAGAGTGCCGGCGACGGTAGCGACGAGGGCGCCGAGCAGGCCCGCCTCCATCGCTGGGAATTTCTCCAACAAACGGTGCAGGACCTGCCGCCGCCGCACGGAGAGCACCGCGAGGGCGGCGACCAGCGGTAGGAAGAAGAGGACGACGGGTCGTGTGAAGCTGTGGGCCGAGAGCTGCAGCCGTCGCTGCGCGACGTCGGCGAGGTCGCCGAGGCCGCCGGCGTCGAGCACCGAGCGCGTCAGGTGCGCGTTGGCCCCTGTCAGAAGATCGATTGCTGCAATAAATCCCACAAATCCAAGAGATGCGGTAAAAATGAGTAGGGCCGCGTGTCGTCGCGGGGTCGCGACCTTGGAAGCGGCGACCGCGGCCCCTATCGGCAGCACGATCGCCGCGCCGACGTCGGCCCCGAAGCGCCCGGCGGCGAAGACGAAGGCGAAGAACAGGCCGGATGCGAGGAATGCCCCAGCGTCGGCCCGGGCCGAGAGCTTCGGGGCGAACCCGGCCAGCGCCGCACCGGTCCCGGCGACGACGAGCACCCCAAGCAGCGCCTCCAGCTCGTTGCCGATCCCGTAGAAGCGAACCCCCAGCCCCGGGTTCGGTCCCAGCAGCGAGAGCGTCGTCAGCGGCGAGCCGGCAATCACGTCGACCGCGTAGGCCCCGACGACGAGGCCGGATGCGACCGCGAGCGCCCTGTAGCCGGCGAGCGCAGCAGAAGTGACCGCCGCGAGGGCCGGAGCGCCCGCGATGACGAGAAGCTGTTCGGCTCCTTGGCTGGGTTCCAGAGCTGCACCGATCAGCAACACGAGCGGTAGGTAGACCACGCTGAGCCCAAGTAGCTTCACGCCGACCCAGGCGGCCCGGCCGCGCGTCACGAGCGCCGACAGCGCCAGAGCGAGAAACCAGACGAGCAGCCCGACCCCGATCACGGGCCCCCGTCGCTCGGAGATCACGGTCATTCGATCCCCAAGCGATTCAATCGCCGCCACGTCGACGTCCCCCTCGGCCCGAATCGGCTGCCCCGACATCGCCGAGGGAACCGCGATCCCAAAGCGCTCCAGGATCGTCGGCGCGATGTCCGTCGAAAGCACGTACCCGTCGGTACGAGTGCTGTCGGAGGTCAAATCGCCGTTGAACCCACGGCCCGCGATTCCCACGGCCAGCGTTTGGTTCTTTTCAGGAGGTGCCCGCTCGATTGCGATCAACAGATCGTTGCCGCGCAGCCCACGCACGAGCCTCGCCAGCGCCGAAAGCCCCAGGCTCCGCACCGCACACCCCTCCCCCGCCCCATGCAATGTCGCCGCCAACAACCCGGGCACGATGTCCGCCGGAGCCGATTCAGCCCTCTCGACCACAGCCCGCGAATACCCCGGCCCACACATCCCACCCCCAACCTCAGCGGGCAACCCAGAGTCATAAAGCGAATCGAAAACCCGATTCCCCTGCGAGATATCCAAATAAGTCTGCGCAGCCGGCACAGTCCCCAACCCAGCGCTCAGCAACCCCGGCGCCAACCCGGCCCCCGCAAGCTCTTCGACCCCAGTGCCACTCGGCAGCAGCACGATCGTCACGTGAGTAGCCGATCGCGACGCTTCCGTGCCTTTGATCGGCGTTCGGGCAGGGGGTGGAGCGTCTTGTACTTTTTCGTCAACCTGATCTCGAGAGGCGAGCGCCGACCCACCGAAAAAGTTAAGCGGAACCCCCTGCCCGAACGCCGCCACCGCCACGCAGATCGCCGCTATCGTCAACCCAATGGCCGACCGCACTTTCGCCAAGTTCACGTTTTTCAAGGTCGATTCCGCCTGGCGCCGCCGCGACGCCGATCTCCGAGCCGCCGACAAGCAGGAGTTCCTCGCCGCCTGCGAGGACTTCGCCCTCGACCGCTCGCTGCGCGCCTACTCAACCATAGGCACGCGCGGCGACGTCGACCTCGTCCTGCTCAGCCAGAGCCCCAGCCTCGACGACCTGCACACCTTCCACGTCGTGCTCGGCCAGAGCGGCCTAGCCAAGTGGGCGGAGACCCCCTACTCCTTCCTCTCGATGACCAAGCGCTCGCCGTACTCGGAGGAGCAGGCACGGCCGGAGATCTGCGTCTCCGAGCGCAAGTACCTGTTCCTCTACCCGATGGTCAAGCAGCGGCGCTGGTACGGGTTGCCACCCGAGGAGCGCCAGCGGATCATGAAGAGCCATATCGAGGTCGGCCGCCGCTACCCGGAGATCACGATCAACACCTCTTACTCCTTCGGCCTCGACGACCAAGAGTTCGTCGTCGCCTTCGAGGGCGACGACCCCGGCATGTTCCTCGACCTGGTCCAGGAGCTGCGCCCGACCGAGTCGAGCGAGTTCACGGAGCTGGAGACGCCAATCTTCACCTGCGTGGCCCTCTCGCTGCGCAAAGCCCTCGACGCGCTCGACGGCGTGCCCAGCGCCGTCGCCGCGGGTGCATGACCGTCGAGTCGCTCAGCTACGCGATCGACGAGCAGGACCACCTGGTCAGGGTCGACCAGGGCTATTACCGCTTCGCCGAGGAGAACGGCTGGGGGGAGGCCGCCACCAGCCTCGGCCGCTCGCTCTGGGACTACGTCGCCGGCGAGGAGATGAAGAAACTCCAGCGGATGCTGGTACGTCGCATCCGCGAGGAGGTAGGCAGCGTCGAGCTGCCCTTCCGCTGCGACGGACCTGACATTCGGCGAGAGATGAACATCAGGATCGTCGCCCGGCCCGGCGGTCGTGCGGTCCTCTTCTCAGCCCAACTGCGCTCCGAGGAGGAGCGCGAGGTACCGCAACCGCTGCTCGATCCCGAAGTTCCACGCAGCGAGAGCGCACTGACCATGTGCGGCTGGTGCGACCGCTTCGAGGTCGACGGCGGGTGGGTCGAGGTCGAGGAGGCTGCGCGCCGGCTGGAGCTGTTCAACCGGCCCGAGCTACCGGCGCTCAGCCACGGCATCTGCCCCGACTGCAACGAGATGCTGCTTGCCGCATAGGCGCGGCGACGAGTTCCCTATCCTTTCGCGCTCGCCATGACCCAGATCGGCACACCTGAGAACCCCGTCCGCGTCGCCATCGTCGGCGCCGGCCCGTCCGGCTTCTACGCCGCCGAGCACATCCTCAAGGGCGAGGACGTGCACGCCCAGGTCGACCTCTTCGACCGCCTCCCCACCCCCTTCGGCCTGGTCCGCGGCGGTGTCGCTCCCGACCACCCGAAGATCAAGTCGGTGATCCGGGTCTACGAAAAAACCGCGGCACGCGAGGGCTTCCGTTTCTTCGGCAACGTCAAGGTCGGCCACGACATCGAGGTCGAGGACCTCGAGCGGCTCTACCACGCGATCGTCTTCACGGTCGGCTGCGAGACCGACCGTCAGCTCGGCATCCCCGGTGAGGACCTGCCGGGCAGCCACGCCGCCACCGCCTTCGTCGGCTGGTACAACGCCCACCCCGACTACGCGGGCGAGGAGTTCGACCTCTCCTGCGAACGCGCCGTCGTGATCGGCAACGGCAACGTGGCGATGGACGTCGCCCGGATGCTGGCGCTGACCGACCACGAGCTGCGCCAGACCGACACCGCCGACCACGCGATCGAACTGCTCGACGCGAAGAAGATCCGCGAGATCGTCGTGCTCGGTCGCCGCGGACCCGCCCAGGCCGCCTTCACCAACCCCGAGATCAAGGAGCTCGGCGAGATGGAGGACGCCGACGTGATCGTCGACCCGGCCGAGGTCGAACTCGATCCGGCCAGCGCCGCCTATCTCGAGTCCGACGAGGCCGACAAGACGACCCGGGTCAACGTCGAGACGCTGCGCGAGTTCTCCCAGCGTCAGCCGCAGGGCAAGAAGCAGCGCATCGTCCTGCGCTTCCTCGCCTCGCCGGTCGAGATCCAGGGCGACGGCAGGGTGGAGAAGATCGTGATCGGCCGCAACGAGCTGGTCGAAGAGGGCGGCACACTTCGCGCTCGCGACACCGGCGAGCGCGAAGAGCTCGAGTGCGGCCTGGTGCTGCGCTCGGTCGGCTACACCGGCGTCCCGATCGAGGGCGTCCCCTTCGACGAGAAGCGTGGCCTGATCCTCAACGAGGGCGGGCGCGTGCTCGATTCACACGACGCTGGCCACAAGGTCGGTCACTACACCGCGGGCTGGATCAAGCGCGGCCCCTCGGGCGTGATCGGTACCAACAAGAAGGACGCCTTGGAGACGGTCCAGCACCTGCTAGCCGATGTCGAGTCACAAACCCTGCTCAGCCCGGAGAATCCGGATCCCGGCGCCGTCGAGGCCCTGCTCGCCGAGCGCGGCATCCGCTACGTCAGCTTCGAGGACTGGCAGGCAATCGACCAGGCCGAGGTCGGCCGCGGCGAGCCCCATGGCCGCCCCCGCGTCAAGTTCGTCCGGGTGGAGGACATGCTGCAAACCCTCGGCGAGCGCATTTCCGGCTGAAGCGCCATCGCACGGCCGACAGCGGTGCCGCCGGCTAGCTGTAGTTACTCAGCACGTTGTTCCAACTCGGCGAGCCGAGCCGCAGGCGGTTGATGGCCAAGGGAGCCGTGTCGTCTCCTGAAGTTGTAGTGGGCGAGCCAGCCAGGAAGCGCTGCGGTTCGCTCGGCAGA
>DASSMU010000020.1:0-2774 GCA_035701465.1 Solirubrobacterales bacterium
TCTTCAAGGCCGTGGTCGGCGGCGACGCCCTGCGCCTCACCTGGCTGGAGACCTACGAGATCAACATGGCCGGCCTGGCCGCGACCCTGCTCTTCTCGGCGGCCGGCGCCGGGGGGATCGTGCTCACCTACTGGGCGCTGCGCAAGGCAGGCATGGGGCGGCGGGACGTGGGCCGGCGGATGGTTGCCTTCCTCACCCTCCATTACGCCTTCTATCCCATCGCACTGATCCTCTTCGGCGTGCTGCTGCGCACGGGCGTTCTCAACGGCAAGGCCTCAGTCGAGCTGACGATCGTGCCGGCCGCCGTGGCGGGGGTGCTGCTGGCGCTCGGCCTGCTGCTGGCGTTGATCCCGCCCGACCTCGGGCCGCGCGTCGCGCGCTTCGTCCACGGCGAGAAAGGCCGGGCGCTGGCGCGGCGCATCGCCAAGGTCCCGGCGACCTTCGCCGAGGGCTTCCGCTTCGCCCTCGGGCTCTTCGCCCATCCCTCGCGTGGCGGCCTTGCGGTGCTCGGCGCCGCCGGCTACTGGGCGGCGAACATCGGCATCCTCTGGGCCTGCTTCCACGCCTTCGGCGTGCACGTGCCGCTCGCCGTCGTCGTCCAGGGATTCTTCCTTGGCATGGTCGCCAACCTCTTCCCCTTCGCCCCGGCCGGGGTCGGCGCCGTCGACGCCGGCATGATCGGCGCCTTCGTCCTCTTCGGGATCCCGGAGGACACCGTCTTCCCGGCGATCCTGATCTACCGGCTGATCGCCTTCTGGATGCCGATCCCGTTCGGCGTCGCCGCCTTCTTCCAGCTCCGCAAACGCGTCCAGCTGTGGGAAGTGGAGGGTTTGCCGATTGACCGGCGCGCTACTATAAAAAGTAAAGTATTGGCCGCGCCACTAGACTCGGGACGGACATGAGCGAGGCGAAGAAAGTCGAGAACGTGATCATCGTCGGCGGCGGGCCGGCCGGCTACACGGCCGCCCTCTACACCGCGCGCGCCAACCTCGAGCCGCTCGTCTTCGAGGGCTTCCAGTGGGGCGGGCAGCTGCAGAACACGACCGACGTCGAGAACTACCCGGGCTATCCGGAGGGGATCATGGGGCCGGAGATGATGGGCCAGTTCCGCGCCCAGGCGGAGCGTTTCGGCACCCGCTTCGTGACCGACGACGTCGACCGGGTCGAGTTCTCCGACGGCGGCGTGCAGAAGGTCTACCTCGGCGACGAGGAGCACCTCGCCAAGGCGGTGATCCTGGCGATGGGTGCGGAGCCGCGCCGGCTCGGCGTGCCCGGCGAGATCGAGCTGAGCGGCTGCGGCGTCTCCACCTGCGGCGTCTGCGACGGCGCCTTCTTCAAAGACCAGAAGGTGATCGTGATCGGCGGCGGCGACTCGGCGATGGAGGACTCGATCTTCATCTCCAAGTTCGCCAGCGAGCTGACCGTGGTCAACCGCCGCGAGGAGTTTCGCGCCTCGAAGATCATGTTCGACCGGGCCAGGGAGCAGGGCAACATCAGCTTCAAGACCCCCTACGTGGCGGAGGAATTCGTCGCCGGCGACAAGGGCCGCCTCGACCACGTCCGCCTGCGCAACGTCGAGACCGGGGAGAGCGAGGACCTCGCCACCGACGGGGCCTTCATCGCGATCGGCCACATCCCCAAGTCCGAGATCGTCACCGGCCAGGTCGACACCGACGAGGAGGGCTACATCGTCACCCAGCCCGGCTCGACCAGGACCAACCTCGCCGGCGTCTTCGCCGTCGGCGACGTCGTCGACCACACCTACCGCCAGGCGGTCACCGCAGCCGGGACCGGCTGCATGGGCGCCCTCGACGCCGAGTGGTACCTGCGCGACACCCCGCCCTCTCCCGAGGCGCACTGGATGCCCGGCGGCGAGCCCGCCGAGATCGCCCCCAAGGTCGTCTGACCGGCGCATATCTGCGTCCTCGGTCGCTTGCGTGCAGAGCACGCCACGCTCCCTGCGTCCTTGATCTGCTTGGTCAGGCGACCTTGGGTCAGACGACGAGCGTTTTCAGCTGGTTGTGGGCGGCGGCGATCTTCTTGAAGTCGCCGTCTTGGCTCACCACCGGGAGCCCGTGCTCGACGGCCGTCGCCGCGATCAGGGAGTCGGTCAGCTTTATCGCCCGATGAATTCCTGCCGCTTTGCAGTCGGCGACGAGGCGAGCCCACGTGACCATTACCGCCTCGCTGATTGGGATCGGGTCAGATGTACGGGCGAGGGCGAGGGTGTCCGCTCGACGGGTGCGGGTCGTGTCATCGGCCGCGTTGAGGACGCCGAGCTGGAGCTCGCCGATTGTGACCACGGAGACGGCGACGCGGTCCGGCAACTCGCCGAGCTCCCGTCCGGCTTCGCGGGCGATGAAGACGGATGTGTCGAGCAGCCCGGCGGTTGGCTCACTCAAAGCTCGTCCAGAGTCTGTCCGGCGAGCTCGTCGAGCTCTTGTCGCAGGGCGGAGTCGGTTGCACGTTCGCGAAGTTGCTCGCGCAGCTGAGCACCGCCCAGCCAACGGGTGCGCTGGCCGTGGGGGACGATGTCCGCCAGCGGGTCTCCGTTCACAGTCAGGACGACGCGCTCGCCGGCCTTGACCGCGTCGATCACGCTCGCGGTTCGATTGCGCAGGTCTCGAACACCGATCTCCATGTGCGACAGCGTAGCATCAAGCTTGGTAGGCGTGGGGGAAGAAGATCTCGTGCTCGTGACTTGGACGCATGTGCGCTTCACGCGGCATGCCAAGAACCGGGCGCGGGAGATCGGTGTGACGGTCGCCGACGTC
>DASSMU010000021.1:0-8004 GCA_035701465.1 Solirubrobacterales bacterium
GGCAGGTCCACGCGCTTGAGGAACGCCGGGATGACCTTGCGCAGCTCGGCCAGCATGGCGTCGGCGCAGGCGCGGACCTCGGCGAGCGGATGGGCGCGCATCCGCAGCAGCAGCTGCTCGTAGGCCTGGCCGGAGGCGTAGATGCCGACGTGACTGAGCGTCGCTGCCGGCAGCAGCCCCCGCAGCAGGTCCAGCGCCTTGGCCCGGATCGAGCGCTGCCAGGGGCCCTCCGGTTCATCGTCCCCACGTGGCCAGCGCTCCGCGGCCCACTCCTCGACCTGCGTCAGCGAGCGCGAGTAGATCGCGAAGATCTCGTCCATCGCCGTGCCGAACTCGGGCCCGAGCTGCCCGTCGCGGTAGTAGCGGTAGCCGCCGCCCGCATCGTCTGGCAGGGGCTTGTCGTAGGGGATGTAGCGGGTCGACTGCTCCAGGTAGGCGGCGAGCCGGCCCCGCTGCAGCAGCTTGGTGAGGATGTTGGAGACGAACTCGCAGGCGACGTGGGCACCGCCGACCTGGGCGATCGAGTCGTCGCCGTAGCCGACGAAGACGCGCTCGTAGAGGCCGGCGGCGCGCTCGCCCTCGGCCCCGTCGAAGGGTCTCGTCCCCGCCTCGGCGTCCTCGGCGAACTCTTCCAGGAAGAGCCGCCGCACGGTCCCAGAATACCGCGAATAGCGGGCAAAAAGCGCCCCCTTGACGGTCTCGGGGAGGTTGACCAGGGCGAACACGGGACGGTCGAGGTTGGTGAAGTGAGGGGCGAGCAGGGCCTGCTCCTCGGGGGTGAAGTCCTCGATCGGGTAGCGCACCGGCGCATCGTAGACGCCGCTGCCGACGGGCCTTGATTTTGCGACGAAATCGTGCGAAAGGGCCACGTTTCTGTGGACGGTGTAAAGAGTTGCGCGCAGTGCCTTGACACTGTCCACGGCTTACCGCTTTGCTCGCCCGCACGGCCGGCGTCGGGTGTCGGCGCCACGGGGAGGAAGAGAGCAATGAGGGCGATGGTGGCAACAGCGATATACCCCGAGGAATCCAGGTGATGTCATGGTCTATTCTCATGGCCATGAAGAGGCTTCGGATATCAGCGGGTGGCCAGATCTCGGTCCCAGCGGCTGTGCGCCACCGCTGGAAAACCCGGGTGATCGTGGCCGACGACCGCGGAGATCACCTAATCCTCCGTCCCGCCCCCGAGGACCCGATCGAGGCCGCCTACGGCGCTTTCAAGGACTCTCCCGGACCTTCGGCCGATCAGATGCGGCAAGAATTCCGCGAAGAGGAGCGCGAGGCCGAAGAACGGAAGTGGGGGCCAGACCCAAATTGACGTTGCTCGACGCGAATGCACTGGCGGGCCTTCTGCTCGGTGAGCCCGCTCGGGTGCAGGTCGCCGAGCTTCTGCGCAGTGGCGACTGCGCCGTTCCGGCGGCATGCCTTGGTGAGGTGGTTGACAACCTCATGCGCAAGCACCGGATCGCTCAGCCGTCTTTGTCAGAGCGCCTCGGTCCGTTGCTGGATGAGGTCCTCACCGTTCTTGCGATCGATCAGCGCACGGCTTGGCGGGCCGGAGAGTTGCGCGCCGCTTACTATCACCGCACCGATTCCGCGCTGTCCCTCGCCGATTGTCTGCTGCTGGCCAGCGCGGGGCCGGATGATCGCATCGCGACCTCCGACCGGGCGGTAATCGCCACCGCTGAGGGGTTGGGCATCGTGACGATTTCCCTTCCCAACAGCAGCGACGAATCTCAGTCTTGAGTCTTTGCCGCTGACGGCGCTGCGGCCATCAACTCGACCCGGTGGCCGCCGGGGGCGATGACGACGGCCCGTGGCTCCCCCCAGTGTTCGCGACGCCGTTCGACCTCGAAGCCGCGTTCGCGCAGTGTTTCGACGGCACCCTCGAAGTCGGCGGCGACTACGGCGACGTGCCCGCGCGGCGGGACGGTCGGCTTGTCCGTAGGCATCAGGTGTACCTGTGTGCCATCCCGTTCCAGCCAGACGAACTCGGACAGCGTCGTGGGCGGCTCGACACGGCTGAAGCCAAGTGCCCGCCAGAGCTCGACCGAGCGCTCGATATTGACCGGTGCCACCTCGATCCCGACGTGATGCAGCATCAGAACAACAATGAGACTAGGGAAGCGCCGACGACGATCGCGGTCGACCAGGTGACGGCCTCGGCGGTGATCTCCATGTCGAGGCCGTAGGCATGGGCGATGACGAGGGAGTTGAGGCCGGAGGGCATTGCCGAGAGCAGGCGGTAGGAGGCGGGGAGGTCGATCAGCGGCGCCGCCAACAGCATCAGCAGGCCCGGCACGACTGCGAGGCGGGTGCCGATCGCGAGGGCCACCGGCTTCGTCATCGGCGGTGGAATCGGCAGCTCGCCGTGCTCGGCGTTCTCGGCCAGGGTGGCGCCGACGGCGAAGAAGCCGATCGGCAGGATCGCCACGATCAGGGCCTGGGAGATGTCGACCAGCCCCGCCGGCGCCAGCGCCTTGGGGGCGAGCATGCCGGCGATCGCGGCGTAGAGGGGTGGGTTGCGGGTGAAGAAGGCGCGCACGCGCTCGCGCGGGCCTTCGCCGGCCTTGGTCCCGAATGCCGCCCCGACCGCGAAGGCGCCGAGCAGCAGGCAGGGCCCGGTGACGAGCACGTCGTAGAGGACGGCGGTGGAGAGTTGGTCGCGGCCGAGTAGGGCCACGGTCAGCGGGTAGCCGAGGTAGCCGGTGTTGACGCTGAGCACGCAGCAGACGACGGCGCCAACCTGGAAGCGGGGCAGCTTCAGCACCCGGCTCGCCACCCACCAGGCCAGCAGGGCGCCGAGCGAGGAGGCGACGATGCCCAGCGCCAGCCCGATCCCGTGGCCGAGGTCGATCGAGCTGGCGGCGATGTTGAAGAAGATCACCGGCGGCAGGAAGACGTAGAGCAGCAGGGTCAGCGAGCGCCGCGCGGCCCGGGCGGCTCCCTTCGGCCAGCGGTGCTCGGCGCCGGCGCCGACGGCGACGGCGATCACGATCGCGGCGGTTGTGAGCAGAACCCCGATCGCGGCACCCTATGGGCGCCGCTCAGGCCGCTGCGTACAGCGCCTCGATCTCCGCTTCGTACTTGCGCTCGATCGGACGGCGCTTCAGCTTCATCGTCGGCGTCAGCTCCTCGCCGCCGGGCAGCCACTCGCCGTCCAGCACCTCATAGCGCTTGATCTGCTCGACCCGGGAGAGGCGGGCGTTGGCGGCCTCGACCGCCTGCGATCTCCGTGGCGATCTCAGGGTCGTCTGCAGAGGCGCCGCGTGCCGCCAGCGTTTCCACGTCGAGCACGATCAGGGCGACGTTGTAGGGGCGGTTGTCGCCGATCGCGACCGCCTGGGCGATCAGGGTCGAGGCGGCCTTCAGCTTCGCCTCGATGTTGGCCGGCGACATGTTCTTGCCCGCCGCGTTGATGATCAGCTCCTTCTTGCGGTCGACGATGCGCAGGTAGCCCGCCTCGTCGAATTCGCCGATGTCGCCAGTCAGCAACCAGCCATCCTCGGTCAGGGCTTCGGCCGTCTTCTCCGGCATGTTGCGGTAGCCGGCCATCACCTGCGGGCCGCGCATCATCACCTCGCCGTCCTCGGCCAGTTTGATCTCCGTGCCCGGGATCGGGGGGCCGACCGTGCCGACCCGGATCCGGCCGGGTGGGTTGAAGGTCGAGATCGCGCTCGTCTCCGAGAGGCCCCAGGTCTCGCAGATCTCGATCCCGAGGGCGAGGAAGAACCTGAGCACCTCGGGCGGCGTCGGCGCGGCGCCGACGACGAACGATTCGACCTCGTCGAGGCCGAGCAGTCCACGCACCTTCGAGAGGACCGTCTCGTCGGCGCGGTCCCATTCGGCCTGCAGCTCGTCGGGGACGCCGCCGTCCATGTAGGCGTCGGCGCGGCGCAGACCGACGTCCATGGCTTGTTCGACGGCCTTGCGTTTGTCCGGGTCCTGCTCGGCGGCCATGCCTGCCTCCAGCGCCGCCTTCAGCTTCTCCCAGATCCGCGGCACCCCGCCCCAGGCGGTCGGTTTGACCTCGATCGAGTAAACGACCATCTCGCGCGGGTTGGGGCAGCAGTACACGGTGCTGCCATAGATCATCTGTGCGTAGAGCCCCGCCCAGCGGTCGGCGATGTGGGCGCTGGGCAGGAAGGAGATGCCGCGACCGCCCGGCTTGACTTCGCGGATCTGGTCGACGGCACGCCAGACGCTGAGCATGTTGGCGTGGGTGAGCTGCACCCCCTTGGGTGGGCCCGTGGTGCCCGAGGTGTAGATCAGGCAGAGCACGTCGTCGGGCTCGACAGCGCGCCAGGCGGCCTCGAAGTCGAACTCCGAATCGCCGAGCGCCTCCAGCTCCTCGATCGAGATCGTCCCCTCCGGCGCCTCGCCGTCGATCACGACCACGTGCTTGAGGTCCTCGACCCGCTCCCGTGCCGCCAGCACCGTGTCGAGGAAGGCCTGCTCGGTGACGATCACTCGGCTTTCGGCGTTGCCGACCACGTACTCGACCTGCTCCGGCGAGGAGGTGTTGTAGACGGAGAAGCAGGTGGCGCCGAGGTGCATCGCGGCGCAATCGGTCAGGTGCAGCGCCGGCCGGTTGACCAGCATGAACCCCACCGTGTCGCCCCGCTTCACCCGCAGCGCCGCAAGCCCGGCGGCCCGCTTGCGCACCCTCTCCGCATACTCGGCAAAGCTCGCCTCGTAGTCGCTGTCCTTCAGCCGCAGCGCGGGACTATCCGCCCACTCCTCGGCGGTGAGCTGAAACGCCTCGCACATGGTCGAGGCTGATAGCGCGCGGGTGCTCCCGGTCATGCGCTGACGATACCGGCGCGTGGCGAAGCAGGCGATCGATGAGCCGCTCTAGCGGTGCAGGTCGCTGCGGTGTCCGGTGACCATGGTCGGGGCGGGTAGCCGGATCTTTGGCGCCAGCCATGGGCCCAGCGTCGGCCAGATGAGAACAAACAGGCCGATGCCGATGATCTCTGTGATGCCTCCTGCCTCCTTTGACCAACCAAACAACTTCCGCTCGATCACAAGAATGGGGAACAACATCGCGGTACCCACGATGAGTGGAAGGATGAACTCCGAAATGAATACGTTTCGGCGCATCGACGCCACTATAGCTCGACGATCACGTTGACGCAGTAGATCAGGAGCCCAAATCCCACGCCTAGATAGGCCCAGGCAAATGCCATCCAGCGAACGTCGTCACGCGACATTCCCCGCCACAGGCCGTAGCTGGTCCCGAGAAAGCCCGCGACGATTGAGGCCACGGGGATGATGCCGGGCGAGGCGGGATCGGGAAGGCTGCCGACAAGCACAGCTTCGATCCTGGTCATTGCGAGCGCACACGTGGTGCGCACAAACGCGCGGAATTGTCAGAAGAGGGAGGCGCCCGCGTGTTCTGCGAACTCGACCAGCGGCTGGGGGATGACACCGAAGAAGATCGTTGCTGTGGCGGCGAGCAGGGCCGGGGCGACGAGGTAGATGCGGCGGCTCGCCTCGGGGTCGATCGGGTCAGCTTCGGGGGAGGCGCCGGCGATCGCGGGGGTCGCAGTGACGGTCTCGCCGCCGGGCCGCATCCACATCGCTGCCACTACTCGCAGGTAGTAGGCGAGGGAGATCATCGTGCCCACCGCGATGAAGACCGCCAGCCAGGTGTAGTCGCCTTCGACCAGGGCCTCGATCAGGTAGAGCTTGCCGATGAAGCCGACCGTCGCCGGCAGGCCGGCGAGGCCGAGCATCGAGATCGTCAGCGGCCAGGCGAGCAGCGGGCGCTCGCGGCCGAGGCCCTGGACCGCGCGGATGTCGTCGCCGTAGGGCGTCTCGCGCTCGCGAGCGACGACGACGGCGAAGGCGGCGAGGTTCATCAAGGCGTAGCCGGCGAGGTAGAAGACGAGCGCGTTGACGCCGGCCTCGCTGGCGACGACGAGGCCGCCGAGGATGTAGCCGGCCTGGGCGATGCCCGAGTAGCCGAGCAGGCGCTTGAGCGAGTCCTGGCCGAGGGCGCCGACGTTGCCGACGACAATCGAGATCGCGGCGAGGACTGCAAGCGCGGGTTGCCACTCGTTCGCCTGCGGGGCGAGGGCGACGTCGAAGAAGCGGACGAAGACGGCGAAGGCCGCGGCCTTGGTCGCGACCGCCATGAAGCCGGTGATCGGCGTCGGCGCTCCCTCGTATACATCGGGGGTCCACTGGTGGAAGGGCGCGACCGAGGTCTTGAAGGCGAGGCCCACGGCGGTCATCCCGATGCCGACGAGGATGAGTGGGTTGCCGAGCACACCCTTCTGCGAGATCCCGTGCGCGATGCCGCTGAAGTCGGTCGAGCCCGATCCCCCGTAGAGGAAGGCCATCCCGTAGAGCAGGGTCGCCGAGCCGAGCGAGCCGACGATCAGGTACTTCAGCCCCGACTCGAGCGAGCGCTCGCGGCGCATGTTGGCGGCGCAGAGGATGTAGAGCGGGATCGAGAGCGTCTCGATCGCGACGAAGAAGGAGACGAGGTTGGTCGCCTGCGAGAGCAGGACCATGCCCAGCACCGAGCCGAGCAGCAGCGCGTGGTACTCACCCGAGCCGATCTGATCGGCGGCGGGCTCCCGAATCGAGAAGAGGACGGCGAAGGCGGCGGTGAGAATCGCGATCAGCGAGATCGAGATCGCCAGGTCGTCGAGGCGGAGAGCGCCGGAGACGAGCGATGTCGGGTCGTTCCACTGCCAGACCAGCAGCCCCGCGGTGGAAGCTAGAGCTACAAGGGTCAGGGCCGGCGCCGTTTTCTGCAGCGGCTTGAACACTGCTGTCAACAAGACGACGCAGAGGCCGACGGTCAGCGCCAGCACCGGCGAGAGCGCGGCGTAGTCGATATGTGGCGCGTTGAAATTCACTGGGCGGGGGCGGTAGCGGGGGATATGATCCGCCTTGCGAGGCGGGGCGATATGCAAGGGGGATTTCCTTCTTGAATCGTCTTTTCCACAGCGCTGAAAGATGAATAGCCGGTGGAGCAGGTCTTAGCCACCGAGCGATTCACCGAGTTGTTGGTGCGACTCAAGATCAGCTGTGGGTAGAGCGCGAGGCCGAGGATGCAGAGCACCAGCGGCGCCAGCACGACTCCATCCTTCCAACCGATCTCTCGCGAAACCAATCCCTCCGGCTTGCGGTTGTGCATCGTCCGCTGGTAGAGCCTCAACGCGTAGTAGGCGCTCATCGCCACGCCGGTGATCGCGACGAAGGCGAAGACGATCTTCGAGTCGAAGAGGCCGTTGAGGATGTAGAACTCGCCGACGAAGTTGGCCGAGCCTGGCATTGCCAGGGTCGCCAGGGTGACTATGAGGAAGAGGGCCGCCAGCACCGGCGCCTTCATCGCCATCCCGCCCATCTTGGTCAGGTCCTCGGTGCCGCTGCGCTCGGCGAGGATCGCGACGATGACGAAGAGCGGCGCGACGACTAGGCCGTGGTTGACCATCTGCAGGACCGCGCCGTCTGCCCCGTCGGCGCGCAGGGCGAAGATCCCCGCGGTGATGAAGCCGAGCTGCGCCACCGAGGAGTAGCCGGCGACCAGTCGCACGTTGGTCTGGGTGAAGGCCATCACCGAGCCGTAGAGGATCGAGGCCAGGGCGATCACCAGTACCACCGTCTGGAATTCGACCGTCGCGCTGGGGAAGAGGGGGAGGACGACGCGAAGGAAGCCGTAGGCGCCGACCTTTGCCAGCACTCCCGAGAAGACCGCAAGCGCCGGCAGCGGCGCCGCCCGGTAGGCGTCGGGCATCCAGCCGTGCAGGAGGAAGGCCGGCATCTTGACCAGGAAGGCGGCGGCGAAGAACCAGAAGATCCAGCGCTGGCTGCCTTCGCCGATCGGGTGCTTGGCCAGCTCGGCGATCGAGAAGGTGAGGTGATGGTCGCCGTGGGAGGCGGCGATGATCGCCGTCGCGATCGCCCCCACCAGCATCAACAGCGACCCGATCAGCGTGTAGACGATCATCTTCAGCGTCGCCGCCGAGGCGGTGACGCCGTCCTCGCGGT
>DASSMU010000022.1:0-10974 GCA_035701465.1 Solirubrobacterales bacterium
GGGCCGATACGTCAAGTCAGACTTGACGTATCGGCCCGTCGGCGGGGAAGTTGGGGTGCGGACTGGGCTGCCGGGGGAGTTCAACGTGGCCAATGCGCTGGGGGCGTTTGCGGCGGCGGTCGAGATGGGCGTTGCACCTGAGATTGCCGCCGAAGGCCTGGGACGGGCCGAGCGGGTGCCCGGGCGCTTCGAGCCGGTCGAGGAGGGGCAGGACTTCGCCGTGCTGGTCGACTACGCGCACACGCCGGACTCGCTGGAGAACGTCCTGCGGGCGGCGCGGCGGTTGACCGAGGGGCGCCTGATCGCGGTCTTCGGGGCCGGCGGCGATCGCGATCGCGACAAGCGGCCGAAGATGGGGCGGGCCGGCGCGGCGGGCTCCGACCTGGCGATCGTCACCTCCGACAATCCTCGCTCCGAGCAGCCGGGGGCGATCATCGACGAAGTCGTCGGCGGGATCGAGAACGGCGCCTCGTTCGAGGTCGAGCAGGACCGCCGAGCGGCGATCGCCCACGCGCTGCGGGAGGCCACGTCCGGCGACACGGTCGTGATCGCCGGCAAGGGGCACGAGCAGGGGCAGGAGCTCGAGGACGGCCGCAAGGTCCCCTTCGACGATCGCGAGGTGGCACGCGAAGAGCTGCGGAAGCTGGTCGGCGCCGGATGAAGATGAGCGGGGCGGAGATCGCCGCCGCGATCGGTGCCGAGGTCGTCGCCGAGGGCAGGGCATCGGCGCCCCGGCGGGCGACGATCGACTCCGGCGATACCGGCCCCGGAGACCTCTTCTTCGGTCTCCGTGGCGAGCGCGCCGACGGCAGTCGGTTCGCCCCAGAGGCGATCGACTCCGGCGCCTGGGGCGTGGTCGTCAACCCCGCTGCGCGGTCGTCATTTCAACCGCTCAGCGATCGAGATGACGACCGCGGGGGAGATGGTGCGTGGGTGTTCGTCGCCGCCGACCCGCTGGCCGCGCTGCAGGCCCTGGCCCGCGCCTGGCGCCGCGCGCTCGGCGCTCGTGTCGTCGGCGTCACCGGTTCGGTCGGCAAGACCTCGGTCAAGGACATCGCGCAGGCTCTGCTGCCGGGGCGCGTCCACGCTAACCGGGAGAACCTCAACACCGAGATCGGCCTGCCGCTCACCGTGCTCGAAGCACCGGAGGACACCCAGACCCTCGTCCTCGAGATGGCGATGAGGGGGGCGGGGCAGATCGCCGAGCTGGCGGCGATCGCCGAGCCGGAGGTCGCGGTGATCACCAACGTCGGCCCGGTCCACATCGAGCTGCTGGGCTCGATCGAGGCGATCGCGGCCGCCAAGGCCGAGGTGCTGGCGGCGCTGCCGCGGCAGGGCACCGCGATTGTCCCGGCGAACGCGAGGCCGCTGGAGCCGCATCTGGCCGCGGCGCCGAACCTGCTCCGCTTCGGCCCCGGTGGCGACGTGCAGGCGACCGAGAGCCGGGTCGAGGACGGGGTCACCCATGCCCTGATCGACACTCCCGCCGGGAGCCGGCCCTTCGATTTCCCCTTCGCCGAGGCGCACAACCTCGAGAACGCCCTGGCGGCTGTCGCCGTCGGGGTGGCGCTGGGCGCCCCGCTCGCCGAGATGGCCGACCGCGTTGCGAACATAGGCTTCTCCCGCTTCCGGGGCGAGCGCCTCGAGATCGGCGACGGGATCGTCCTGGTGAACGACTGCTACAACGCCAACCCAGTCTCGATGCGCGCCGCGCTGAGCCACCTCGCCTCGATCGGCGACGGGCGGCGGGTCGCGGTCCTCGGCGAGATGGCGGAGCTCGGCCCCGGCGCGGCCGGCTACCACCGCGAGGTCGGCGAGCGCGCCCGCGCCGCCGAGGTCGGGCTGCTGATCGGCGTCGGCGAGCCGGCCCGCGACTACGGGCCGGACGAGCTGGTCGGCACGCCGGAGGAGGCAGCCGAGCTGCTCGCAGCGCAGCTGGAGCCGGGCGATACGGTCCTGGTCAAGGGCTCCCGCTCGGCCGGCCTCGAGGCCGTCGCCGAGACCCTGGAGGAGTTGCTCGATGGGTGAAGTCCTGATCGCCGGCATGGCGGCGATGCTGATCTGCATCTTCCTCGGCCCGAAGTTCATCGAGTTCCTGCGGGTGAAGGAGTTCGGTCAGCACATCCGCGAGGAGGGGCCGCAGGAGCACCACGCAAAGGCCGGCACGCCGACGATGGGTGGGCTGATCGTCTTCGCCTCGATCTGCGTCCCCTATCTGGTCCTCTCCGACCGCGATGCGCAGAGCCTGGCCGTCTTCGGGGTCGCGATGGGCTGCGCGGCGATCGGCTTCGCCGACGACTTCATCAAGATCGTCAAGCGGCGCTCGCTCGGGCTCTCCGCCCGCTGGAAGCTGCTCTTCCAGGTCATCCTCGCCTTCGGCCTCTGGTGGGTGGCGCGCCACGAGGTCGGGCTCGAGCCGATCCTCTACTTCCGCATCGGCGATGCCAGCATCGACCTCGGGCCGGTCCTCTACTTCGTCCTTGTCTTCCTCGTGATCGCCGGCACCTCCAACGGGGTCAACCTCACCGACGGCCTCGACGGCCTCGCCGCCGGCTCCTGCGCGATCGTCCTGCTCGCCTACACGGCGATCTCCTTCGTCACCAACGAGCAGCAGAACCTGGCGCTGCTCTCCGCCTGCCTGGTCGGCGCCTGCGTCGGCTTCCTCTGGTTCAACGCCTTCCCGGCCTCGATCTTCATGGGGGACACCGGCTCGCTCGGGCTCGGCGGCGCGATCGGCGCCCTCGCGGTGATGACCCAGACCGAGGTGCTGCTGATCATCATCGGCGGCATCTTCGTGATCGAGGCTCTCTCGGTGGCGGTTCAGGTCTTCTCCTTCAAGGCCTTCCGCCGCCGCGTCCTGCTGATGGCACCGCTGCACCATCACTTCGAGATGATGGCCTGGTCGGAGACCAAGATCATGCTCCGCTTCTGGATCGTCGCCGCTGTTTGTTCGGGGATTGGGTTCACGCTTTATCAGCAGTCGATTGGGCGGTAGTTGGTGGGGGGTGTCGGGAGACCCTCCCCAAAACGCGCGGCGGGAGCCGCGCTTGAGTGTTTTGGGGAGGGGCACCCGAGACCCCTTCGACAGCCGCAGGGTCGAGCGGGTGTAGCGCGAAGCTATCTCTAATGCCTGCGCCGCCGCCTAGGAAGCTTCGCCCGGAGCTTCCTTCGGGTCCCTATCTCGTCGTCGGATTGGCTCGTTCCGGGTGTGCCGTGGCGCGGATGCTGGTCGGACTTGGTGGGGACGTGATTGGGGTCGATTCTGGGCAGCCCGATGGGGTTGCAGGGCTTCGGGGGGTCGGTGTCGAAGTCTTTTTGGATGCAGACGGCTTGGCGCTCCTGGAGGGGGTGCGGACTGTGGTCAAGAGTCCCGGGGTTCCTCGGGGGGCGCCGGTGATCGCTGCCGCTTTGGAGCGGGGGATCGACGTGGTGGGGGAGCTGGAGGTCGCCTGGCGGGCGATTCCCAACCGGTTCGTCGCCGTGACCGGGACCAACGGCAAGACGACCGTGGTCGAGTGGCTTGGGCACGTCTACCGGACCGCGGGTGAGCCGGTGGCCGTCGCCGGCAACGTCGGCGTGCCGCTCTCGGCGCTGGCCGGAGAGGTCGATCCCGAAGCGACCGTCATCTGCGAGTCCTCGAGCTTCCAGCTCGAGGACAGCGTCGCCTTCGCGCCCGAGTGCGCGGTCTTCCTCAACCTGGCGCCCGACCACCTCGACCGGCACGCCGACCTGGATGCCTACCTTCAGGCCAAGCTGCGGATCTTCGCCAACCAGGGCAACGACGACGTCGCCGTCTACAACGCCGACGATCCCGCGCTCGCCGGCGTCGACCTCGGCGGTTGCGCGCGCCGTGTCGCCTTCTGCCACGGCGCCGGGCCCGAGTGCGAGGTCGCCCTCGCCGAGGGCACGATCTTCTACGACGGCGAGCCGCTGCTTGCCGTCGACGAGCTCGGCATCCTCGGCGAGCACAACGCCGCCAACGCGATGGCTGTGGCCGCGGCCGCGCTCTCGATGGGGATCGATCGCGACGCGGTGCGCGAGGGCCTGCGCAGCTTCGCCGGCGTCCCGCACCGGCTCGAGCAGGTCGCCGAGATCGGCGGCGTGCGCTTCGTCAACGACTCCAAGGCGACCAACGTCGCTTCGGCGACGGTCGGCCTGCGCGCCTTCGAGGGGGGCGTCCACGCGATCCTCGGCGGCAGCGAGAAGGGCGAGCCCTACGCGCCGCTGCTCGACCCGGTCCGCGAGCGTTGTGTCGCCTGCTACCTGATTGGCGCCTCGGCCGGGCGGCTGGCCGAGGAGTTGGCGCCGGCGATCGAGTCTGGCGTCGCCCTGCATCGCTGCGACGACCTCGAGCAGGCGGTGCGGAGCGCCGCCGCCGCGGCCCGCCCGGGCGAGACCGTGCTGCTCTCGCCCGCCTGCGCCAGCTTCGACGCTTTCGAGGACTTCGAGGCGCGCGGCGAGCGCTTCCGCGAGATCGTCGGGATGCTGCGCCCGTGAGCGCTCGCGCACTCACCGGCGGTCGCGCCGCCAAGCCCGCCAAAGGGAGGGCCGGCAAGGCCAAGGCCAAGAAGAAACGAGCGCGCGTCGCCCACCCCACCGAGTACAACCTGCTGCTGACCGCGACCCTCTGCCTGCTCGCCTTCGGCGCGGTGATGGTCTTCTCGGCCAGCTCGACCACGCAGGTGCTCAGCAACGGCAACCTCGCCAACAGCGTCTTCTACCTGAAGCGGACCTTGATGGTGGGAGCCATCGGCCTCCTCGCCATGCACCTGGCCGCGCGTCACGGCCTGGTCGCGATCCGCCGCCTCACACCCGCCCTGCTGATCGGCTCGCTCTTTCTACTTTTCGTCGTCCTGGCCGCCGGCTCCAGCGCCAACGGGGCCAGCCGCTGGATCGGCCCCAGCTCGCTGCAGTTCCAGCCTTCCGAGCTGGCCAAGCTGGCGCTGATCCTCTACGCGGCCGACCTGCTGGCGCGGGAACCGAAGCGGGTGCGGGACCTCTCCGGCCTGATGCCGGTTCTGCTCGTCGCCGGCGGCGCCTGCCTGCTGATCGTCGCCGAGCCCGACCTCGGCACGGCGATGGTCGTAGCCTTCGCGGTCGGCGCGACCCTGCTCGCCGCCGGCGCTCGCCCGGCCGACCTTGGCAAGATCGCGCTCGGGCTCGGCGCCCTGGCGCTGCTGATGACGGTGATCGAGCCCTACCGGATGGAACGCCTGACCGGCTTCCTCCACCCCGGCTCGGACACCACGGGGGCGGGATTCCAGGCCGCCCAGGCGAAGATCGCGCTCGGCTCCGGCGGCATCTTCGGCGTCGGCATCGGCAACGGCACGGCGAAGGCCGGCTTTCTGCCCGAGGCGCACACGGACATGATCTCCGCCGTGATCGGCGAGGAGCTCGGCATGGTCGGCATCCTCGGCGTCGTCGGCCTCTTCTCGCTGCTCGGCTACGCCGGCCTGCGCGTCGCGCAGAAAGCCCGGGACCGCTACTCGAAGCTGCTCGTCGCCGGCCTCACCTCGCTGATCGTGATCCAGGCGACGATCAATCTCTTCGCCGTGATGGGGCTGGCGCCGCTGACCGGGGTGCCGCTGCCCTTCGTCTCCTACGGCAACAGCAGCCTGCTCGTCACCCTCCTCGCCGTCGGACTGATCCTGGGCGTCGCCCGCGGGGGGACCGCTGCCGCTGGCAAACTGCGCGTCGTCGAGGGCGGGCGTTCGCCTGCTCGCAAAAGGAGCCGACCGAGCCGTGGAAAGAGCACCCAGAGTCGTGGTGGCAGCGGGGGGAACCGCCGGCCACGTCGTGCCAGCGATGGCCGTCGCCGCCGAGCTTCGGGCTAGCGGCGCCGAGGTCTCCTTCCTCGGCGCTCGCGGCAAGCCGGAGGCCGAGCTGGTGCCGGCGGCCGGCTACGAGATCGACCTGCTCGACGTGCGCGGGATCGACCGCCGCAACCCCCTGCGGGCGGCGGTCGCCGTCGGCAAGGCACTCGGCGGGGTCCGCGATGCCCGGCATGCGCTGCGCAGGCGCCGGGCCGACGTCGTCCTCGGCGGCGGCGGCTACGTCGCTGGGACCGCGGGGATCGCCGCGGTCCTCTCACGCATACCGCTCGTCCTCACCGAGGCCGACAGCCACCTTGGGCTCGCCAACCGCAGGCTGGCGAGACGGGCGCGCCGCGTCTGCCTCTCGTTCCCGGTCCTCGGCCGCGAGGGGGAGCGCTACCTGGTCACGGGGCGGCCGGTTCCAGATGCGGTGCTGCGGGCCGACCGCGCGACGGCCCGGGCGCGGTTCGGGATCTCCGCCGAGGCGAGTTGCCTCCTTGCCATGGGCGGGAGCCAGGGGGCGCGCTCGATAAACATGGCCGCGATCGAGGCTTTCGCCGAGGATGACGGCGCCGCTCGGCGCGATTTCCACGTCCTCCACCTCTCGGGCTCGCGCGACTACGGGGAACTGACAGCCCGGCTCGCCTCGGCTCCGCACGCCGGGCGCTACACGCTGATCGAGTACGAGCCTGACCTCGGCGACGTCCTCGCTGCCTGCGATCTGGTCGTCGCTCGCGCGGGCGGCTCGATCTTCGAGGTGACTGCCGCCGGCCGCCCCGCGATCCTCGTCCCGTATCCGCACGCCACCGCCGACCACCAGACCGCCAATGCCGCCTGGATGGTCGAGGCCGGCGCGGCCGAAACGATCGAGGACGCGGCGCTGGGCGCCGGTCTGCTGGCGCAGCGGGTCACTGGCCTCTTCGCAGATCGGAAGCGCCTCGCCTCGATGTCGCAGGCCTCGGCTACCCTGGCCCGCCCCGACGCCGCGAGACAGATCGCCGACGAGGTCCTCATGGCCGCGGGCACCGACGCTTCCGGTGCGCTTTATGCGGCCTATGACCACAAAAGGCGCACCGGAACGTGAGCGGCTGGGCTTCCAGGCGGCTGCACTTCGTCGGCATCGGCGGCGCGGGGATGAGTGGGCTGGCGCTGGTCTGCGCCGACCTGGGCGCGACCGTGACCGGCAGCGACCGGGCCGACTCCTCCTATATGGAGCGGCTGCGAGCGGCGGGGCTCAAGCCCGTCGTCGGCCACGATGCCGCCAACCTGCCCGAGGGCGCCGAGGTAGTCGTCTCGACCGCGATCGGTGAGGACAACCCGGAGCTGGCGCTTGCCCGCGAGCGCGGCGTCGAGCCGATCCACCGCGGCGCCCTCCTCGCTGAGCTCTGCGCCGAGAAGCGACTGATAGCCATCGCCGGCACGCACGGCAAGACGACGACGACGGCGATGCTGGTCTGGGCGCTGCGCGGGCTTGGCGCCGCCCCGGCCTTCTTCGTCGGTGGCGAGGTACCCGGGCTCGGCGCGAACGGCGAGGCCGCGAACGCCGGCTGGGGCGACGGCGAGTGGGTCGTCGCCGAGGCCGATGAGAGCGACGGAAGCTTCCTCGACCTGAAGCCCGAGATCGCCGTCGTCACCAACGTCGAGATGGACCACCACAGTCGCTGGGGCTCGGTGGCCGAGTTGCGGACCGCTTTCCGAGATTTCGTCGCCCCGGCCACGACCGTGGTCGCCCCGGCGGACGGCAGCCTCGGCGAAATCACCGTGGGCAAGCAGGTTGCCGGTTTCGACGCGGGCGCCCCGGGGCCGGAGCGACTCGACCTCGCCGTTCCCGGCCATCACAACCTGCTCAACGCCCGCGCCGCCCTCGCGGCGCTGGGGGCGGCCGACGTCAACGTCGAGCGTGCGGCCGCGGCTCTTGCCGATTTCCCCGGCGTTAAGCGACGGCTGGAGTCAAAGGGCTCACGGGACGGCACCCGCATCTATGACGACTACGCCCACCACCCGACCGAGGTCCGCGCTGCTCTCTCCGCCCTGCGCGAGATGGAACCCGGGCGCCTGGTCGCGGTCTTCCAGCCGCACCTCTATTCGCGCACGAAGGCCTTTGCGGACAGCTTCGGTGCGGCGCTGTCCCTAGCGGACGAAGCCGTCGTCCTCGACGTCTACCCGGCGCGGGAGGAACCGGTCGGCGAGCTCGCCGGAGTGAGTGGGCTGCAGGTCGCCCAGGCCGCGGCGGAGCGGATGGGGGGGAGGACGGTCCGGTGGCTGCCCGATGCCAGGGGGGCCGATCGTGTCCTCGCCGCCCTCCTGGATCGCAACCAAGCCGTTGGCATCGAGGACCAGGTACTGGTCACGATTGGCGCCGGCGACGTCTTCAAGCTCGGCGAGGCGCTGGTCGGGGAGGGCGGGGGATGAGCCCCGAGCCCGAGGGAGTGCAGCGTGACTTCCCGCTGGCGCGGCTGACGACGGTCCGCACCGGCGGCACCGCGGATTGGTTCGCGCGGCCCAGCTCGGAGGCGGAGTTGCTGGAGCTCCTCGCCTGGGCGGGTGGCGGGGGCTTGGCGATCGGCACGATCGGCTCCGGCTCCAACCTGCTCGTCGCCGACGAGGGATTTCGCGGTCTCGCGATCAAGCTGGACGGCGAGCTGACGACGATCAAGCGCGAGAATGAGCGGGTCGTCTGCGGCGGCGGCGCACGCCTGCCGAGCGCCTCGGCGAAGGCCGCGAACTGGGGCCTTTCCGGCCTCGAATTCGGCGTCAACATCCCTGGCACCGCGGGTGGGGCGGTGCGGATGAACGCCAACGCCTACGGCGGTCAGCTCGCTGAGGTCCTTGAGTGGGTCGACGTCTGCTCCGCCTCGGGGCGCGAGCGCCGCACGCCCGAGCAGCTCGGCTTCGTCTATCGCAACTCGAACCTCTCTCCCGGCGAGATCGTCTCGAAGGCCTCGTTTCGGTTGCGCCCCGACGACCCCGGGGCGATCAGGGAGCGCCTCGAGGCGATGCGCGACAAGCGCCGCGAGGCGCAGCCCTCGGGGATCAAGACCTTCGGCTCGACCTTCAAGAACCCCGACGAGGCGGCCGCCGAGGGTCGCAGCGCCGGTCAGTTGCTCGAGGCCGCGGGGTGCCAGGGCCTGCGTCAGGGAGGGGCTCGCTTCTCCGAGAAGCACGCCAACTTCGTCGAGAACTCCGACGGTGCGACGACCGCCGACGTGCTGGCGCTGATGGCCGAAGGCCGCCGCCGCGTGCACGAGCGCTTCGGCGTCGTGCTCGAGCCCGAGGTTCAGATACTGGGAGAGGTCGAGTGGCCAAGCGGCTGGGATCTGTAAGGCGGCCGCTGCTGATCCTTGCCGCTGTGGCGGTCCTCGCCGTGGCGATCTACCTGTTCGGGCTGCGCGGGACCACGGTCTCTCCCCACCTGGTCTCCTCGGAATCGGTCGCCGTGATCGGCAGCGGCTCGGGCGCCGTTGCGGTCGCGGGTGATGGGACGATCCTCGCCTGGCTGCCGGCGCCGGAAGAAGGCAGTTTGCCCAAGCTCCCCCTCGCCACTCCGCCCAAAGGCCCCCGCCTGCAGGGACCGATGCTCGAACAGGTCCACGTCCTGGCGGCCGTGCCGCCGGCGCTGTTGCCCTACGTAGAAGGCAGCTATTACGGCGAAAGCGGGGTGGACGTCAACCTCACGACGGGAATCGAACTGCGTTTCGGCGATGCGACCCAGGCCTCGCGCAAGTGGCGAGCCGCCGCCGCCGTGCTTGCCGACCCCTCTATCACGGCGCTTGATTATGTAGACCTGCACGCACCGAGCCACCCCGACGTAGGTGGCTCTGGGCATGCGATTCCGCCTATTCCCTGAACTCTCGACCACAGGGTTAGGTTGGGCAAACCCTCAACCAGGACTTGAGGGATTTGCCGTGCAGGATGCTGCCCGGCGGTTTGACAGACGTCGCCCAATGCCCTACGTTGAGCGCAATTTCCGTGATTGCAGCGTACCCTTGAACCTTCAAGCATTGCTGTAGCGTCGGACGGAACAAAGGCTCAACTCAAACGCCGACCCCTCAGGTTCGGTGGCTGGAGAAATCGGGAGATGGAATCCACATACCTCGCGGTGATCAAGGTCGTCGGTGCCGGCGGCGGCGGCACCAATGCCGTCAGCCGGATGGTCGACGCCGGCATTCGCGGCGTCGAGTTCGTCGCCGTCAACACGGATGCCCAGGCGCTGCAGGCCTGCGACGCCGACATCAAGCTCTCGATCGGGCAGGAGCTGACCCGCGGCCTCGGCGCCGGCGGCAACCCCGAGGTCGGGGCGGGCGCGGCGGCGGAGAGCCGCGACGAGATCAAGGAGGCGCTGAAGGGCGCCGACATGGTTTTCGTCACCGCCGGCGAGGGTGGCGGCACCGGCACCGGCTCGGCGCCGGTGATCGCCGAGATCGCCAAGGAAGAGATCGGCGCCCTGACCGTGGGCGCGGTCACCAAGCCCTTCGAGTTCGAGGGCAAGCGGCGGATGCAGCAGGCGCTCGAGGGCATCGAGAAGCTGCGCAACAACGTCGACACCCTGATCATCGTCCCGAACGAGAAGCTGCTGCAGGCGGTCGAGCGGCGCACCAGCGTGCTGGAGGCGTTCCGCCAGGCCGACGACATACTTCGCCAGGGAGTGCAGGGGATCACCGATCTGATCACGATCCCCGGCCTGATCAACCTCGACTTCGCCGACGTGCGCACGATCATGCGCGACGCCGGCTCGGCCCTGATGGGTGTCGGTTCCGCCTCCGGCGAGGCCCGCGCCCTCGATGCGGCCAAGGCGGCGATCACCTCGCCGCTGATCGAGGAGTCGATCAAGGGTGCCACCGGGATGCTGCTCAACATCACCGGCCCCGAGGACCTCGGTCTCTTCGAGGTCAACGAGGCGGCACAGCTGGTCCAGGCAGAGGCCGACGACAACGCCAACATCATCTTCGGCTCCGTCGTCGACCAGTCGATGCGCGACGAGGTCCGGGTGACCGTGATCGCGACCGGCTTCGAGGGCTTCGAGCTGCTGGCCCGCTCGCCGCAGCGGGTGCGACGGCGTTACGAGAGCAAGCCGCGGATCTCGGCTGAGGACACCGACATCCGTAAATTGCGGGTGTCGGACGACGACATCGACGTTCCCGGGTTCCTCAAGGAATAGCTC
>DASSMU010000023.1:0-6413 GCA_035701465.1 Solirubrobacterales bacterium
TCGCACGCGCCTTCGGCGCTTAGCGACGAAGTTGGAGCGCGGCTGGCGCCGCGCAATAGACAGATTGCATGTCGCGGCCTTCGGCCACATTCGACCAGAGGGCCAACCGGCTCCTCTCATTCGAGACCTCTGCTTCGCCGGTGGATGCACTTGGAGGAGGTCTTTGGACGAGAGCCGCCAGGTCCTGATCCGGGAATGTCGCGAAGCGGCGAAATGCAATCCGGTGCCGCGCGGCCGCAGGCCGCGCTCCTCATTCACCCCAAGAGCGAAGCTCTTGGGGTGTCAATTCCCGGATCAGGGCCTGGCGGCTCTCCCTGCGGAAGAACGTTAAGACGCCTCGCCGGACTGGCGAAGCAGCGCCGAGGTGGTCTGCTCGAGCACGCGGCGCCAGGCCGAGCTCTGCTCGGGCTCCTCTTCGGCGGCCCGCTCTACCACGCGGCTGACGCGGCGCTCGGAGATCTCGAGGCCGTGGCGATCGGCGATCTCCTTGTAGCGGTCGTAGTCCTTGGCCAGCGTCGCGGTGACCGATTCGAAGCCGTGGCGGGCGATCTTCAGCCGCCGCGAGTAGTCCATGATCGGCGTGCCGAACATCAGCTCGTCGTTGGGCTCGGGCTCGACCAGGATGATGTCGACACCGGGGTACTTCTCCTCCCAGCGGGCCACGGCCTCGTGCAGGCGGGCGTGGGCGATCAGGCGGAAGGTCTGGTTGGCGATCGCCGGCAGGCCCATGTCGGAGACGCGCCGCACCCGGGTGCCGAAGACGGTCGGGATCGTTTTCTCGAAGTCATTGACGAAGGGGACGAGGGGGTTGACGACGATGATGAATTTGGCGCCCTTCTCGACCGCGATGTCGACGTTGGTGGTCGAGCGGATGCCGCCGTCGACCATCTGGCGACCCTTCAGGTCGACCGGCTTGTAGACGACCGGCAGCGCGGTCGAGCACTGGATCGCCTTCGAGATCGGCACGTCGTTCCAACCCTCCTCGCCGAAGACGATCCGCTCGCAGGTGTCGAGGTCCGTGGCGGTCAGGTAGAGCTCTTTGTCGAGCAGACGGAAGTCGTCGATGCGGCCGTCTTCGGCGAGCGCCCCCTCGACGTACTCGGCGATGCCGCTGTTGGAGTAGAAGCCGGTCGGCAGCGCCTCGGCGAGCCCGACGCCGATGTCGATCGCCGAGAAATCTCCCATCCGCGCCAGGCTGCGCGCCAGCTCGAGGGTTCGCAGCGGCAGCATCGCCGCCTTCTGCACGAAACCGAGGTAGTTCGGCTTGAGCGCCGTGCCGAGGTTGAGGTCCTCCAGCTCCGAGGGGATGCGCCGGTTGATCACCTGCATCATTTCGTCCGGGGTGACGCCGTTGGCGAGCATCCCGGCGACGAAGGAGCCGGCGCTGGTGCCGACGTAGACGTCGAAGTTGTTGATCGTGCTGTTGACCGCGAGCAGGTCGAGGGCGCGCAGCGCGCCGATCTCGTAGACGCCCCCGGTGAAGCCACCGCCACCGAGCACGAGGGCGGTCTTCGATGGGCGTTTGCGGCCGCGTCGCCGTCGCGGTTGCGACTCTATGTCCACAACTTTGCCCATAAACATGCATTATCCCACTCAGTGAGGCGACCCCCGGCACTCTTTGCCGCGATTTGCGTCCTGCTTGCGTTTGCCTTGGTTCCGTCGGCCACGCAGGCACAGACGCGAGCGCAGCTCTGCGCCAGCCTGAAGGCGCGGTTGGTGCGCGGCGGAGGCGGCGCCAGCGGCCTCTTCGTCATCGACGGCCAGACCGGCAAGCCGGTCTGCGCCCGCGCCGCCGGCAAGCCGCGGCCGCTGGCCTCGAACATGAAGCTGTTCACGACCTCGACCGCCCTTGCCCGGCTGGGGCCCGACAGCCGGATCGAGACCAGCGTCGTCGCCGACGGTCCGGTCGACCGCAACGGCGTCCTCCACGGCAGCCTCTACCTGGTCGGTGGCGGCGACCCCGCCCTGGGCACCCCCGCCTTCTACAACAGCTATCTCGGCGGCCTGGGAACCAACCTGCTCCTCTTGAAGAGCTGGATCTGGCAGGCAGGCATCCGCGCGATCACGGGTCGCCTCTACGCCGACGACAGCATCTTCGACCACCTGCGCGGCGTCGCCGACTCCGGCTACGCAACCAGCCCCTACATCGGTCCGCTCTCGGGCCTTGCCTTCGACTCCGGCTTCGACGGCTCCGTGGGGAGCGGCTTTACCGCCGACCCGGCCAAGCTTGCGGCCTCGACGCTGGGGCGGGCCCTGCGCGGCGCCGGCATCGACGTCCCGGTAGACATCGCGCTGGGGACGGCACCGCCCCTGGCCACGCAGATCGCCGACGTCGAATCGCCGCCGTTGACCACGATCGTCAACACCACCGACGTCTACTCCGACAACTTCTTCGCCGAGATGCTGATCAAGCTGCTGGGTGCGCGCTTCGGCGGCGCGGGCACGACGTCGGCGGGCGCTACGGTGGTCGAGCGCTTCGCTCGCGCCCACGGCTCGGGAGTGCACGCGGTCGACGGCTCCGGCCTGACCCGCTCCAACCGCGCCTCGCCGACGCAGGTGGTCGGCCTGCTGAAGACGATGTGGCACACGCCGGCCGGCGAAGACCTGATCCAGGACATGGCGCTAGCCGGCCACGAGGGCACGGTCGCCGACCGCATGCACGGCACCGCCGCCTACGGCCGCTGCCGCACCAAGACCGGCACCCTGACCGGTGTCAGCAACCTCTCCGGCTACTGCTTCAACCGCGACGGCAAGGTAATGATCTTCTCGGTCCTGATGGGCAGCGTCCGAGACCTCAGCCTCGCCCACCTGGAGCAGGACCTGATCGCCGCCGAAATAGCCGCTTACTGACGGGACCTCTTCTCGCGGCGCTCCGCCAGTTCATCGAGGATCGTCTGCACCGCGAGAGCGCCGACGAAGGCGATCAGACCCACTAGCTGCAGCGCCTCTTCTCCGGAGTTTCTGAAGACCAGCAGTCCCATGACGACAATCAGCACTCCCACCAAGATGCCGATATTCGCGTTACGGAGATCCCTCTCACTCACATCGATCGCTCCTCAGACAATTCATTTCGGCCAACCATAGCGCACGATGACATCTACGATCGCCATCACGGCGCCTATTGCGCCGCCCAGATAGCCACTGGAGAGCGCTCCTCGCTCGACATCCCGCAACGGCCTTCGTCTCAACAAGCCACGAAGGCCCGAGTAAACGCTGCCTAGAACCACCCCGGCACCAACCGCAGCTGCGGCACTCTCCAGCAGTGCCGTAAACGGTCCGATCTGGGCAAGCGCCATACAATGACCCTGACAGCGACCGATTCACGCGTGGCGCGCAGAATGCGCCAAATCTGAAGCTTCTTCGAGCAGGGACACCGACTCATGGCGTCGGAGCGGGCACCCTCCCGAACTGGCGGATACTCAAAGTCGTGCGCTCATTAGCGCGCGACTTGTCAGGGCGGGAGGGTGCCCGCTCCGACGCCTAGAATCGCAGTGATGCGAGTCTTGCTGACCAACGACGACGGGATCACCGCCCCCGGCCTGCAGGCCGCCCGCCGCGCCCTGCGCGAGATCGACGGCGTCGATGTAGACGTGATCGCCCCCGACTCGAACCGCAGCGCCACCGCGCGCAGCATTACGACGCGCTCGCCGCTGAGCGTCGAGGAAGTCGAGTTCGACGATGGCGCGAAGGGCTACGCCACCGACGGCACCCCGGTCGACTGCGTCCGCTTCGCCGAGCTGGGCCTGGTCGGCCACCGGCCCGACCTGATCGTCTCCGGGATCAACCACGGCGCCAACCTCGGCGACGACATCACCTACTCGGGCACGGTCGCCGCCGCATTCGAGGGAATCGTCCTCGGCATCCCCGCGGTCGCGGTATCCCAACAGTCCTCGGGCGGCGGTATGGGCTACGTCAGCGGCCGCTTCGACTTCGGCGCCGTGGCGCCCTTCACGGCCGAGTTGGTGCGACGGCTGATCGACCAACCGATGCCCGAGGCGACCCTGATCAACGTCAACTGCCCCGCCGGAGAACCAAAGGGAATCGAAGTGACCAAGCTCGGCAAGCGCATCTACAACGACGAGCTGAAGCTGGTCGGCGAGAAGGACGGCCGGCGCCACTACGAGATCTACGGCTGGAAACCCGGCTACGAGGAGATCGAGGGCACCGACCTCAACGCTGTGGCCAGCGGGCGCATATCGGTCACGCCGATCCACTTCGACCTCACCGACCACGGCGGGCTGGAGCGGCTGCGGGGCTGGGGCTTCGAGGAGATGCTGGCAGCGAGCGCGCCCACGTCGGTGTGAGTGCCACAGGGCCCGAGCAGCGCGCCGAGGAATTGCGGCGCGAGCTGGCGGACCACAACCGCCGCTACTACGTCCTCGACGACCCCTCGATCGACGACGACGAATACGACGCGCTGCTGGATGAGCTGCGCGCGATCGAGGCCGCCCACCCGGACCTGCGCACGCCGGACTCCCCCACCCAGCGCGTCGGCGCCCCTCCCCTCGGCCGCTTCGAGCAGGTCGAGCACGCCGAGTCGATGCTCTCCCTGGCCAATGCCCGCAACGAGGAGGAGCTGCGCGGATGGGAGAACCGCATCCGCAACCACCTCAAGCGGCTCGACATCAGCGCCGTCGAGTTCAGCTACACGAGTGAGCCGAAGATCGACGGCCTGGCGATCTCGCTCACCTACGAGAACGGCCTGCTCGTCCGCGGCGCAACCCGCGGCGACGGGCGGGTCGGCGAGGACGTCACCCAGAACCTGCGCACGATCGGCGCGATCCCGCTGGGCATCGACGACGCCCCGCCGCTGGTCGAAGTTCGCGGCGAGGTCTACCTGCCGATCGCCGACTTCAAGGCGCTGAACGAACGCCGCGCCGAGGCGGGCGAACCGGCCTTTGCAAACCCCCGCAACTCCGCCGCGGGCTCGATCCGCCAGCTCGACCCGGCCCTGGCCGCCGGGCGGCCGCTCTCGATCTGGACCTACGGCATCGGCGCCGTCCGTAGCCTCGACCTCGCCACCCACAGCGAGGAGATCGAGTGGCTGCGAGAGCGCGGCTTCAAGGTCAACCCCGATGCCGGCCACCATCCGGACATCGAGTCGGTGGTCGAGCGCTGCCGCTGGTGGGAGGAGCGCCGCGATCAACTCGACTACGAGATCGACGGCGTCGTCGTCAAGGTCGACGAGCGGGCGCTCTGGCGCGAGCTGGGCGTCGTCGGCCGCGAGCCGCGCTGGGCGATCGCCTGGAAGTTCGCGCCGACGACGGCGACGACGAAGCTCCTCGAGATCGTCTGGAACGTCGGCCGCACCGGCCACCTCGTCCCCTTCGCGATGTTGGAGCCGGTCCACGTCGGTGGCGTCACCGTCTCCACCGCCACCCTGCACAACGAGGAGGATCTCGCCCGCAAGGACGTCCGGCCGGGCGACGAGGTGGTGGTGATGCGGGCCGGAGACGTGATCCCGCAGGTCGTCGCCCCGCTGATCCAGCGCCAGGAGAAAGGCAAGAGACGCGGGGCCAAACCCAAGCCCCCGACCAAATGCCCGGCCTGCGACACGCTCACGGTCAAGCCCGAGGACTCGGTCTTCACGATCTGCCCCAACAGGGCCGGCTGCCCCGGCCAGTCCTTCCAGCACGTTAAGCACTTCGTCAGCAAAGGCGCGATGGACATCGACGGCTTGGGCGAGAAGCAGGCGCTGCGCTTCCTCCAGGAAGGCCTGATCGGCGATGTCGCCGATATTTACGAGCTGAGCGAGGAGCAACTGGCGCCATTGGAGGGATTCGGCGAGATCTCCGCCCACAACCTGATCGCCGCCATCGATGCCTCCCGCTCACGTCCCTTCAAGACAGTGCTCTATGCGCTCGGCCTACCCGGCGTGGGCTACGTCACGGCAGAAGCATTGGCCGGCCATTTCGTCTCGATATGGGACCTGCGAGACGCCGACCCCGAGAAGATCGAGGAGGTGGAGGGAGTCGGCCCGATCATGGCGGTGCAAATTGCCGAGTCCCTGGCCGACGACCCGACCTGGAAGCTGGTTGAAAAGCTCGAGCAGAAGGGGCTACGGCTGAAACAGGACCCCTCCGAACGCCGCGCCACGGGCGGACCCCTCGAAGGAAAGACCCTGGTGCTGACAGGCACCCTGCCGGAGCTGACCCGCGAGGAGGCGGCTGCCTTGATCAAGGCAGCCGGCGGCAAGGTCGTCAACTCGGTCTCGAAGAAAACCGACTACGTCGTCGCCGGCGAGAATCCCGGGTCGAAGCTGGCCAAGGCCGAGAAATACGAGACGGAGGTCCTCGACGAAGCAGGGCTGCTGGGGTTGCTCGGGAGCGCTTAGCGGGCAGGCGTGGGGCACCACCCGCTCTGACAAATGCCGGCCTAATTAGGCCGGCATTTGTCAGAGCGGGTGGTGCCCC
>DASSMU010000024.1:0-7999 GCA_035701465.1 Solirubrobacterales bacterium
GGCGGCGAACTGGGGCGAGAGGTCATCCGGCATCGCCGCCTCGCGCTCGGCGTGGTAGCTCGGGTAGAGCTCGGTGCGGTAGGAGGCCGCGTCGGGCCCGAAGCAGAGAATCACTGCCCGTGGCCGGTGCAGCTCGATCTCGCGCAGGATCAGGTTGGCGGTGCCCAGCAGCGCGTTGACCGGCCTGCCGTCGGGCCCGACGATCGAGTCCGGCAGCGCGTAGAAGGCGCGGAAGAGCATCGAGGGCGTGTCGACGACGAGCAGGGGCCCGGGCATGGCCCGAACTCTACGTCCACTACGGTTAGCCGCCGTGGCTGAGAGGGCTCTGCACATCGAAGACTTGGTCAAGCGCTACCCGACGGGGGTCGAGGCGCTGCGCGAGGTCTCGCTCTCGATCAAGGAGGGGGAACTCTTCGCGCTGCTCGGGCCCAACGGCGCCGGCAAGTCGACGCTGATCCACTGCACGACCGGTTTGGCGCAGCCGACCTCGGGTGCGATCAGCGTCTTTGGCCACGACGCGATCGACAACTACGGGGAGGCGCGCCAGGCGGTGGGGCTGGCCCCGCAGGAGCTCAACCTCGACTGGTTCCTCACCGTCGAGGAGACGCTCGACTACCACGCCGGCTACTTCGGCATGCCGAAGCGCGAGCGGCGCGAGCGGACCAAGGAGTTGCTTGAGACCTTCTCGCTGACCGAGAAGGCCGACGAACGCACCCGCACGCTCTCCGGCGGGATGAAGCGGCGGCTGATCCTGGCGCGGGCGATGATGCACAGGCCACGGCTGCTGATCCTCGACGAGCCCACGGCCGGGGTCGACGTCGAGCTGCGGCTTGAGCTCTGGCACTACATGCAGCGGATCAACCAGGAGGGGACGACGATCCTGCTCACCACCCACTACCTGGAGGAGGCCGAGCAGCTCTGCGACCGGATCGCCTTCATTAACGACGGCCAGATCGTCGGCGAGGGGACCAGCGCCGAGCTGGCCGCCCGCTACGGCGTCGCCAACCTCGAGGACGCCTACCTGGCCCTGGTCGGCCGCAACGAGCTCTCGCGCTCGAAGATCGAGGTCGCATCGTGAGCGCCGCGCAGATCCGCTTCGCCACGCTCTGGCGCCGCGAGGTCAACCGCTTCATGAAGATCAAGAAGCAGACGCTGGGGGCGCCGCTGCTGGAAACCTTCCTCTACATCACCGTCTTCGGCGCCGCGCTCGGCTCGCGGATCAAAGAGCTGCACGGGATCGAATACATCATCTTCGTCATCCCCGGCCTGATCATGATGTCGTTCGCGATCAACTCCTTCACCAACAACTCCTCCTCGATCCTGCAGCAGAAGTTCCAGGGGGCGATCCAGGATCAGCTCTCCTCGCCGGCCTCGCCGCTGGAGCTGCTGCTCGCCTTCTCGCTCGGCGGCTTCATGCGCGGCCTGATCGTCGCCGGGTTGACCTTCGTCGCCGCCCTGATCCTCGCCGGCCTCCCGGTCGACCACATCCTGGTGCTGATCCCGTCCCTGTTCCTGGTCGGCTTCTTCTTCTCCCAGCTCGGGGTGCTGACCGGGGTGCGGGCGGAGCAGTTCGACGACGTCGCCTTCGTCCAGACCTTCGTGCTGACGCCGCTGATCTTCCTCGGCGGCGTCTTCTACTCGGCGAGCCTGCTGCCGCAGCCGTTCCAGACCCTGACCCACTTCAACCCGATCTACTACATGATCAACCTGGTCCGCTACGGCTTCGTCGGCTTCACCGAAGTCAGCATCCCCCTCTCGCTGCTTGCCCTCACCGCGGCGACCGCGGCGATCTTCGCCGCCAACCTGCGCCTCTTCTCGCGCGGCTACAAGCTGCGCGCCTAATTCACTCGATCGATCTACCGTTTCATAGTTAGGTAAGTTCTCCGTATCCCCGAGCTTCGAAGGTTTGGGGTTGGAGTCGAGAAATGGGTTCGTCAAGATGAGCAAAGAGGAAGCGCTGGTCCTGGGAGAGGATCTGTCAGACATGACGGATGACGGCAAAGCGAGCCTCCTGACACAGTTCAAGCCTAGCCTTTTCGTTGCGCATCGTAGTTGGCTTAGCCTCAGCCGGATTCTGGACTCCCGCGGGGGCGGCAGCTACGGTCTGGCAGGCCCGCGCGGGGCCGGCAAGACCTGGATGATGGAAAAAGCCCTGCGGGAAGCGGAAGACCAAGATGGGATAGCGGTTTGGTTTCCGAGCCCCAGCGAGTACGAGCCGACCGCCTTCCTTGCCGCTCTCTCGGACGTTGTCGCGGCTCGCTATCAGGCGTACTACGACAAGCGGACCCGGCGGCCGACCAGGGCCGCTCTGGGGCGTTTTTTCCGCTACCTGCTCGGGGGCGCGCTGTTGCTGATGTACGTCACCCTACTCTCAACGCGCGCATCGCCATATGCGTATCCAACAAACGAAATTGGGTTGCCAGCGGGCTTGACTCTGGCGAACCTATTTGCCTTGGGCTTGGCCGTAGCCGGCCTGTACCTGATCGTGAAGGGTTGCGCCCGGTTTCTGCAGGATCGTGCGGGGCTCGGTCGCTTGCGTAGTGAGGCCGAGGATCTCAGGCGCCAGGTGCGCTACACCGTGAGTGCGAACGAAACCACGGAGGCGGGGCTCAGCGGCGGGTCTGGCGGCGTAACTGCCGCGCTGAAACGTGCGCGAGAGCGACGCCTCGTCGAACGCCCTGCGACGCTCAGCTCTCTAATTCACAACTTCCGGGCCTTCGTAGGGGAAATGGCCGATCAGGTTGAGGGCCCGGTGGTCATTGCGATTGACGAGCTCGACAAGATGAGCGACGCATCGCGGGTGGCCCAGCTCTTCCGCGATATCAAGGGGATCTTCGAGATCCGCGGCGCCTACTTCCTCGTATCTCTTTCCGACGAGGCGGCACGTGCGCTCGGACTCGGAGGAATTCGAGCCCGTAACGAGTTCAACAGCTCCTTCTATACAGTGATTTCAATACCATCACTCCCTCCTGCTCAATGTGTTGAACTCCTCCGTCAGCGTGATTCACAGTTCGATCGAGCCACCGCTATGGCCATTGGGGTGATCACGGGCGGCGTGCCGCGAGAGGTGGTGCGGGTCGCCGAGACCCTCCACTGCCAGGGCGGCGCGAGCTCTATACAAGAGAAGATGTCGCTTGCAATGGACGAGGAGCTGGATGCCTTCGGCGATGAGGTGCTCTCGACTGGAGGGGACGAGGTGTCGCTTGGCGACGCAGCTAGCACGCGCGCGTTCGAAGCGCTGCAAGAAGCCAAGGCGGCGTTGCGTGGCGACCTTGAAGATTTTCGTCAGGTTGCTCGTGAGGGCTGGGATATCAACACCTCCAATCCAACCTGGATGCTGAGCCTGGCAGAGGAATGGCGACGCCTGCTGCTGCGCCTGGCGATCGCCTGGCTCCTTGGTATGCACCCAAGGTTCGTGGAACATGACGAGGAGGCCCTTGCTCTGCAGCAGATTGCCATAGCCGCGGCGGATTCAGCGGCGGTCGGCCGCTTGCGCTTGGAAGAGTTCCTGGCGACGCAGGGCGAAGTTCTGGGGGAAGCGGCTGTCCGTTGAGGCTCTGAACTGCGAGAAGAGTGGTCCCGACCTTGGGTCCGAGCGGTGGACGGACCCTGCATCGCACCCTCCTCGCCGTAAGGCCCGATTTCCCTCTATGGCGCTGAACGTTAAGGCGTGGGATTGGAGCCACCAGGCGCCCCGAAGTGGCTGTCCTGTCCCGACCGTCCGGGAGCAGCCGCCCCCAGTGTTGCCGTGACGACCGTCCGCGTCTCCGCCGGGTCGATCACGTCGTCGATCTCGAAGAGGGCGGCGGCGTTGAGCGCCTTGGCGTTCTCTTCGGCGGCGGCGGTGAGGTCGCGGACGCGCTGCTCGCGCTCGGCCTCGTCGGCGATCGCCTCGAGCTCCTTGCGCAGCGCCAGCTTCACCGCGCCCTCCAGGCCCATCGGCCCCAGGTGCGCTCCCGGCCAGGCGACGGTGAGCAGGGGCTCGTGCATGCTGCCGCCGGTCATCGCCTGGGCGCCGAGCCCGTAGCCGCGGCGCAGGATCACCGCGATCAGCGGCACCCGCAACCCCGCGCCGGCGATCAGCAGGCGCGAGGCGTGGCGGACGAGGCCGGTTTCCTCGGCCTCGGTGCCGACCATGAACCCAGGCGTGTCGACAAGCGAGACGACCGGCAGGCCGAAGCTGTCGCAGAGTTGGAGGAAGCGGGCCGCCTTCTCAGAGGCGTCGCTGGTGATCGCGCCGGCGACGTGGCGGGTGTCGTTGGCGATCATGCCGAGCGGCCGTCCCTCGATCCGTATCAGCGCGGTGACCATCTCCGGCGCGAAGCGCTCGCACAGGAAGGTCGTCGAGCCCTCGTCGGCGAGCCGTTCGACGATCGGCCCCACCGCATAGGCGCGGCGGCGGCGCTCGGGTATCGCGTCGCGCAGGAGAGCCTGGTCGGGGGTGGCGCCCGGCGCCGTGGTTCCCTGGAAGTAGCCGAGCAGGCGCTTGGTCGCTGCCACGGCAGCCGCCTCGTCGGCGACGAGGAGGTCGACGACCCCGTTGGCGGCCTGTATCGCCGCCGGGCCCACCTCGTCGGGGTCGACCCGGCCGAGGCCGCCACCCTCGATCATCGCCGGGCCGCCCATGCCCAGCGAGGCGTTCTCGGTGGCGACGATCAGGTCCGAGCAGCCGGCGATCACGGCGTTGCCGGCGAAGCAGCGGCCGGCGACGACGGCGATCCGCGGCACCAGCCCGGAGAGGCGCGCCCAGAGGGCGAAGGCGCGGGTGTCGAGCGCCGAGACGACCGGGTAGTCGGTGTCGCCGGGGCGGCCGCCACCGCCCTCGGCAAAGAAGACCGTGGGCAGGCGCATGCGCTCGATCAGCTCGAAGAGCCGGTCCTTCTTGCGGTGGCCGAGCGTGCCCTGGGTGCCGGCGAGGACGGTGTAGTCGTAGGAGAGGACGGCGCAGGCACCGCGCTCGCCGAAGAGGTCGCCGTTGACGCGGGCGGTCCCGGCCACCAATCCGTCCGCCGGGGTGCGCGCGATCAGGTCGTCGAGGTCGCGCCGCCCCCGCTGCGCCGCGATCGCGAAGCGGCCGTACTCGACGAAGGAGCCGGGGTCGATGAGGTCGGCGAGGTTCTCGCGAGCCGTGCGCCCGCCCGTGGCGTGGCGTCGCTCGACCGCGTCGGGGCGTGCCTGATCCTCGGTCAGAGCGCGCCGTTCGAGCAGCTCGGCGAGGTCCTCGCGCTTCTCCTCGCCGCCGCTCCGCTCTTCGCCTGACACGCGCGGCATGTTCCCAGAAGGCGGGCCACCCCCGTGAGCAGCACCGAATTGGCGCTTGAATGCGGATCGCGACCCGTATAGCTTGTTATGCCTATTCGTCCAGATTTGCGCCGGGGGGATGGCGCCGAAAGGAGAACAAGTTGAAGCAGCGTCTTTCTCGCAGGGACTCCGCCAGGGTCGCGACCTTTCTCGCGCTCGTGGCGTCGCTGGTACTTGCCGCGGTCGCGATGGGCGGTCCCACTCGTGACGCGGCACTGCCCGGAGCGGAACTTCCCACCGCCACGACGGTCTTCATCAGCGCCCAGGGCGGCCTGCACTTCGTCGCCCCGAAAACGATCGAGAACGGCCAGGAACTGACGGTGATCAACCAGACCAACCCGAAACAGGTCGGTCCGCACACCTTCTCACTGGTCACCAAGGGCTCGATCCCGAAAACCAAGAAGGCACGGCAGCTCTGCTTCACCCCGAAACACATCTGCAAGGCGATCGCGACCTGGCACGGCGTCAAAGGCAACGGGCCGGTGAAACAGAACCCGGCCACCGCCGGCGCCGAAGGCTGGGACACGCTCGGCAGCCTGACAAAGAAGGGCGACTCCTGGTTCACCGGCGAGAAATCGGGTGCCTCGATCGTCCAGAAAGTGACCGCCGCCGCCGGCACGACGATCTACTTCATGTGCGCCATCCATCCGTGGATGCACGGCTCGATCGAAGTGCTGCCCCCGGCCGGTACCTAGCACGGCTGGAAGTTCCTCAGACCCGCCTCGCCTGGGGCGCCGAGCCTTCCTCGGCGCCCTGGGCGGCGGCGCGCTCGCCACGGCCCTGCCGCTGGGCTTTCGCCCCTCGGCGCTGCTGCCGTCCGGCGCCGCCTCGCCGCGCGTCGCCGCTCCACCCTTCCGGGATCGTCTGCCGATCCCGGATGTCCTCACCGATGCGCACCTGACGATCCCAATCCGCGAGGCCGAGGTCCAGGTCCTGCCCGGCGAGCGGACGAGGATGTGGACCTACGCCGGGACCTTTCCCGGGCCGACGATCCGCCGGCCCGCCGGCCGGCAGACCAAGGTCACGTTTCACCATCGGCTGCCGGCGGCGGTGGGGGAGTTGACGGTCCACCTGCACGGCGGCCACAACCGCACCCAGTTCGACGGCCAACCGGGCGGATTGACCCCGTCCCACGCCCGCTCCTTCTACTGCGACATCCCGCGCGGCCTCTCGCCGCGCGAGTCGGGCAACGACCTCCTGATCGAGCCCGGCGGAAAGCGCACCTACGTCTACGAGCTGAGGGAGGACGGCGGACCCGAACGGGCCGCCTTCCAGTGGTACCACGACCACCGCCTCGACCACACGGCGCGCAACGTCTGGCACGGCCTCGCCGGGATGTGGATCGTCGACGACGAGTTCGACGCCGGCCTTCCGTTGCCGCAGGGCGACCGCGACCTGGCGCTGATGATCGTCGACCGCTCGTTCGACCGCCACAACCAGCTCACCGATCCGTTCACGAACCGCCGTCCCCCGGCCGACGGGATCAGCGCCCGCTCCGTCCTCGTCAACGGCGCCTACCTGCCCCACCACCGGGTCACGGCGCAGCGCCACCGGCTGCGCATCCTCAACGCCTCGCAGTTCCGCGCCTACAACCTCTTCCTCTCCAATGGCGCCCCGCTGGTCCAGATCGCGACCGACAGCGGCTTGATGCCCAAGCCGGTGCGGCGGCAGGAGATACGGCTGGGGCCGGCCGAGCGGGTCGAGGTCGTGGTCGACTTCGCCGGCGCGGCCGGCGAGAGCGTCGAGCTGCGCAGCGGCCCCCGCCACGGCGCCCGCGACCCGCAGGGAGCGCGCCCCTACGTCGGCGCCCTGATGCAGTTCCGGGTCGACGCGCGGCGCCTGCCTGACCGCACCCGGGTGCCGCGCAAGCTGCGGCCGCTCCCCGCTTGGACCAGGCACGTCTCGCACACCCCCAAGCGCAAATGGGAGATCTCGATCGGCGGCGCCTTCAAGACGACCTGGCTGATCAACGGCAGGACCTTCAACCCGGCCCGTGCCGACGCTCACCCGAAGCTGGGCACGACGGAGACCTGGGAGATCGTCAACCGCACCAACGTCGCCCACATGATGCACCTGCACATGACCGACTGGTACCTGCTCTCCCGCAACGGCAAGCCACCGCCGCCCTGGGAAGACTGCCTCAAGGAGACCTTCTTCATCTACCCCCACGAACGCATCCTCGTCGCCGGCCACTTCGCCGACCACACCGGCAAGTTCGTGATCCACTGCCACATGCTCGACCACGAGGACCATGGGTTGATGACTCAGTTCGAGGTCGTGAAGCCGTAATTAGCCGATTTCTGTGCTGCGCTTGGGGTGGGGGGAGCCTGGCCGCCCTTCTGTCGAATTGACACCCCAAGAGCTTTGCTCTTGGGGTGAATGAGGAGCGCGGCCTGCGGCCGCGCGGAACCGGATTGCATTTCCGCCGCTTCGCGACATTCGCCAGAAGGGCGGCCAGGCTCCCTCTCGACACCGCCCCGATATACGGAAGCTTCCGAAACCGGGATCTAGCTTTGGAGGCTTGAAGCTTCGAAGCCAAACAGGGGCGCCCACACCTCTTCCAGTGCGCTTTATGTGCCTATGGCTGGCATAAAGCGCACCGGAAACCTCCGCTTTCGAAGCTTGTCTCGTTTCGAGAGGGGATGGCGGGTGCGCCTCTGCGGGAATGTCGCCGAAGGCGGCGAAAATGCAATCCGAT
>DASSMU010000025.1:0-4691 GCA_035701465.1 Solirubrobacterales bacterium
CTTGAGTGTTTTGGGGAGGGGTGCCCGACCCCCTTCGCGGCAGGGGCTGAGGCGTCTGGGACCGTGGCTATCTAGACTCGCCCCGTGGACGCGGGTCGGCGTAAAAAGCTTGAAGAGACGACGCGGTATGAGCCTTCGGAGGTAGAGGGAAGAATCTTCTCCGAATGGATGGATGCGGGTTATTTCCACCCGCCGGCCGAGGGCAGCCCGGAGGAGAACTTCTCGGTATCTATCCCGCCGCCCAATGTGACCGGGGCGTTGCATATGGGTCATGCGCTGAACGGGTCGATGCAGGATGCGCTGGTGCGGATGAACCGGATGCGGGGGCGCAATGCGCTCTGGGTGCTCGGCACCGATCACGCGGGGATCGCCACCCAGTCGGTGGTCGAGAAGATGCTGCGCGCCGAAGGCGTCTCCCGTCACGACCTCGGCCGCGAGAAGTTCGTCGAGCGGGTCTGGGAGTGGCGCGAGGAGTACGGCTCGCGGATCGTCGAGCAGTACAAGCGGCTCGGCGCCTCCTGTGACTACGAGCGCGAGCGCTTCACCCTCGACGAGGGCTACGTCAAGGCGGTCTACCGCGTCTTCAAGCAGCTTTTCGACAAGGGCTACATCTACCGCGACAACTACATGGTCAACTGGGACCCGGGCTCGCACTCGGCGATCTCCGACCTCGAGGTCGAGAACCGGGAGGTCGAGGACACGCTCTACTCGATCGACTACCCGGTCGAGGGCTCCGACCGGGTGCTGACCGTCGCCACCGTGCGGCCCGAGACGATGCTCGCCGACACCGCCGTCGCCGTGAACCCGTCCGACCAGCGCTACGGCGACCTCGTCGGGCAGCACTGCGTGCTGCCGCTGGTCGGCCGCCGCCTGCCGATAATCGCCGACGAGCACGTCGATCCCGAGTTCGGCACCGGCGCGCTGAAGATCACCCCCGGGCACGACCCCAACGACTTCGAGATCGGCCGCAAGCACGGGCTGGAGGAGATCGGCGTCATCGGCCCCGACGGGCGCTTGACCGAGGAGGCGGGGGAGAGGTTCGTCGGCTTGACGGCGGCCGAGGCGCAGGAGGCGGTCGTCGCGGCCCTGCGCGCGGAGGGTGTGCTCAGCGCGGAAGAGCCCTACGTCCACTCGGTCCCCTTCTCGCACCGCTCCGGCGAGAGGATCGAGCCGCTGATCTCGCTGCAGTGGTTCTGCCGCATGGACGAGCTCGCCGCGCCGGCGATCGAGGCGGTCGAGCGGGACAGGGTTCGCATTGCGCCGGCGCAGTGGAAGCGCGTCTATCTCGACTGGATGAAGGAGATCCGCCCCTGGTGCATCTCGCGCCAGCTCTGGTGGGGGCACCGGATCCCGGTCTGGTACTGCGACCCCTGCGAGGAAACGATCGTCGCCGAGCAGGTGCCCGAGCGCTGCGGCGCCTGCGGCGGCGAGCTGCGCCAGGAGGAGGACGTGCTCGACACCTGGTTCAGCTCGGCGATCTGGCCCTTCGCCACGCTCGGCTGGCCCGACGACACCCCCGAGCTGCGTGCCTTCTACCCGACCAGCTTCCTCACCACGGCACGCGAGATCCTCTTCCTCTGGGTGGCGCGGATGATCATGACCGGGATCGAGTTCCCCGGCGACGTGCCCTTCCGCGACGTCTACGTGCACTCGGTGATCCAGGCCCGCGACGGGCGGCGGATGTCGAAGAGCCTCGGCACCGGGATCGACCCGCTGGAGGAGATCGACGTGCATGGCGCCGACGCGTTGCGCTTCGGCCTGCTGGCGATGTCCTCGACCCAGGACGTGCGCTACTCCGACGCCAAGGTCCAGCAGGGCCGCGACCTAGCCAACAAGCTCTGGAACGCAAGCCGCCTGATCCTCCTCAACGCCGCCGACGGGACGAAATCCGGAACCACGTTCCGGATTTCGTCCCGTCGGCCGGAGGACCGGTGGATTCTCTCGCGGATGGAGCGGACGGTTGCCTCGGTTACGGCCAAGCTCGACGAGTTCGACTTCGCCCACGCTGCCGCCGAGGCCTACTCCTTCTTCTGGTCGGAGCTCTGCGACTGGTACCTGGAGATCGCCAAGCCGCGTCTCTACGAGGGCGAGGCGGAGGTCTCGGCCAACCTGCTCTGGCTGCTCGAGCGGACGCTCGCCCTGCTGCACCCGATCATGCCCTTCGTCACCGAGGAGGTCTGGTCCTACCACCCGTCCCGCACGGGCCACCTCGCGGTCCACCGCTTCCCCGAAGCGGACGAGTCGCTGTTCGACGCCGAGGCCGAGGCCGATGTCGGGCACGGGATCGAGTTGACGGGGCGCCTGCGCGCCTGGCGCGACATGGTCGAGGCGCCGGCCGCCAGCCAGCTTTCCGCCCGCGTCGAGGGAGAGCGACCGCGGGAGTTCGTCGGCCGCCTGGCCCGCTTCGAGTTCACCGAGGACGGCGGGGACCCGATCGCCTCCGTCGGCCCGGTCAAGGTCCTCGCCTCGCCAGAGATCGACGCCGAGGCGGTCGCGGCCCGGCTCGAGCGGCGCCGCGAGGAGTTGCGCGCGGAGGTCGCCCGCGCCGAGGGCAAGCTCGCCAACGAGAAGTTCGTCGCCAGGGCGCCGGCCGAGTTGGTCGAGGAGGAGCGGGCCAAGCTGGAGCGTTACCGGGTCGAGCTCGAGGAGCTCGCCGAATAGACCCCCAGGCCTACCTCGACGGGCTGGAGCCGATCGGCTGGAAGCTGGGCTTGGAGCGGATGCACCGGCTCAGCACGGCGCTCGGGATGCCCCAGCACCGCTTCGCCTCGACCCACGTCGTCGGCACCAACGGCAAGTCCTCAGTGACGCGGATGGTCGCGGCGCTGCTGGAAGCCCACGGGGTCAGCTGCGGCGCCTGCGTCTCGCCCCACCCGCTGCGTTGGTCCGAACGGGTGCTGGTCGGCGGCAAGGAGATCGGCGAGGCGGAGTTCGCCGCCGCGGTCGAGCGCACCGCCCAGGCGGCCGAGATGGTCAACCGCAGTCTGGAGGAGGGCGAGGCAGTGACCCAGTTCGAGGTCGCCACCGCCGCGGCCTTCGTCGCCTTCGCCTCTGCCGGGGTCGAGGCCGCCGTCGTCGAGGCCGGGTTGGGGGGGAGGCTGGACGCGACCAACACGATCCCCTCGCGGGTCACGGTCCTGACCTCGATCGGGCTCGATCACACCGCCTGGCTGGGCGAGACCGAGCTCGAGATCGCGGCGGAGAAGCTGGCCGTGCTGCGCGACCACACCACCCTGGTCCTGGGCCGGGTCGGCCCCGAGGTCGCGGCCCTGGCCGAGCGAACGGCGGCCGAGCACGGGGCAAAGTTGATCGTCGCCCCCGAGGACCCCGGCGAGGGCGTCGAGCTGCGCGCTACCGGCGGCTTCCAGCGGCGCAACTTCGCCCTCGCCCGGGCGGCAGCCGAGGCATTCCTCGGCGAGCTCGACGATGCACGCGTCGCTGCCGTCGCCGAGACCCTGACGGTGCCCGGCCGCCTGGAGCGAGTCGCCGAGAACCCCCCGACCTACCTCGACGCGGCCCACAATCCCGACGGCGCCACGGCGCTCGCCGAGGGCCTGCGCGAAATCGCCGGCGAGCGCCCGGTCGTCGCCTGCATCGCCGTCCTGGCCGAAAAGGACGCCGGCGCCATGATCGCCGCCCTGACCCCCCCCGTCACCCACCTCGTCTGCACCAAACTCCCCGCCGACGGGCCTGAGATACGTCATATAGGCGTATTTCAGGCCCGTCGGCAATCGTTGGCGGCGGATGTGTTGGCTGGATCTGCCGCGGGAGGCGGAGTCGAGGTCGAGGCGATTGAGAACTTCGAGGCCGCGGTGGCGCGAGCACGCGAGCGCGCTCTCGTGCTCGACGGCATATTGCTCGTCACCGGGTCGCACTACGTGCTGGCCCCAGCCCGCGCGACGCTGCGCCTGTGGCAGGATTGAGTCGATGGAGACGAAGAGCAAGAGCGCCGGCGCCGAACTGCTCTCGATGATGGCGCTCGTCGCCGGGGTCGTCGCCGCGGTGATCCTCGTCTTCTTCGGCATCGGCTACCTCTTCGGCAGCCTCTTTCTCTGAGGAATGCCTTCCGGTGCGCTTTATGCACCTATGAGGTTCAAAAGGCGCACCGGAAGCGAGATGGGGCTCGGCGAGGGTTCGCGGGCCCTGCGGCGAAGTAGACTGCTCCGCCCCCTGCAGCGGGTCCCCCAGCCATGGCACTAGCGATCTTCGGCATCAGCAACAACGGCCTCAACCTGGCCGTCACCCTCCTCATCCTGGCGATCGTCGTCGTCTGGCTTGCCCTGATCGTCTACACGTACTTCGACGCCAGGCGCCGCATCTCCGACCCCTTCCTCGTCGCCTGCGCGACGATCGGCTCCTTCTTCCCCTACATCGGCACCGCGGTCTACGCGATCGTGCGCCCGCCCGAGTTCCTCGAGGACGCCCACGAACGCGAGTTGGAGATCAGGGCGGCGGAGCTGAAGGTGCGCCAGTTGACCGAGGCCTCCTGCCCCAACTGCGAATACCCGGTCGAGAAGAACTTCCTGCGCTGCCCGAAGTGCCAGCGCCGCCTCAAGGACCCCTGCCCGAGCTGCGGCAAGCCGGTCGACCCGCGCTGGGCTCTCTGCCCGTTCTGCGAAACGGCTCTGTCCGAGCGCCAGCGTCGCCAGCGGCCGCGCACCCAGCGCAAAGCTGCCACGGCTGGGCAGAAA
>DASSMU010000026.1:0-2790 GCA_035701465.1 Solirubrobacterales bacterium
CGCAGCGCCCCCCTCACCCCGCGACAGGACCCGCGGCCAACCCCCTACGTCATACTCGCCCCGATGACCGCCAGCACCTTCAGGGTCGGAGTCCTCGGCGCCACCGGCGCCGTCGGCTCGACCATCCTCGAGGTGCTCGCCGAACGCGACTTTCCGGCCGCCGAGGTGGTGCCGTTTGCCTCGGAGCGCTCGGCCGGGCGCGAGATCGAGTGGAACGGCTCGATGCTGGAGTGCCGGCCGCTCAGCCCAGAGACGATCCAGGGCCTCGACGTCGTGCTCTCCTCGGCCGGCGGCGCGGTCAGCTCCGAGTGGGCGCCGCGGCTGGTCGAGGCCGGCGCGGTCGTCGTCGACAACACCAGCTACTGGCGCATGCACGAGGACGTGCCGCTGGTCGTCGCCGGGGTCAATCCCGAGGCGGCCGACTCGCACAAAGGCATCGTCGCCAACCCCAACTGCACGACGATGGTGGCGATGATGGCGTTGGCGCCGATCCACCGCGCGGTCGGCCTCGAGCGCCTGGTCGTCTCCACCTACCAGGCGGTCTCCGGCACCGGCCAGCGGGCGATCGAGGAGTTGCTGGCGCAGTCGCGGGCGGTCCTCGCCGGCGAGGAGGTCCCACCGCCGCAGATATACCCGCACCGGATCGCCTTCAACGTGCTGCCCCAGGTCGAGGTCTTCAAGGACGGCGACGACTACACCACCGAGGAGCGCAAGGTGATGGCGGAGACGCGCAAGATCCTCGGCATCGGCAAGGAGGTGGCGATCTCGGCCACCTGCGCCCGCGTGCCCGTGGTCAGCGGCCACTCCGAGTCGGTCAACGTGCGCACCCGCGAGGACCTCTCGCCGGATGAGTGCCGAGCGCTGCTCGCCGAAGCTCCCGGCGTGATCGTCGTCGACGACCCGGCCGCCGGCGCCTACCCGATGGCGATCGACGCCGCCGGCCGCGACGAGGTCCTGGTCGGCCGCATCCGCCGCGACCCCGGCCAGGAGCGCACGCTCAACCTCTGGGTGGCGGGAGACAACCTGCGCAAGGGCGCCGCGACCAACGCGGTCCAGGTCGCCGAGCTGCTGATCGAGCGCGACCTGCTCGGCTCGCCGGGCTGATTGCTCGCACATCCGTCCGGCACATTTTCGTGCGCTATGTGTAACATTTTGTCTGCTAGCGTCGATGGTATGGAGGCAGCCACGAAGGTGAACTGGAACGACGACCGCATCGATCGATTCGCAGGGCAGGTGGACAGGCGCTTCGAGCAGGTCGACAGCCGCTTCGATCGATTCGAAGAGCGGGTCGAGATGCGCTTCGAGCAGGTCGGCGAACGCTTCGAGCAGATCGGCGAACGCTTCAAACAGGTCGACGAACGCTTCGACCACGTCGAGACGCGCTTCAACCGCTTGGAAGATCGCTTCGACTTGCTCCAGAACTCGCTGATCATCGCCCTGGCGGGCATCCTCGCCGCCTTTACTGCGCTTTTCGCCGCCGCGAATTTCTAGCGACGCCTCAGGGCTGACCGGTCCTCTAGGTTCCGTCTCCTATGGGCATCGGCTTCGGCGACGCGGTTCTGATCTTTGGCGGGTTGCTGACGATCGTCGCGGCCCTCTCCGGCGTAATGCGGGGGACGGTGCTGTCGGCCTCGGTGCTCTCGGTGGCGCTGGGGGTCGTTCTTGCCGCAACCGACGTCGTCCACGTCGATGCGACCAGCGAGTCGGTCGTCGAGCTGGTCGAGCTGGCCCTGATCCTCACCCTCTTCTCCGACGGGATGTTCGTCGAGCGCGAGCTGCTGCGCCGCCACTGGAGCCCCGTGGCGCGGGCGCTGGTGATCGCGATGCCGATCACGATGGCCCTGCTCGGCCTGGCCGCAAAGACGCTCTTTCCCGATCTGAGCTGGGCCGAGGCGCTGCTGCTCGCCGCGGTGCTCTCGCCGACCGATCCGGTGGTGACCTCTGCCGTGGTGACGTCGCGAATCGTGCCGAGCTCGGTCCGCCACACGCTCAACCTCGAGTCCGGCCTCAACGACGGCCTCGCCCTGCCCTTCGTCCTCTTCTTCCTGATCCTCGCCGGTCCCGGTGGCGATCCCGGTGGGGAAGCGGCAAAGCTGCTCGGCGAAGCGCTCTTCGGCGCCGCGGTCGGCATCGGCCTGGGGGCGCTCGGCGGGCGTCTGCACTACCGCCTGCCCGGCGGCGGCCTCACCGCTCGCTACGAGGGGATCTACGCGGTCGGCTTTGCCCTCTTCTCCTTCGGCCTCGCCGACGTGACGATCGGCAACGGGCTGATCGCCGCCTTCGTCTGCGGGATCGCGATGGCGGCGACCGAGCGCGACGTGCCCGCCGGCTTCGTCGAGTTCGCCGAGAACACCAGCGCGATCCTGCAGGTGCTCACCTTCTTCGTCTTCGGCGCGCTGATCGTCGCCACCGGCTTCCACCACAGCGTCCCGCCGCTGGTGCTCTTCGTCATCTTCGCCCTGATCGTCGCCAGGCCGGCCGCGGTGATGCTCTCCTTCGTCAAAACCGGAATCCCCCGCCCCCAAAAGCTCTTCATGGCCTGGTTCGGCCCCAAGGGAGTCGCCTCGATGCTCTTCGCTCTCTTCGTACTCAAGTCGGACGTCGGCAACGCCTCCCTGATCTTCGACATCGCCTCGATCGCAATCATCGCTTCGATCGTCGCCCACGGCCTGACCGACACCGTAGGCGCCCAATGGCTAGCCCGCCGCGTCGGCCTATCTCAAAGCACCACCGCTGCCGACCAGGGCTGACCCAGCCGAAACTTGGAGGGCTAGCGCCCAGGGGTCGGCG
>DASSMU010000027.1:0-17065 GCA_035701465.1 Solirubrobacterales bacterium
GCAGGTTCGCAGAAAGCGAGCGGCGCAACCGTGGGCGAAAAGTGGCCCCCGCGGTGTCCAGCTAGAAACGATTCCCCAACGTCCGCGTTTTGGTACGCACGGAGTTGCTAGGATGCCCAGGAATTCTGGAGCGATCAGAGAGATCAGGGGGACCCCGGGAGAGGGACCTCGCTGGGCTTCAAAGGGAGGAGCCCACCCATAGCGCACCAGTGCCTTAATCGGTCAAAGGGCCGGCCTTAAAAGCCGGAGATCCGGGTTCGAGCCCCGGCTGGTGCATTGCCAATGGAACCGACACCAGCTATGGCGGAAAATCTCTTCGATCGGGTTGACGAGCTCAGTTGTAATCCAGACGGACGGCAGCTGTGGGCGGCGCGGGCGCCCTACCAGCCGGATCAGCGCTACGACCTGATGCTGGTGCCGCGGGTGCGCGGCTGGGAGGACGACGCCGAGGCGCTGGAGGCGCTCGAGCGGATCGGGCGCGAGCCCTGGGTCGAGTCGGTCGACCGGGAGGGCAAGCAGGTTTGGGTCCGCCTCGCCGACTCCTGGGTCGAGGAGACGGGAGCGGCACTCACCTCGGGCGAGGCCGGCGAGCGCCAGCACACCGACCTCGCCGCCGGGCGTCAGTTCGCGCTCAACTTCTGGGACGCCAACTCGACCAAGGCGCTGCACATCGGCCACCTGCGAAACCTCGCGCTCGGCAACGCCCTCGGCGCGGCGCTGACCGAGGCCGGCGGAAAAGTGGAGCGGCGCAGCATCATCTGCGACGTCGGCCGCAGCATGGGCGAGGCGATGGCGGGCGTGGTCAAGAGCGGCCGCCACACCCAGGCCTCGCTCGACAACGGCGAGAAGAGCGATCACTTCGTCGGCGCCTGTTACGCCGAGTACGTCAAGTCCGGACCCTCGTTGACCGGCCGCGACGACAACCCGGCCAGCTCGCTGACCCGCGAGGTCGACGTCCACCACGACAGCGCCGACGACCTTCTGCAGCGCGTCCTCGACGGCGACCAGGAGGCGATCGAGCTCTGGTCGAAGACGCGCGCCTGGGTGATCACCGGCCAGCGCAAGACGCTCGCCCGGCTCGGCATCTCCTTCGACCGCGTCTTCTTCGAGTCCGATTTCCTGCCCGAGGTGGCGGAGCTCTCGAACCTTGGCCTCGAGCACGGGATGCTGCAGCGTCGGCCCGACGGCGCCGTGATCTACCTCACCGACCGCGAGGAGCTCGAGGAAATGCCGCTGTTGCGCGCCGACGGCCTGCCAACCCAACACATGCGAGCGCTCGCCTACTGGATGGCGGCGCCGGGGCTCGAAGGCACCACATCGATCCAGGTCTGCGGCCTTGAGTGGGTCGCCCACGTCACCTGTAGGCGTCAGCTGATGGACGAAATGATGGCCAAGGGCGCCGGCGCCGACATCAACCATCCCAAGCACGACATCTTCCACGGGATGGTCTCCAAACAGAGCGAGTCGGTCTCCTCGAGCAAGAAAAACGCCCTGCTGATCGACGAGTTGGCCGAATGGATCGACTCGGCAATCGAAAACGAGCCGGAGCGGGTAGACGTCCGGCACAGGCACCCGGCAGCCGAACAGATCGTCCCCCAGGTGGCGCTCGGCTACTTCCTCATGCACACCAATACCAAACCGCTCGACTTCGAGCCGGAGAAGCTGCTGCGCGAGGAGCAGAGCCTCGGCTGGGACCTGGCTCGGGCCCGCGCCCACAACGGCGCCGGCTCGGCTGCCGCCACCGCCGAGCCGGCCCACGACCCCGACTACCGCTTCGCCATCGTGCAGTCGGAGATGTACCGGCGCCACCTGAAGCAGGCGGTCGAGCGGCTCGACGTCAGCCCGCTCGCCCGCTACGTCGCCCACCTCTCGCGCTGGTACCTGGAGGCGGACCGCGAGCCGCACGTGCAGGAGGCGACCCAGGCGGCTCTGGCCCAGGGCGCCCGCGGCCTCGGCCTGGAGGCGACCCGATGACGCTCCGGTGCGCCTTTCCCCCGATATACCTGGAAAAAGACCACCGGAAGGTGATCCGATGAGGACCCTGCTGATCGACAACCACGACTCCTACACCTACAACGTCTTCCACCTGCTGGCCGGCGTCTCGGGTGAGGAGCCGATCGTGGTCGACAACGACGCCGTCTCCTGGCGCGCCCTGGAACGTTGGGACTTCGACGCGATCGTGCTCTCGCCTGGGCCGGGGACGCCGCGACGCTGGCACGACTTCTGCGTCTGCGACGACATCCTCCGCTTCAGCGAGATCCCGGTGCTGGGCATCTGTCTCGGTCACCAGGGCCTGGGGAATGTGCTCGAAGGCGACGTGCGCAGCGCGCCCGAGGCGATGCACGGCCGTCTCAGCCGCATCTACCACGAAGGCAGCGGCCTCTTCGAGGGGATCGACCAGGGCTTTCCGGTGGTCCGTTACCACTCGCTGGCGATCACCGGCATGGGCCCCGACGGCAACGTCTGCGCCTGGGCCGACGACGGTGTCGTGATGGGGATCGAACACCGGCGCCGACCGCTCTGGGGCGTTCAGTTCCACCCCGAGTCGATCGCCACCGAGCACGGCGCCAAGCTGGTCGAGAACTTCTACGCGCTGGCGCGGCAGCGCAAAGAGCCGCCGCAGCGGGCGACGAAGCGACCGGAGAACACGCCACGGCGGGCACGGGCGACCAAGGCCGGCACGTCGGGCACCGAGCTGCACATGCGGACGATTCCGGGCGAACCCTCGACCGAGGCCCTCTTCGAACGCCTCTTCGCCAGCGAGGAGCATGCCTTCTGGCTCGACAGCGCCGACGCGCCGACGCGGCTGGCGCAGAGCTCCTACCTCGGCACCAGCGCCGGCCCCGACCGCTGCGTGCTCGAATACGACGTCGACGCCGGTGCGGTCTCCGTCCATCGCGCCGGAGAGACCGCGACCGAGCGGGGCTCGATCTTCGAGGTCCTCGACCGCGAATTGGCCAGGCGCTCGCTGGCGACTCCGAGCGGCTCGGTCCCGGGCCTACTCGGCGGCTTCGTCGGCTACCTCGGCTACGAGTGCAAGGCCGATGTCGGCTCCACCAACGTGCACAGCTCCGACGTGCCCGACGCGGTGTTGATGTTGGCCAATCGCCTGATCGCCGTCGACCACGTCAGCTGCCGCACCCACCTGATCGCGATCCCAGCGGGCGATGAGGAGGAGGCGGAGCGCTGGCTCGAGGAGGCCGAAGCGACCGTTGCCGCCGTGCTCGCCGACCCGCCGGCCGACCCCGCGCCGACCGACCCGGCTTTCGGCGAGCCCAGCACCTCCCACATCGGCTTCCGGTGCGGCCGCGGACGCGAGCAGTACCTGGCCGACATTGCCCGCAGTCAGGCCGAACTCGCCGCGGGCGAGTCCTACGAGGTCTGCCTCACCGACCAGATCTCCACCGACGCCAGCCCCGAGCCCTTCGACCTCTACCGCAACCTGCGCCGCAGCAACCCGGCGCCGTTCGCCGCCTTCCTGAAGCTGGGCGAGGTAGCCGTGGTCAGCTCCTCGCCGGAGCGCTTCCTCTCGGTCGACCGCGACCGCCGGGTCGAGGCGCGCCCGATCAAGGGGACGACCAAACGCTCGTCCGATCCGGTCGAGGACGCAGCCCTGAAGGCGGAGCTGACCAATGACGAAAAGACCTACGCCGAGCACCTGATGATCGTCGACCTGCTGCGCAACGACCTCGGCATCGTCTGCGAGGTCGGCAGCGTCGCCGTGCCGGAGCTGATGGTCGTCGAGGACTACGCGACGGTGCACCAGCTGATCTCGACCGTCGAGGGCCGGCTGCCCGCCGACCGCAGCGCCGTGGAATGCACCCGCGCCTGCTTCCCGGGCGGCTCGATGACCGGCGCACCGAAGCTGCGTACGATGGAGATCATCGACGACATCGAGGCCGAGGCCCGCGGCGTCTACTCGGGCGCGATCGGCTACTTCGGCCTCGACGGCGCGATGGACCTCAGCATCGTGATCCGCACGATCGTCCTGCGGCCGGGGCGGACCACGATTGGCGCCGGCGGGGCGATCGTGATGCAGTCCGACCCGGTCGACGAGTTCGACGAGATCCTGCTCAAGGCGCGGGCGCCGATGGCGGCGATCGCCCGCACGGTCACCGGCAGCGACTCGGCCGAGACTTGGAGCGTCGAGCTGGAGCCGTCGCGGGAGGCGGAGCTGGCATGAGCGAGGTGGCGCCGAGCGAGGCCGACGCCGGGGATCGTCTCGGTGAGCAGGAATGGCGGGTGCGCCGGGCCGCGGAGGCGGACGTGCCGGCGGCGGCGGCCGCGGTGGCCGAGTTGCTGGTCGAGCTCAGCGGCGGCGGTCCCCCGGCGGCCGAGTTGGAGGAGGCGACGAGAAAGCTTGCCGGGGACGGAGGGTTGGGTGCCCTGCTGGTGGCGGAGGCGGGGAGCGAGGACGGCATAGTGGGGGTCCTCGCCGCCAGCTGGCAGCACGCGATCCACGTGCCCGGGCTCTACGGGACGATCCAGGACCTCTGGGTGCACCCCGACTGGCGCAGCCGCCTGGTCGGCCGGGGGCTGTTGGCGGCGTACTTCGAGTTGGCCCGCGAGGAGGGGGCAAGCAGGGTCGAGGTCGGGCTGCCGCGCGAGAGCTTCGAGAACATCGGCGCGACCGAGGCCTTCTACCTCGCCAACGGGTTCGAGCACCTCGGCCCGCGGATGCGGAGGAAGCTGTGAGCTCGGTGGAGATGCTGCTGGTAGAGCAGCGGGCCGGCAACGGCAACGGCGACTCGGCCCACTGGATCCTTGAAGGAGGGCGCATCCTGCCCGGGGTCGACGACAACCGGCGCATGGACGAGTTGCGCCGCGGGTTGCTCCGCCACGTCGGCGTCCGCTCTGCCGACGCCGACGCCGACAGCGAAGACGTCGAGCAGACGCTCAGCATCCTGCACGAGCCCGACTACCTCGAAGCCCTCGGCGAGGTCTCCGAGGAGCCGGTGGTGATCCCGGAGTTGACTCCTCCCGGCCTGCCGCCCGACATCCCCGTCTGCTCCGGCCTGGTCGAGGCCGCTCGCGAGGGGGTGCGCACGGCGATGACCGCAGCAGGGCGCCTCGCCGCGGGAGAGCGCTTCACCTACGCGCTCTGCCGCCCGCCCGGCCACCACGCCGGGCCGGCCTGGTTCGCCGGCTACTGCTACCTCAACACCGCTGCCGCCGCGGTGCAGACCCTGCACCAGGCCGGCGTGCGGCCGGTCGGCATCCTCGACATCGACCTGCACTACCCGAACGGGACCGCGGCGATCGTCGAGACGATGACCGATGCCTGCCTGCACTCGCTGCACGCCTCGCCGGTGACCAACGTCGCCGCGGGGACGGTGGCGCCCAGCAGCGAGCGCGAACGAGTCGTCGAGTTCGCCGGCAGTCCCGACGAGGCCGCTTACCTCGACGCCGTCGCTGCCTCGGTCGAGGCGCTGGCGGAGAGCTCGAAGGCCCTCGTGGTATCGCTCGGCTACGACATCGTCGCCGGCGACCCGCACGGCTCCTGGTCCTTCTCGCCGCAGATCTTCGTCCAGATCGGCGGCCTCCTGGCCGCTTCGGGACTGCCGGTCTGCGTGATCCAGGAGGGCGGCTACGCCCTCGACTCGCTTGCCGAGTGCAGCGAGGCCTTCGCCACCGGACTGCTGGGGGGAGTGTCGGCATGAGCTTCCGGTGCGCCTTTCCCCCGATATACCGAGATAAAGCGCACCGGAAGGGGCAGCGGTGAGCGACAGCGGTCTCGGACAGTTCCGCGAACGGCTCGACCCGATCGACGAGGAGATCTCGCGCCTGCTCGGCGAGCGCTTCCAGATCTGCCGTGAAGTCGCCGAGTACAAGGACGAGCACGGGATCCCGATGATGCAGCCCGAGCGGGTGGCCGAGGTCTGCGCCCGCTACCTCGCCCGCGGCGCCGAGGCCGGCCTGCCCGAGGACTTCAGCGCCGACCTCTTCGGGCTGCTGATCGGCGCTACCTGCAAACTCGAGGACGAGTTGATGGGCAAGGCGAGCGCCTCGCCCGGGGACGCCGAGGCCGCCCTTCCGCCCGGCCTGGAGGAGCCCGAGATGGTTCAGTCGATGCGCTGGGCCTACGAGCCTCTGCCGATGCTCGAGCAGTGCCGGGAGCGCTTCGGCGACACCTTCACCCTGCGTCTGCGCCACCTCGGCACCTGGGTCGTGCTCTCCGACCCCGAGGACGTCAAACGCGTCTTCTCTACGGACACCAACGACCTCGGCGTCGGCATGCCGAACCTGGCCCTGCGCCCGGTCCTCGGGGCTCACTCGGTGATGCTCAGCGAGGAGCCAGCCCACATGGCCCAGCGCCGGCTGATGCTGCCGCGCTTCCACGGCGAGCGGATGCGCGAGGACGGCGAGATGATGACCGAGCTGGCGCGCCAGGCGGTCCGTGCTTGGCCGGTCGGCGAGCCCTTCCGGCTCTGGCCGCGCATGCAGGCGCTGACCCAGGAGGTGGTGATGCGCGCCGTCTTCGGCGACGACGAAGGCCGGCTCGATCGCCTGCGCGGGCTGCTCACCAACCTGACGGAGACGATCAACGACGACGACAGGCTGCTGAAGCTCGCCCTCTTCGGGCCCGAGTGGCTCGAAGACAGCCCTGAGTGGCGGCGGGCGATGGATCCGGTCGAAGAGGAGGTGCTGGCCGAGGCCCGGCGGCGCCGGGCCGGGGGTGAGAACGGGCGCCGGGACGCGGTCTCGATCCTGGTCGAGGCGCGCCACGAGGACGGTTCGCCACTGGGCGAGAAAGAGCTGCGCGACGAACTGCTGACCCTGCTCACCGACGGTCCCACCTCGAGCTCGCTGGCCTGGGTCTTCGAGCGACTGCTGCGCCACCCCGAAAAGCTCAGACGACTCCAGGACGAGCTGCGCGCCGGAGCGGGGGAGGACTACCTCGACGCGGTGATCAAGGAGACGCTGCGCCTGCGGCCGCCGGTCTCGGTCGTGGTCCGGCGCTTGCTCAAGCCGGCGACGCTGGGCGGCTACGACCTCCCCGCCGGCACGCTGATCGCGCCCTGCGTCTACTTGGTCCACCACCGCGAGGACGTCTACGAGAGCCCTGGCGAGTTCATCCCTGAGCGCTTCCTCACCCAGCGGGCCGCGGTGCCGACCTGGATCCCCTTCGGCGGCGGCGCCCGCCGCTGCCTCGCGGCCAGCTATGCCGAACAGGAGATGAAGCGGGTCCTGCGCATCGTGCTCGAGGAGGTCGACCTTGAGCCGGTCGACGCCGGCTCGGAGCAGATCGCCCGCGCCGCGATCGCCTTCAGCCCCGCCGCGCACGGCCTCGTCGTCGCCAAGCCCCGGACCCACGCCTACGCATGAGCGCCGACCACGACCTGATAATCGTGGGCGCCGGCGCCAAGGCCGCGGGGATCGCGACCAAGGTCCACATCCTCAACAGCCTCGGCCTCGCCCAGCTATCGGTCAAGGTGATCGAGGGCACCGAGGTGGCGGCATCGTGGAAGGGCCGCAACGGGATGACCTCGGGCGAGGAGCCGCTGGCGGTGACGCCGATCAAGGACGTCGGCTTTCCCTACCAGAGCCATGTCGAGTTCGGCGAGGCGGGGGAGGCGATCGACGCGACGCTGGCCCAGTTCACCTGGCAGCAGCACATGATCAGCAAGCGGCGCTACGCCCGCTGGGTCGATGCCGGCTCGCCGCCGGTGCGCCACCGCGACTACGGCGAGTACCTGACCTGGGTGCTGTCGCGGGCGACCGAGGGGGTGAGCCACCTGCAGGGCCGGGTGTCGCAGGTGACGCTCGACCCGGATGGGGAGCGCTGGGTCGTCGAGGTCGAGGAGCGCGACGGCTCCTCGCGTCACGTCGGCGGGGCGCTGGTGCTGACCGGTCCCGGCATCCACCGCGCCTTTCCGCACGAGCCGGCGGTGGCCGAGCGGGTCTTTCACTGTGACAGCAAGCGCAGCGAGTTCGCCCGCATACCCGAGGAGTGCGAGAGCGACATCGCGATCGTCGGCGGTGGCGAGAGCGCGCTCAGCGCCACGATGTTCCTGCGCGGGCTACGTCCCAGGTGCCGCTTCACGATCTACACGCCGATGCTGCCGATGAGCCGCGGCGAGAGCTTCCTCGAGAACCGCGTCTTCTCCAACCCCGACACGGTCGAATGGGAGTCGTTGGACGAGCAAACACGGCGCGACTTCGTCAAGCACTCCGACCGCGGCGTCTTCGACCCGCCAAGCCTGGCGGCGATCGCCTACGACGACCGCTGCCGCTTCGTCACCGGTCGTGTCACCGACGTCGGCATGGGCGCGGATGGAGAAGGGGTGCGGCTCGAGTACGACTCGCCCGAGGGCACGGTCAGTGCTGAGCACGAGTACGTCGCCAACTGCACCGGCTTCGATCTACTTGCTCAGCTGCGGACCCTCTTCCCGGTCGGGGTGCGCGAGGAGATCGAGCGCCGCGTGGGAGGCATCTGGGACCAGCCCGCGGGAACAGAGGTCCCGATCGGCCGCAACCTCGAGCTGAAGGGGATGCGCCCGCGGCTGCAGATTCCCGGTTTGGCGGGGCTGAGCCAGGGCCCGGGATTCGCGAACCTGGGGGCTCTCGGCCTGCTCTCGAACCGCGTTCTCCAACCCTTCCTGTGTGGCGATGGCGACCAGGCCAGTGAGGCCTCGCAGTTGCGTTCGAGTGGCTCGACCCCTATGTGATATTCCGTGGAAATGATGTACTTGACAGTCATAAATCAGTCACATAGGGTCGCGCAATGAAGAACTTGAGCGGTGCGCCGAAAATGGCGCGGGCGGGGGCCCTCAGGCTGACGGCGATCGTTGCGATGGCGATTGCGGTTTCGGGCTGCGGCTCCTCGTCGGGCGGAGAAAGCGCCAACCTCACCGGCTCCGGCTATCCGGGGGTAGACGCGGCCAACACGCGCAACCCGAGCAGCCAGATCAACAGCTCCAACGTGTCGAGCCTTGGGATTGCCTGGACGGCGTCGATCCCCGGCACCAGCAACTTCGGCAGCTATGCCTCGACCCCGGTGATCGACAAGGGCGTGATCTACTCGCAGGATCTCGCCTCCAACGTGCAGGCGCTCAGCCTCGATTCCGGCAAGGTCCTTTGGACGAGGAACTACTCGCAGCCGGACGAGGGCCCGAACGGCATCGTCGTCGCCGGCGGCCGGGTCTTCGGCGCCACCCCGACCGAAGCGTTCGCTCTCGACCAGAAGACCGGCAAACAGCTCTGGTCGGTGGTCCTGCCCAAGAACGAACACGAAGGCATCGACATGGCCCCCGGATACCACGACGGGATGGTCTACGTGTCGACGGTGCCGCTCAACACGAGCGAGGAGTACGAAGGGGGCGGCGTAGGCGTCCTCTGGGCGCTCGACGCCAAGACCGGCAAGAAACTGTGGCATTTCAACACCGTGCCGTCGAACCTCTGGGGCAACCCCAAGGTCAACTCCGGGGGCGGTGTGTGGTATCCGCCCGCCTTCGACGAAAAAGGCTTCATGTATTTCGGCACCGGTAATCCTGCCCCGTTCCCGGGGACGCCCGAATTCCCCTCGGGCACGAGCAGGCCGGGCCCCAACCTCTACACCGATTCCCTGATCAAGCTCAACGCCAAGACGGGCAAGCTGCAGTGGTTCCACCAGGTCACGCCGCACGACCTCTACGACTGGGACTTCCAGGGACCGCCGATCCTGATGAAGGTGGGCGGCAAGCAGGCCGTGGTCGCGGCCGGCAAGTCTGGCATCGTCCTTGCCGCCGATCGCGAAACCGGCAAGGTGATCTGGCAGCGAGCGGTCGGCAAGCACAACGGACACGACGAAGACGGCCTGCTGGCAATGCGGGGGGAAGCATCGAAGATCAAAGTGGGGGCTCTGTATCCCGGAACTCTCGGCGGGGTTATCGCACCGATGTCAACCAATGGTTCGACCGTCTTCGTCCCCGTGGTCAACTACCCGGGCAAAGTCGTCTCTGGCAGCGAACTGAGCGAAGGCGGCGAAGCGAGCGGCGAAGTTGTGGCTCTCGATGCCGCCACCGGAAAGGTGCAGTGGTCCGAAAAACTCTCGACCCCCGCGTATGGCGCCACAACAGCGGTGAATGACCTGGTCTTCGCGACGACCTACGAAGGCTCGGTAAGCGCTCTCAATGCGAAAACGGGTCAGGTCATCTGGCGCGAAAAGCTCCCGGCCGGCACGAACTCCGGCGTGATGGCCGACGGCGAAATGCTGATCGCCCCCGCCGGCCTTGCAGCGGCTTCGGGCCAGACTCCCAAGATCGTCGCCTTCAAGCTCGAATAGCCCGTCGGCGGCGAGTCACGCGTCGGCGGCGACCTCGCGCAGGCGGTGGGTGTCTACGTCGTAGACGAAGCCGCGAACCTCATCGCGGCAGAGAAGGAAGGGGGAGTTGCGGACCCGCAGGATCGACTGGCGCACGTCGGCCTCGGGATCGACGAAGGACTCGATCGCGAAGGCGGGGGAGACGCCGGTGGCTTCCTGCAGCTCGGCACGGAAGCCGTCGTCGGTGAGCTTCTGCATGCCGCAGTCGGTGTGGTGGATCAGCATCACCTCGCGGGTGCCGAGGCGCCGCTGCGAGACGGCAAGCGAGCGGATCACGTCGTCGGTGATCACGCCGCCCGCGTTACGCAGGACGTGTGCCTCTCCGTCCTGCAGACCGAGCGCGGCGAAGACGTCCAGCCGCGAGTCCATGCAGGTGACGATCGCCAGTTGGCGGCTGGGGTGGACGTCGAGGTGCTTGTCGGGCAGCGAGGCCGCAAAGCCCTCGTTGTTGGCGACCAGATCGTCGATGACGCTCATGGCGGCAACCCTAGTCGCCCGAGGGAGCGGCGGCCATCTCGCGCGCCACCTTGGCCTGTTCATGCTCGAAGGCGGATTCCATTTGGTCGATTTCGGCCCTGTCGAGCCCCATCGCACGGGCGGTATTTCGCCACCCGGTCGTCGCCGAGAAAACCTCACGCAAGATTGCTCGGGCACCCTCGTCGTTCAGTCGGAAGTACTCGGCAACGCCCATGAGCACGTCGATTCGTGCCACCGCGGTGTCGTAGTCGATCAGGGTGCTCAGGTGCTTGGGCCCAGGCGCCGGGTCTGGGTTGAGGTCGAAGGCTGGGGAGAGCGACCAGCCGGCGGTGCTGGTCCTGAGGAAGCCGTGGTTGCGGAGGTGGTCGTCGGTGTTGCGGATCAGAACCGAGAAAGCGATTCGCCGCCATAGCTGTCGAAGGTCGTCGCTCGCGCTCGGCGAGTGGCGCTCGATTGCATCGGCGATGTCGAGGTAGCTGCCCTGGTCACCGTCGCTGGCCTCGAGCATGGTCATTGCGCTGACGTAGCCAATCCGCTGTCCGGCGGTTCGGTCGAAGCGGTCCAAGATCAGCACCGGCCTTTCGCCGACCGGGTGGAGCGTCCAGTCCGGCACTCGGATTCCGGCTTCGCCGGCGAGCTTCAGCGCGACTGCCTCCCAGCGCATCACGTCCCATTCGTCGCTGACGGGGCTTGGGAACTTGGCGATCGCGATGCGGCCGGCCTGGTCGAGCACGTGGGCCTTTGGTCGAGCACCGCCCAGTGAGCTCCCCCCGTGCAGCAGCCTTTCGAGGGTTGGCTGGTCTGCTTCGTCGCGGTCCATCCGTTCGGCAGCGCCAAGCAGCTCCGGGAGGCCGAGAAGGTCGGGGACGCCACTGTGCTCGTCGGCGAGGCAGGTTCCCGTCTCCGGATCGCGGAATCGCAACGCCCCCTGACGCAGGTCGTCGCGAACGCCGAGCAGGTAGTCGATCTCGCCGAAGCTCCTCTCGGCGTCTTCGTCGCGGCGGGCGCGCTGCCGCTCGGTGCGGTGGATGAGCCGCCGACCCCAGCGATCCGGCGCACCGTCGGCAAAGGCACCGAAGGTCGCCTTGTTTTCCGGTGTCTGCTGTTGGCCTTCGAACAACGGCAGAAGCGGGTCCAACTCATATGCGTTGGGTCTTTCCAGGAAGTCGGACGCGTAGCTGAAGGTCGCCGACTCGCTCCCCGGCCGGCGATGGGACCACAGCCTTCCCGCGAGGACGTCATCGCCCCCGATTTGAACGATGACGTCGACCGCTGTGTCAGCCATCGTCTGACCCGGCCAGGTTTCGAGGGCGCACGCGCTGAGGAAGCCGCTCGTCAGAGCGCAGGCGACCCACATCGGACTGATGGGGATCGAGTGCCTTGGGAAGGCTGTCGAGAATGCCGAGCGCCCGAAGCACTCGGAGCAGGTTCTCCAGGCTGACTCCCCCGTCTCCACCCTCCAGACGGCTCACCGTGTCGCGCGATACGCCGGACCGGTCGGCGAGCTGAGCTTGGGTCAGGCCCCGAAGCTTTCGCCATGTCGCAATGTCATCTGCGACGCCGCGAAGCGCGCGACGGATCGGCGGGAGAACTGTGCGGGAAGAGCTGCCGTGGTTCTTAGGCCTATTTTTAAGCATGATATATCAGGCAATATAGCAGTTAAAATAGCAGATAACAGTTATTAACTTTGCTATCTGACTACAAGACAGTCAGTGCGCCGAGCGCCAGTACCGAGGCCGCGATCACGGCCAAGGCGATGCCGGTGGCCAGGCGGCCGGCGCGGCCGAGAGCGTGGTCGCCCATCAGCTCGCGGTCGCGGCCGAGGGAGCGCATGAAGGGGAGCAGGACGAGCAGGAGGACGGCGTTGAGGGCCTGGGAGAGGAAGAGGATCGGGATCAGGGGGGCGCCGGGGATGAGGACGAGGACGGCCGCGACGGTCACCACCACGGCGTAGCTGAGGTAGAAGGAGCGTGCTTCGTCGAAGCTGTCGTTGAGGTCGGCCTTGCGGCCGAGGGTCTCGGAGACCGAGTAGGCGGTCGATAGGGGGACGATCGCTGCCGCGAGCAGGGCGGCGCCGAGGAAGCCGAGGCCGAAGAGGGTCGCCGCTGTGTTTCCGGCCAGGGGCTCGAGGGCACGCGCCGCGTCGCTTGCGTCTTTGACGTCGATGCCCTGGACGTGCAGGGTCGCGGCACAGGCGACGACGACGAAGAAGCCGATCACCCCGGTGAGGACGGCGCCGACGATCACGTCGATCCGCTCGTAGGCGAGGTCCTTGACATGGAGTCGCTTGTCGACCGCGTAGGACTGGATGAAGGCCAGCCCCCACGGCGCCAGCGTCGTGCCGACGGTGGCCACGGCGACGAGGACCGCCTCGCGGTTGAAGGGCATGCCCGGCACGACCAGGCCCTTGGCGGCGGCGCCCCAGTCGGGGTGGGCGAGCACGCCCGAGATCACGTAGGCGACGAAGACCGAGCTGAGCGCGAGCAGGAAGTGCTCGACGTGGCGGAAGTTCTCGCGCAGGACCAGGGCCGAGACGCCGACCCCGGCGAGCGGCACACTGAGGTAGCGGCTCATCCCGCCGAGCAGTTCCATCCCGGCGGCGACGCCGGCGAACTCGGCGCAGAGGGTGCCGGTGTTGGCGATCACGAGGGCACCCAGCACGAGCGCCGCCGCCCTTTTGCCATAGCGCTCGCGAACAAGCGTCAGCAGTCCCTTGCCGGTGACGATCCCGAGCCGCACGCCGAGCTCGTGGAAGACGACCAGCGCCGCGGTCGAGAGGGCGAGGACCCAGAGCAGCTCATAGCCGTACTTGGCACCGAGGATCGAGTAGGTCGCGATCCCGGCCGGGTCGTCGTCGGAGAGGCCGGCGAGGAGTCCCGGGCCGACCACCGCCAGCAGCGTTGCAGCCACGCCGCCCCCCAGCAGCAGGTGCCGTCGCCTGGCCAGGCGCCAGTGCGTGTGACGGCCAGGCGTGCGGTGGGCGCGGTGCTCAGGCGTGGGCACGCCGCATACCTTGACCGCAAGATCCGATGCCAGGCCGAATTAGAGCTTTCTAAGGTGGGATTTGCTCCCGCTTAGGGAAGTCGTCCGAGCATGTCCGGGATGGACACACCCGATCGCCTCGAGGCGAAGGGCCTGGCACGGGCCAAGATCAGGGCCAAGCGACGCCGAGTGCAGACGATCCGCCGGCGCACTCTGCGTGGGTCGCTGACGCTCTTCGTCGCCGTCTGGGCGCTCGTCTTCGCCCAGCTCGTCTCCGGCAACGATCCCGCGCTCAGCCGCATCCCGCACGCGAGCCACCGTCCGGTCGCCTCGACCGGAAGCGAACCAGCCCGCGAACCGGCGCCCGAACCCGAACCGGAGGAAGAAGCCGAACCGGTTCCCGAAGAAGAATTCGTGCCCGAACCGGAAGTGGAAGTCGAACCAGAAGTAGAAGTAGAAGTAGAACCCGAACCGATCGTCACGGCGTCTTCGTGATCGTCGCCGGCGCGGTCTCGGCCGGACCGCACATCTTCTGGATCACCAGCCGCGCCGCCGGGACTGCGGCGCTGGTGCTCTCCAGCCTGGCGGTCAGCGCTGGACTTCTGGTCAGCTCCCGAGGTGGCGTGCTGAGGGGCTTCGGCGGCGACACCAAAGCGCTGCACGAGGCGCTCTCGCTGGCGACGCTGGTCGCGATCGCCGTGCACGGCCTGGCTCTGCTCGGTGACCACTTCCTCCATCCCTCGATCTTCGAAATCTCGATCCCGTTCACCAGCGCCTACCGCTCCTTCTGGACCGGCATCGGCGTCGCCGCCGGCTGGGCCCTGGCGGCCCTCGGCCTCTCCTATTACGCGCGCAGCTGGATCGGCCAGTTGCGCTGGCGCTCCCTGCACCGCTTCACCGCGCTCTTCTGGCTGCTAGGCATCGTCCACTCGCTTGGCGCCGGCACCGATGCGGGGCAACCCTGGTTCCTGCTCGCGCTCGCGATCACCGCCGCGCCCGCCCTGGTGCTGCTCGCGGGCAGGCTGGCCCGGCCCCCCGCTCAGCCCTCGACTTCGCGGTAGTGGTCACGCCAGATCGCGCGGTGGACGCCGAGGTGGCGGGGCAGGGTCCGCAACCCGGGTATGAACGGGATGCAGATGAAGACCAGGCTGAGCGCACCCATCAGTACGAAGATCAGCGCGTCGGCATTCGGCGATTCGAGGAACGGTTCGATCTGGTACCAGAAGGTGTAGAGCCAGAGCCAGACCTGCCCGGGATAGCTGCCGGTCTCGTTCATCATGCCCCACTGGGTGCCGAGCAGGTGCTGGCCTTCTGCCCGTTCCTCGAAGTAGCCGCCACCTGAGAGGAAGAGCAGCGGCTTGGTGTAGTTGGTCTGGTAGAAGCGGTCGTTGTTTGCCAGCAGGGCCCCGTCGAGGCCGCCGCTCTGGGCGAGGCCGAGCAGCGCCGCCATCATCGGCGCGACCGGCCCGTAACGGCCGGCGGGGAGGATCGGGACGCCGCGGACGATGCGGGCCTTTTCCAGGCCGCTTTCGTATGCGCCGGTCCAGGCTTCCTGCAGCGCCGGCGGCGCCGCCTCATAGGTCGCCAACGCGGCTTTCAGGCGCGTGCTGGCCGGGATCTCGCTCAGCGGGTCGATCACGAAGTCCTTGGCGGTGTCGATCGGTATGCGGACCCCGGCGGCGCTCTGCAGGTCGAGCGGGCCGATCTTCTGGGTCGCGTCCGGGGTGTGGTTGTAGGGAGGCCCGTATTCGGCGATCTCGCTGGTCCCGCTCAGCTCGGTAGTTGCGGTGGCGAGGAAATCGCCGGGGTTGGCCTGTGCCCAGCTCTGGATCGTCGTCGGCGAGTCGTCGGGCGAGGAGAAGAGGATGGTGAGGACGACCGCGAGCAGGGTGACCACGCCCAGCGCCACGACCAGCTCCTTGACCAGGTCGTAGCGGATGAACGGTCCCGGCCAGGGGGCGCCGGGGTCGGGTGTCGCGGGCGCGGCCCCCATAGCGCTCACTGCGCGGCCCCTTCACTCGATGCAGGCGCAGGCGCCGGGGCCGGCTTGGCCGTCGTCTTTGCCGGATAAGGCGGGACGACCCCGTGGCGGCGGACCAGCAGCACGTGCCAGGCGACCAGGGCGACCACCGCCACGGGCAGGAGGATGACGTGGAACGTGTACATCTGGCCGAAGTCGGCGACGTTGAAGAAAGCGCCGATCCCGACCGAGTTGAGGCCGTCCTTGCCCTCGCTGGCGATCCACTGCGAATCGAAGTTCTGCTGCGAGAGGTAGCCGGTGAAGGCGGCCCCGATTGCGACCAGGAAGGCGATCGCGCCGGTCACCCAGGTGCGCCCCCGGCCGCCGCGCCAGGCGCCCATGAAGAACTTCCCCCAGAGGTGCACCACCATCGCGAAGAAGAACAGCTCCACCGCCCAGAGGTGGATGCTGTTGAAGAAGTGGCCGACGCTGGAGACGTGCCACCATTCCGGCCCCTTCAACCCCAGGATCGCCCCCGAAACGACGATCACGATCAGGGCCGCGATCGTGGCGACGCCGAAGACGTATATCCACGAGGAAACGTAGGAGGGCTGGCGGTCGGGAAGCAGCTTTTCCGGCGGCAGTGAGCTGACGGCGCGCTCGCGCACCCAGGTGGTCCACATCTGTCCCTCTTCCGGCGAGACCCCGCCCCCGGCCCCCTCGCTCACGAGACCCGCCGCCGCTTCGGGAAGGGGATCAGGATCGCGGCGATGAAGACGACGATCATCAAGACGATGACGACCACGTTCGCCACCGACATCTGGAAGAAGTGCCAGTGCAGGTAGCGCGCCGGTTCGTTCAGGTCGAACAGCGCACCGCTGACAACACCAACACTGGATCCCATCGCATACCTGCCTTAGTCGGGTAGGGCGACGGTATATCCCAGATTCACATTGTCAAACAACTCTGCGGGAAACCCACATCTCGATAAGAGGACTCTTATGGATAGACGGTTTCACCCGACTCCTGGTCGACGATCGAGATCGCCACTGCGGGGCAGGCCTCGGCCGCTTCGAGGAGTAGCTCGTAGGGGCCGTTGCCGATCACCACCGCGGTGTCGTCGAGGCGGAAGACCTGTGGCGCTATCTCGACGCAGTCGCCGTGGGCGCTGCACTCGTTGGGGTCGACTACCGGTATGTAGCTCATGCCGCCCTACCTTTCCTAGTCAGCGAGACGGGGATGGACTTCATGCTTGCTGCCCTCGATGGCTCTGGTGGCTGATCCCCCCGTCTCGCCACCTCTCTCGCACCGCTGATTAGGCACCGCGATCGATCGCTATGTAG
>DASSMU010000028.1:0-8682 GCA_035701465.1 Solirubrobacterales bacterium
CGCTGGCTATCGCCTCCCAGCCGCCTACCTGTGCCGGGGTTGGCCCCTCGAAGGATGCCTCGAACCAGCGGCGCACAGGCGCGCTGAAGGGTGCCAGCGGGTCGGATCCCGCACTTGTTTTCGGCTTAGCGGCCAACCCACCGATCTTACGCGCCTCCGAACCCGCGCCGGTAGTTTTGGCCGGTGCGAATCTGGCGTACCTTCTCGCGGCTGATCGACGGCTCCGCCCACCTCGCCGCCCTGGGGCTTGGTCTCTCGGTCGCACAGGCGCTCGCCCTGGTGCCGATCGCGCTGCTGGTCCGCGCCGCTTTCGACGACGCGATCCCAGCCGGCAACAGCGGCCAGCTGATCGCCCTCGGCGCCGGCATCCTCGGCCTCTACGTGCTCAGCCTCGCCTTCGGGCTGGCCGGCCGCTACGCGGTCCTGCGGGTGACCAAGCCCGCCGTCGCCCGGGTGCGATTGGAGCTGCTCGACCACGTGATCTGGCTGCCCAGCAGCTTCTACGACTCGACCGATAGCGCCCGCCTGCACTCGTTGATCGTCCAGGACACCGAGCGGCTCGACACGATGGCCAAGTTCCTGCTGGCGGTGGTGATCCCCTCGCTGGGTACGGCCGCGCTCCTGCTCGCCTCGCTGGTTGCGATCCAGCCGATCCTGCTCGCCATCCTCCTGGTCGCGATCCCGCTGCTCTTCGGGCTGTCGCGCCTGCTGCGCGGGCCGCTGCGGCAAAGGGTGCGCGTCTGGCAGGAGGCCTCGGACGCCTTCAGCGCCAGCGTCCTCGCCAGCCTGCGCTCGGCCTCGCTGATCAAGGTTCGGACGGCCGAGGAGCAGGCCCTGGCGGAGGGGATGGAAAAGGCCGAGGCACTGGCCGCGGCGGGGCAGCGGATCAGCTGGGTCCAGCAGGCCTACGCCCTGATCCAGGTGGCACTGGGCGGTGTCGCCGGCGTGATCGTGCTGATCGGCGGCGGGCTCGCCGTGCTGCACGGCTCGATCTCGACCGGCGACCTGATCGCCTTCATGGCCATCCTGGCGCTGGCGCGCGGCCAGCTCAACTGGGTGGTTGCCGCACTGCCCGACGTCCTCAACGGCCTGGCGGCGATCGAGAGGATCGACGAGGTGCTGGCGAGAAAGGAGACCGAGCCCTACCGAGGCAAGAAGCCGATCAAGTTGCGCGGGCAGTTGGCCTGGGAGGGCGTGACCTTCGGCTACTCGCGTGCGGAGCCGGCGGTGCTCGACGAGGTCTCGCTCACGGTCGAGGCCGGTGAGACCGTGGCGATCCTCGGCCCGACCGGCGCTGGCAAGACGACGCTGATCGCGCTGCTGCTGGGCCTCTACCGGCCCTGGTCGGGGACGATCCGGGTGGACGGCGAGCCGCTCGAGGAGATCGACGTGCGCGGACTGCGCCGCCAGGCCGGCGCCCTGCTCCAGGAGGGGTCCGCGATGCGCGGCACGGTCGCCGAGAACATCGCCTTCGGCCGGCCGGACACGCCACGCCGGGAGGTGGAACGGGCCGCCGGGCTGGCTGCCGTGAGCGAGTTCGTCGACGAGCTCCCGGCGGGCTATGAGACTGAGATCGGCGACGACGGCGTACGCCTCTCCGCCGGGCAGCGACAGCGGATCGCCCTCGCCCGGGCGCTGCTCGGTTCGCCGCCGCTGCTGATGCTGGACGAGCCGACCAGCCACCTCGACCCCGGTACCGCCGACCTCGTCCTCGACAACCTGATGGGCATCGAGCCGCGGCCGACGCTGCTGCTCGTCACCCACGATCCGCTGGTCGCCCAGCGCGCCGACCGGATGGTCGAAGTCCGCGGCGGGCGGGTGGAGACCCCGGCGGCAAGCGTCTTCGGGAGCGGGGGGTGAAAGGGGAGCGCGCTGCCTGGCTTCCCACGCCGCGGCAACTTCCGCTGCTGCGGGCGTGCCTCTGGCAGGCGGAAGAGGCACTCGTGGCCTGGGCGGATTGGCGCAGCGGAGAGCCCGACCTCGGAAAGGCCGAGCGCGGCTCCTTGCGCCTCCTGCCGCTCCTCTACCTCAACCTAGGGCCCGAGCTTGCCGGCGACCCCGACGCAGGGTGGCTCAAGGACGCCTACCGCGCAAGCTGGACCGCTAACCAACTGAGCCTGAAGGCCGGGCGGCGGGCGATCGACGCGCTACAAGCGATGGGCACCGACGTCCTGGTGCTGAAGGGCGCGGCGCTGATCGGCTCCGCCTACGACGACCCCGGCGCCCGCCCGATGGGGGATTTCGACCTCGCGGTTCCGCCGGAGCGGATCGGCGAGGCGGTGCGGGCCCTGCGGGAGGCCGGCCTGACCCCGATCGAAGGCGATCCCGAGCGGCTGCTCGCCGCGCGCCACTCGCTCGCCTTCCGCGACCCCGACGGGCGAGAGGTGGACCTGCACCGCGGCATGCTCTGGCGCCCCGGACTCGACGAAGAGTTCTGGTCGGCCTCGATCGAGGCCGAGGTCGCCGGAGCCCGGGTGCGCATCCTCGACCCGGCCGACCAGCTCCTGCACGTCTGCGCGCACGGTGCGGCCTGGAACCCGGTCCACCCGGTCCGCTGGGCCGCCGACGCCTTCAAGATCCTCGAGGCTGCGAAAGCGGGCTTCGCATGGGACCGGTTGATCGCGATGGCAGAGCGCGGGCGCCTCTCGCTGCCGCTGCGCGATGCGCTCTCCTGCCTCGCCACCGAGCTTCGCGCGCCGGTTCCCGGGGATGCCCTTCGCGAGCTGGGAGCGATTCCCGTTTCCGCGGCCGAGCGCCGGGCTCACAGGGCGATCGCCCGGGCCCCGTCCTCGCGCCGGTCGACCGCGATGCTGTGGTGGTTCTGGGAGCGCCACCGCGCCGAGTCCCGCCTCGACGGCAGACGCCCGACGCCGGCCGGCCTGGTCCGCCACCTGCGGGATTTCTGGGGCCTCGAGCGGGCCTCGCTTGTGCCCGGCCACGCGGCGCGACGACTGCTCCGACGCGGCGCGCGCGTACAGGATGAGTCAGGCAGGAAGGCCGAAGGTCAGGACGGGGGTGCCGACAGCGCGGCGGGGCTTACGGCTGGCCGCCGGCGAATTTGACGTAGGCGCTCCAGGCGGGCTTCTGGACGAAGCCCGGGCCGAACAGGCCGGCGCCGCCGCAGAAATTGCAGGCGGTCGGGGGGCCGTCTTCCAGCGAGAACCAGTAGACCCCGCGCAGGTGCCATTTGGCCTGGTTCCTGACGAGCAACGAGAAGCCGCCCTTCAGCTGCTTCACCTGGCCCTTGACGCCCTTGGCGAAGGCGTCGGCCGTGTTGGGAGTTTCGGAGCTCCAGCCCAGCTCGGTGATCCAGAGGCTCTTGCCCGCGTCGCCGTTGGCCTTGAGCACGGCCCTGACTTCTTCGATGTCGGGGGCCAGATACTGGAACTTTTTGCTGTACGGGTGCAGGGCTATGCCGTCGAACTTCGACTTGATCCCTGGGGTCCGCTGGTACATCTTTTCGAGGAAATCGCTCGCGAAGTAGGCCTGCGGCGGTTTCACCTTGAACCTCGCTTCGTTCGGCCGAGCGAAGAGGCCGCCGAGCACGACCTTCGCCCCGGGGTCGACGCTCTTGATCGCCGCGCTGGAGATCTTCACGAGCTTGCCGTATTCGGCCGGGTTGGGCCTGGTGACGAAGTACTTGAAGTTCTCCTCGTTCCAGACCTGCCAGGTCCGGATCGGCTGCTGGGGAACCTTGGGGTGCGTCGACCAGAAGGTCCCGCTCGGCCCGTAGCGTTCGACCGCGAGCTTGAGGAAGCTCGACCAAGCCCGCCCCGCGGCTCCGGCTGCGGGCAAGTTCCTCGGCGCTGCGGACAACCCCCCGTGGGTACCGGGGACCGGGGCGCTGGGCACCGCCCAGCTCGGAGCGCCGTACACGTAGGGAAGGATGTCGACACCGGCTTCGGCGGCGTGCCCGATCACCGTGTCCACGCCCGACCAGTCCGGCGTCGCCCCCGGTCCCGGCTGCGAGTCCCAGGAGATCGGGATGCGGACGCTGTCCACGCCGCCGCGCTTGATCCGCGCGAACTGTTCCGGCGTCGGCACGCTCTGCGGCACCACGCCCCAGAACTTGGCCGGCAGGGCATCGGCGGCAGGGGCCAGGGCGGCGGCGGCCAGGGCGATCGCGAGGAAGGCGAGAAGGGCACGCGAAACCCGGCTTTCCTTGCTTCCGTGCGTCAACACGAGGTCAGCTTGCCTCTGGAGAAACCGACCCACCGCGACCTTCGCGCTGGCGCCTCGCCCTCAGCATCACGGCCCCGATCGAGATCGCGGCAAGGGCGGCGATCGCGATCAGGATCGGCACCAGCGGAGACGAACCGCCGCTTTCCTGGTGGGAAGTGCTTTGCGGGGAGGCTGAAACCTGGCCGGAGTGATTCACACCCGGCGCGGCGCCACCGGTCGAGCCGCCGCCTGGGTTACCCTGGCCCGTGCCGCCGTCATGACTCGTGCCCTGCGTGCTACCCGTTTTAGAAGATGGACTCCCTCCCGAGGAAGTCGACGACTTTGAGTGGCCCGAGCTGTTCTTCGTCGAGGAACCGCCGCCGCTTGTCGAAGAATGCGCCGCGGGTTCCTTGTGGCTCGGTTTGTTCCCCCCCTGGCCTCCGGTGGCCGTAGGCGGCGCTTCCGAATACTGGATCCCACTCGAGTCTTCAGCCTGAGAGAACGCAGGAAAGAGCATCAATGCCGACAGAGCAAGCACTGACAACCCAAAGGAGAAGAGGCCCAAGATCCGGCCCCGGCGGTGGCGGGTCCCTCGCATCCCCGGGAAGACTAGACCAAACGGCGGCGTTGATCGCCCCGATCGTCCTGATCGTCGGCCTGGCGCTTGCGGGAGGGGGATTCGACGTGAGCTCCCGTCACATAGCGGGCCTCGGCGCCTGGCTGGTCGTGGTCGCGCTGCTCGTGCTCGGGGCTGCGTCTGCATCAACCCTTGCAAGGCCGTTCTACTGGACGGTCGGTTTGATCGGGGGTCTCGCATTTCTCTCTGCCCTCTCAACTTTCTGGTCGGGGTCGATCGAGTTGAGCGTTATCGAGGCGGACCGCATCCTGGTGTACCTCAGCTTCTTCCTTGCCGCCTTCCTGATCGCTCAAACCAGCGAGAGGCGCCAACGTTTCGCTGAAGGTCTGGCAATCGCGGTCACGCTTGTCGCCCTGCTCGGCCTGGCGAGCCGCCTGCTCCCCCATCTGCTCGACGTGAGCAACGCGCTTGGCACCGGGCCGAGGCTGCGCTACCCACTCGGCTACTGGAATGCGAACGGGGCGGCCGCGGGAATCGCGATCGCGATGCTGCTCTGGATGAGCCGCCACGCGGCCTGGAGGAGCCTCCGCTGGCTCTCGGTGGCGGCAATGCCGGCGGTTCTTCTTGCTCTCTACTTCACCTACTCGCGCGGCGGCCTGCTCGCCCTCGTCGTCGGCGCTGTCTGCCTGCTCGTCCTCTCCAGGGATCGGCTCTGGCTGCTCGGCACGCTCGCCGCGGCGGCAGCCGGTGTGGTGCCGGCGATCCTTGCCGTCCAGGATCGGCACGACCTCGCCGAAAATCTCGCCAGCCAAGCCGCCGTCAACCAGGGTGTCACCGTGCTGGCGATCCTCCTGGCCGGCATTGTCCTGACCGTGCTGGGAGTCGCCGCGCTGCGCCGGCTCGAGGCGGCGGAAGGGCGGATGACGGGGAGGGCGCTGCGGCTATCGAGGAACTCGACCCTGCTGCGGGGCATCGCGGCGGCGGCGGTGCTGGGGGCGATCGCCCTCGTCGTCGTCGTCGGTGGCCACGCCTGGGAACAGTTCTCCAAACCCGACCTCTACTTCCCCCGCAACCCCGCGCAGCACTTTGGCGAAAGCGGGGGGGCCGGCCGTCACGACTTCTGGCGCGTGGCGATCGATGCCTTCGGCGAAAACCCGATCCTCGGCCACGGGGCCGGCACCTATCTCTTCTCCTGGGACCAGCTGCGCTCGATCACGCTGCCGGTCCACGACGCGCACTCGCTGTACCTGGAGGCCTTCGCCGAGCTGGGAGCGGTCGGCGGGCTGATGGTCCTGGCCCTGGTCGGGACGCTTCTGTGGTGCGCCTTCTCCGCCTGGCGCGCGGCGCCCCATCCCGAGCGGGAGCGCCACGCCGCCCTGCTCGCCGCGATGCTCGCCTTCGCGATCGGCGCCGCCTTCGACTGGTTCTGGGAGATCGCCGGGCTGGGTGCGGTCTTCTTCCTCGCTGCCGGTGTCATGGTCAGCGTGAGGTGCGCACAGCTTGCACCCAGCCAGGCAGTTCCGGCGAAACAGGCGAGCGGGAGGCGCTACGGCCTCGCCGTGGCGGGTCTCGGCGTCGCCTGGATCGCGGCGATCGCACTGGTCGGCCCGCTGCTGGTCGATCGCGAGATCAAGAGCAGCCAGAGCGCAGCCGCCGCCGGCGACTACTCGACCGCGGTGAGCCACGCCGACTCCGCCCGCTCGATCGAGCCCTGGGCAGCCTCCCCCTACGTGCAGCTCGGCCTGCTGGCGGAACTGCAGGGCGACTACCCGACCGCGATCGCCAACTACGGCAGCGCGATCGACCGCGAGGAAGAAAACTGGCAGTGGTACTACCTGCGCTCCAAGGCCGAGCACGCGGCCGGCTCCGAAGCGGCGGCGCGGCGAGACATCGAACACGCCCGCAGGCTGAACCCGCAGGCGAAATGCCTGCGCGAAGGATGGAACTGTGGCTGAGGGACCGATGACGCGAGAGATCCCCCACACCGCCGCCAAGCCGACCCCCTCCCGTCGCCCCTCGCGACGGGAGGGGCCGGCCGGCGATGGGGGCCGGCATCGCGGCGTGAGCGACACCCGACGCCGCGGCGGTCTGCTGCGCCGCCTACTCGCCGCCGGCGACTGGACCGCCCTGATCGCGGCGCTCTGCGTCGCCACCGCCGCCACCTCGACGACCGACGTCGCGACTCTCTTCTGGGCCGTCCTCTTCAGCCCGATCTGGATCCTCATCCTGAAGCTGCATGGTCTCTACGACAACGACCACCGGCGGATTCGCCACAGCACGCTCGACGAGCTTCCCGCCCTGGTCTCGGCCAGCGCCCTGGGAACACTCGCCCTCGACGGCCTGCTGGCGCTGAGCCCGGTCGGTCCCCTCTCGGCCCTGAGCGCGATCCTGGTCGGTCTCGGTGCCCTGATCGGCAGCTTCACCCTGCGCGGCGTGCTCCGTTTCGCCTGGCACCGGTTCACGGGTATCGCCACCGGCGTCGTCGTCGGCTCCGCCGAGGGGGCGAGGATGGTCTCGCGCAGGGTCGCGACCCATCCGGAGGCGCGCCTGCGGCTGATCGGCTACCTCACCCCCGGCGATGCCGGGGGTGAGGGCGGCGACCCGGACGACCTGCCCAGGCTGGGCTCGATCGGCGACGTCTCCCGAGTCGCCCGCGATCACGGCATCGAGCGGGTTGTGGTCACCGCGCAGGAGATGAGCGAGCCGACCGCGGAGCACCTGATCGAGCAGTGCAAGGCAGCCGGGCTTGGCCTCACCCTCCTGCCCCAGCACTACGGGCTGCTCGGGCCCGGGATCGAGTTGAACCGGCTCGCCGAGCTTCCCGTCCTCGACTTCCGCTTCTCCGACCCGCCCTGGTCGACGCTGATGCTGAAGCGATCGCTCGACGTCGCCGTCTCGGCAACGCTGCTGGCCTTGCTCTCCCCCCTCCTCCTTGTCGTCTCACTGCTGATCCTGCTCGACTCGGGGCGGCCCGTCCTCTTCCGCCAGGGGCGCGCCGGCAAGGACGGCAAGCCCTTCACGATGTTGAAGTTCCGCACCATGGTCACCGACGCGGAGGAGCGGCTCGGCGAGCTGGTCGACCTCGAGAAGCTCGACGAGCCCGTCTTCAAGATCCCCGACGACCCACGGGTAACCAGCGCCGGGCGCTTCCTGCGCCGCACCAGCCTCGACGAGCTGCCACAGCTGATCAACGTGCTCAAGTCCGACATGTCGCTGGTCGGGCCGCGACCCGAGGAGGAGGCCGTGGTCGCCCTCTACGACGAGCGCCAGCGGGTCCGGCTGGCGGTAAAGCCGGGGCTGACCGGGCCGATGCAGGTCTACGGCCGCGGCGACCTCACCTTCGAGGAGAGGCTGGCGATGGAGCGCGACTACCTCGACAACCTCTCGGTGGTCAGCGACCTGGCGATCCTGCTGCGAACGCCGAGCGCAATCGTGCGCGGCGACGGCGCCTACTGAGGAATCGCGATGACCCCCCCACCCGCATTCGGCCTCGAGGTCGTGATCGTCAGCCACGGCGCCGAAAGCCTGCTGCGGCGCTGCCTGCGCTCGCTCGCCGAGCATCCGGCCTCAGCGACGACGCGGGTGACGGTGGTCGACAGCGGCAGCACCGACTCAACCCCTGACATGGTCGAGCGCGAGTTCCCCCAGGTGCGGCTGATCCGCTGCGAGAACATCGGCTTCTCGGCCGCCAACAACGTCGTCCTGCGCGAGGACGAGGCCGGCGCCGTGCTGCTGCTCAACCCCGACACCGAGGTCTACGCCGGCACCCTCGACGCGGCGCTGGCGCGGCTCGCGGTCGACCAGCGGGTGGGCATGGTCGGGGTGAAGCTGGTGACGGAGAGCGGCGAGCTCGACCACGCCTGCAAGCGCTCCTTCCCGACCCCGCTGGCGGCGCTCGCCCACTTCACCGGCCTCGGCCGCCGCGAGGGCGCCGGCAGCGCCCT
>DASSMU010000029.1:0-2232 GCA_035701465.1 Solirubrobacterales bacterium
TCGACCAACCTCTGCGAAAAACCTCACCGCGTCACCGCCAAGCTCACCGGTCAGAACGGGCGCCGGGCCACCCTGAAGCCGGTTCTCAAGGTCACCTGCCGTAAAGGCTCTGGATAGCCCTTTCGCTGGGTCTCAGCTTCGCATCCCGAGGCGCCGCCTTAGACCCCGCGCGTTGAAGGCTTGGGCAACACGGGCGATCAGTCGGCGGCGAGCCTTGGTGTAGGGGAACCAGGTCGGCTCGCGCTTGCCGCCGAAGCGGGCGATCACCACCGACTCGGTGCGGCAGTACTTCTTGATCCCCGGCTCGCCGTGGCGGTAGCCGATCCCCGACTGCTTCCAGCCCCCCATCGGCACGTCGGTGGCCGCGTAGTTGACCAGCACGTCGTTGACGTTGACCGCGCCGCACTCGACCCGTCGCGCCACCTGCTCCGCGCGCTCGCGCTCGCCGAAGACCGAGCCCGAGAGCCCGTAGCGGCTGTCGTTGGCGAGGCGCAGAGCCTCCTCGGCATCGCGAACCTTCATCACGCCGACCACGGGCCCGAAGGTCTCCTCGCGCATCGCCTTCATCGAGTGGTCGACGTCGACGAGTACCGTCGGTTCGAAGTAGTCGCCAGGCCCCGGCAGGCGCTTGCCGCCGGTCAGCGCCTTTGCGCCTGAGGCGAGGGCGTCCTGCACGTGGTCCTCGACTATCGCCGTCTGGTTGGGGGAGGTCATCGCGCCGACCTCCTTGCCGAAGGACTTGCCGTCGGCACCCTGGCGCAGCTCGCGTACCGCCGCGGTCAGCTTGGCCAGGAAGCTGTCATAGGCCGGCTCCTCGACGTAGATCCGCTCCACTGACATGCAGATCTGGCCGGAGTTCATCATCCCGCCCCAGGCGGCCGCGTTGGCGGCGCGGTCGAGGTCGGCGTCGTCGAGCACGATCATCGCGTCCTTGCCGCCGAGCTCGAGGCTCACCGGCGTCAGCGTCTCGGCGGCCCGCGCCATCACCTTGCGGCCGGTGCGGTCCGAGCCTGTGAACTGGACGAAGTCGACCGTGTCGATAAGCGCCTCGCCCGTCTCGCCGATGCCCTGCACGCAGTCGAAGACGTCGGGCCCGCCGATCTCCTCCTTCCAGGCCTCGACCACCTCGGCGAGCCCGAGCGGCGTGAACTCCGAAGGCTTGACGACCACCGCGGCGCCGGCCTGCAGCGCCGGGATCGCGTCGCCCAGGCCGAGGATCAGGGGGAAGTTCCAGGGGCTGATGATGCCCACCACCGGGTGTGGGCGATACTGGACCCGCAGCTTCTTGGAAGCGAGCAGCGGCGTGTGGGACCTGACCGCTTCCTCGCCGATGTACCTGGCGGCCTTCTTGCCGTAGAAGTTGATCAGGTCGGCGAGGTAGACAGGCTCTCCGGAGGCGTCCGCCCGGACCTTGCCGGTCTCCGCCTGCATCGTGTCGATGACGGGCTCGGAGTTGTCGAGCAGCCAGTCGCGCAGCCTGCCCAGCCAGCGGTAGCGACCCTCGATCCCGATCGCCTCCCACTCGGGCTGGTTGGCGCGCACCCTGGCGACGGTCGCGGCGACGGTCGCGGGCGAGTCGACCCGGACGGTCGCGATCGGCTGGCCGGTTGCCGGGCTCCGAACCTCGATTTGCTCGAGGTGGCTCGGCGAACCGGCGCCATCCGACGCGTTGCCTGCCTCGCTGCTCTTTTCCATCGCGCCACTCTCCACCGGGCCCCCCTTCCTAGTCTGGCTGGTCAGCCAAACTGTAGCTGTAAATCGAACCTCGGCGGTAATCGCCGAGAAGGAGAACGAAATGAAACCACTCAAGATGCTCGGCCTCGCCGCGCTCACCGCGTTGATGGCGACGGCATTCCTCGGCGCCGGCTCGGCGATGGCGGCAACCCATCTGTGCGCAGCTGACGAAGCAGTATGCGCCTCGCCGCTCACCCACGTGCACGAAACCTCGGTCGGCAAGGCGATCCTGTTAGCCAGCACCAAAATCGAATGCAACGTCTTATTCTTAGGCGAAGTAGTCGGAGAAGGCGAAAGTGGTGTAGCGGTGGTTGAAGGCAACTTCACCTACTCTAGCTGCACCTCCGGCTGCACAGTCACCGAAGAAGGTGGCCCCTCCGTCGTCGAAGTCGAAAAGGCAGGACACGAAACCGCCAGCGTGGTCGGCGAAGGCGAAGTCCACGTCAGCTGCGTCAGTATCGACTGCTACTTCAACGGCAAAGGACTCGCCGGCACCGC
>DASSMU010000030.1:0-10659 GCA_035701465.1 Solirubrobacterales bacterium
GTAAAGGCCTTGAACTCCTTCATGCTCAAGCGACCTATGCGCATTCAGCTCACAATATGCACGCAACCGGCGCAACGGGTGCTCCTCCCGGGCGCCCGCTCTGACCGTGGGGACGGCCGTGGGGACGGCGTGGGGACAAAACTGACCCCCTATGACCCCCACTGACCCCGCAAACCCTGCCTAGAACCCAAGCGCGAACTTGGCGTCCTCGGTCATCATCTCGGGGCTCCAGGGGGGGTCGAAGACCATCTTCGGGTGGACCGCCGAGACGCCTGGGAGGTCGCCTACGAACTCCTTCATCTGCTCGGAGACCTGGGGGCCGATCGGGCAAGCAGGGGTGGTCAACGTGAAGGTGACGAAGACCTCTTCGCCCTCGATCTCGACGTCGTAGACGAGGCCGAGGGAGACGAAGTCGAGCCCCAGCTCGGGGTCGATCACCTCCTCGAGGGCCTCGATGACGTCGTCTTCTGTGAGCACCGCGGTGTCGTTGTCGGGCATCGGCCCATGGTACTCGGCTAGGCTCGCGGATCGCGATGGGCGGCGACGAACAGATAGTGCGGCGGTCGATCGGGATCGTCTTCGGCGACGGGGGGCTGCTGGCGCTGTCTGCCGTGCGGCCGGAGCAGGCCGGAGGTCACGGCGAGGAGACCGTCGCGGCGGTGCTCTGCAGCGCCGACGGGGCGCCGGTCGACGTTTCCGAGACGCTGCTCTCGACCGAGTACGGGCCGGACGGGGTGCAACGGCGGGCCACGCTGGAGCTCTGGGTCGACGGCGACGAGGGGCAGCCGCTGCGCGGCGCCGGCACGCTGATCAGCGCCAGCTCGGTCCGCCATCCCGGCCTGCACGCCGACATCGCCTTCTTCCGCTGGTCGCTCGAGGGCCGCGAGGGGCTCGGCCACTACGAGGTGGTGCGGCGCGATGGCTGAGATCAAGGCGGTGATCTCCGACTTCGGCGGCGTGCTGACCACGCCGCTGATCCAGTCCTTCATGGCTTTTCAGAACGAGACCGGGATCTCCGCCGAAACCCTCGGCAAGGGGATGCAGGCGATCGCCGAGGCAAAAGGCGAGAACCCGCTCTTCGAGATGGAGCGAGGTGAGATCACCGAGGTCGAATTCCTCGAAACGCTCACCGACGCGCTTGAGCCGATCCTCGGCCACCGGCCCGAGATGCACCGTTTCAAAGAGATCTACTTCGAGGCGCTGGACCCGAACCCGGCGATGATCGAGTTGATGCGCGACCTCAAGGCCGAGGGGTACCAGATGGCGATGCTGACCAACAACGTGCGCGAGTGGGAGCCGCTCTGGCGCTCGATGCTCCCTGTCGACGAGATCTTCGAGACCGTCGTCGACTCCGGTTTCGTCGGCTGCCGCAAGCCGGAATCGAAAATCTACGAGCTGACCCTGGAGCGGATCGAGCGACCTGCCGAGGCCTGCCTCTTCGTCGACGACGTCCTGGTCAACTGCGAAGGAGCTCGCAAGGCGGGCCTGCACGCCGTCCACTTCCAGGACAACGTGCAGGCAATTACCGAGATACGGGCCGCGCTCAATTGAGCGCCTGCCCTTAGGCGGGCTTGGTGATGGAAACGAGCGGCAACGCGCTCTTCACGGCAGCGAGCTTCATGTTGCCTCCTTTCTCTTCAGTGGACGGCCAAAATCATAAACATTTAGTTTTTTAAGACTCGGCTTTAGTTCGCTGCGCTCGTTTAGAGCAAGTGCCGCTGGAGGAACTCGAGCTGGTCGGCGACGACCGCCTCGTGCTGCGGGCCGTCGTAGATGTCGAAGTGGTCGACGCCCGGATAGGTGCGCAGCTCGCCCAGCGGGGCGCGCCGGGCGGCGGCGATCGCCGGGCCTGGCCTCGCGACCCGGTCGGCCTCTCCGACGCAGACGAGCCATGGACAGTGCAGCTTGGACGCGTAGCGACCCGGCCGGAAGGGACGGCCGAGGAGCCAGCGCGAGGAGACGCGGTTGCGCCAGCGGGAGTCCTCGCCGGTCTCGACGACCCGGCGCCAGCCGGCCTCGCCCCCGGGTGCGTTGATGAAAGCAGGCTCGTCGGGATGGCCGACAGCCGGTACGTGCCGTCCCTGGATCGCCGCGGCGATCATCCGGACGGTCACGGATGGCGAGGAGCGATGCGCCTGGCGCACGATGTCGAGGAAGGGGACCTGGCTGATCGCGGCGGCCACGTCCGGGTCTCCGGCGGCAGCCGCCAACGCATTGCCGCCGCCCATCGAGGAACCGAAGGTCGCCACGCGAGCGCTGTCCACCCCCGGCAGCGAGCGGGCGAAGGCGATCGCCGCGCGCCAGTCCTCGAGCTGGCGCGCCGGATGGAAGAGATCCCGCTCGCCGCCGCTGTCGCCGAACCCGCGATGGTCGAAGACAAGCGCCGCCAGTCCCGCCGTCGCGAATCGCTCCGCGAACGGGCCGAGCCGATCGCGCCGCGTCCCCGAGAGGCCGTGGGCCATGACGACGATCGGGGCCTCCCCGCCGGCAGCCGGCGGCCGGTAGAGCCACGCGGCACAGGCGTCGCCGCCGACGCGGAATGCGGTCTCGGCTCGATCCATGTCCCCATTCAACGGGAATGGAGGCGAAGACGTGAGACCTAGAACAACCCGTGCGACGGATCGCCCTTGGTGATCTGGGCGCGGAGCCGGGTGAGGACGGCGATGACAGCCACCAGGGCAGTACAGGCTCCCGCGCCGGGCAGGATCCAGGACTGGGCGAAGGTGGCGGTCAGGAAGGCGCAGAGGATGAGGGCGACGACGCAAAGGGTGATCAGGTCCAAGACCCGCTTGCGTTCCTGCTTGGACTCTCCGTAGTTCGTCTCGAGTTCGGAGAGCCGCTGGTCGAAGAGCTTCTGCCGTTCCCGGCGTTTCTGTTTCTTATCCCCGAGGTCGGCCTCGTGCTGCTCGCGGACCACCACTTTCAGCAGCTTCATCAGGTCGGTGATGCTGTAGTGGCCCTTGACGACGGCGTCCTGGAACTTGATCCACCTGGCTCGCTCCCGAGGGCTCAGCGCATCGACCGTCTCGGCGTCCGGGTGCAGGAACGACGCGACCGTTACCAGCACCTCGATGATGTTGTTGTTGACATCGTCTCCAGGCTGGATCGAAGGCGGCACGAAGCCGCCGGACCGCTTGGGAGTGAGGAGAGAGCCCGTCCTCTCAGCAGTCACAGCGTCATCTCCCTCTCCTTCGGGACTGGCACCTCTCCTTTTGCGCATCGCGTTCTGGGACGGTTTGGCCCCGGAGGGGCTCGGGTCATAGGGAGAGACGACCCGTTGTCCCCGCCCAAAACGCAGTTCTCCCGATCTGGCTGCCGGCCAGATTTTGGACAAATTATAGGAACTACTCTGCACTTGCAAGGTATTTACGACAAAGAGCGGCTCGAAAATACGCGTGTCTCCAGTGGGCACCGAAGGCACGTCTGGCCCGGCCCCGGAAGGCCCAACTGTCTTCCCTTGCTAGTTGTCGGAGCCCGCTCGGTCCCAGATGTAGAGCTCTACGGCCTCGAGGGCCAGCTCCATCTGGCGGGGCGGGGAGAGGAGGCTGAGGACCAGCTCCAAGGCGTCCTCCTCGGTGACCCCGGCGTCGACCGCCTCCTCGCCGCGGAAGCCGGCGGCCAGCTTGAGCGCCTCGCGGCGGTTCTCGCCGAGGGAGCCGAAGGCGCCCATGAGGAAGTCGCGGTTGGGGACCGGCTGACCGAACTCGAGCGAGCCGTGCCAGGCGGCGAGCATCGAGAGGTCGTGCTCGTCGAGCTCGGAGAGAGCCTTCGCGTAGTGGGTCTCGAGCTCGTCGTCGGGGATCTCGTCGACCCAGGCGCGGACGGCCTCACCGAGCAGCTGCCGGCGCGCCTCGCGGCCGATCGAGTCCGCGATCGCACGGATCGCGTCGGCGGGGTCTACGAAGCAGAGGGCCATCTGCGCTGCAATCTAGAGGTGGCGGTAGACGCCAAATCGGCGCTGGGATGCCGCAGTTTGCGGCGGCTGGGCGCCGGAGGCGGACATAGGCTGGAGGAGTGCCGCTGAAGCTGATCCAGGGGCCCCCGAACTCGGGGCGGGCGGGCCGCGTCAGGCGCGGCCTGATCGCCGTGCTCGACCGCGATCCGGTCCTCGTCGTCCCCACCCTCGACGACGTCTACGCCTTCGAGCGCGAGCTCTGCGCGGAGGGAGCGGTCCTCGGCGCCGACGTGATGACATTCGGCGGCCTCTTCGCCACGGTGACGACGGCCGGAGGAGCGCCTCCCGGCGCCGTGCTCACCCCCGCGCAGCGCCTCGGCGCGATCGCGACGGCGGTGGCCGAGCGGCGAGCGGAGATCGGCCCGCTGCGCGGCTCCGCCCTCCAGCCCGGCTTCCCGCTCGCCCTGGAGCGCCTGCTCGACGAGCTGCAGGGGGCCGGGCTCGAGCCGGCGGACGTCGAAGCCGCAGCCGGGACGCTCGAGGGCTCGGCCTACCTCGGCGACGTCGCGTCCCTGTTCGCCGGCTACGCGCGGTTGCGCGACCGGCTTGGGATGGTCGACGCCCACGGCATCGCGCGCGAGGCGATCGGCCTGCTGCAGGCCGGCAGCGGGTTCTGGCGGCGCCCGGTCTTCCTCTACGGCCTCGACGACCTGACGCGCAACCAGCTGGACCTGATCCGGGCGCTGGCGCAGGCTGTCGAGGTGACGGTAACGCTGCCGTATGAGCAGGGACACCCGGCGCTCGCGGCCCGCAATGCCCCCCTGCTCGCAGCGCTGGAGGAGATCGGGGTCGACTCGGTCGAAGAGACCCCGGCAGACCCCGCCAACACGAGCTCGCCGCTCCTCTTCCACCTCGAGCGGAATTTCGGCGCGATCGAGCCGGACCCCCGGCCGCTCGACCAGAGCCTCGTATTCCTGCGCTCCGCCGGCGCCCGCGGCGAGGCCGAGGCGATCGCGGTCGAGGTCGCCCGACTGCTCGCCGCCGGGACCGACCCGGAGCAGATCGCGATAGTCGCGCGCGATCCTGCCCGCCGAGGCCCCCTCCTGGCCTCCGTCCTGGAGTCCTACGGAGTGCCGGTGGCGCTCGAGGCGGAGGTCCGGGTAGCGACAACTTCCGTGGGCGGCTCCCTGGCGGCCCTGCTGGAGGCGGTACTGGGGACCGGCCGGGCGGCGGACCTGCTGCGTTACCTGCGCGGCCCTTCGGGAACCTCGCCGGCGCGGGTCGACTGGTTCGAGCGAGGGCTCCGCCGCGATCGGGTCAAGACGGCGGCAGCGGCGCTGGCGCTCTGGGAGGAGCACTACGGGGAGCCGCCGGCCGACGTCGCCCGGGTCCGCGAGGCGGCGAGCCGCCCGCGGGACCTGGCGGTGGAGGTTGCGGCACTCGCCACGGCGATGGGCGCCCGCGCCGGCTCGGAGCTCGAGATGCGCACCGCCGGCGCGATCGCCACCGCGATGGCCGAGCGGGCCGAGCTCGACGGCCTGGCGCCGCTGCCCGAATCGATCGGACAGGGGCTGGGCGCGATCTCGGTGCGCGCCTGGAGCGGGCGGGTCGAGGATCGGGTCAGGATCGCCGACCCGCGCCGGGTGCGAGCGGCGCGGTTCGACAACGTCTTCGTCGCCTCCCTGCAGGACGGGGAGTTCCCGCGCGGCGCCGGGCACCTCGACCCGTTCCTCTCCGAAGGCCAGCGCGAGTCGCTGGGCCTGCAGCCGCGCCACGACAACGAGGCCGAGGAGCGCTACCTCTTCCACGCCTGCCTGGCACTGCCGCGACGGCGGCTCTTCCTCTCCCACCGCGACAGCGACGAGAACGGGGCCGCCGAGGCACCCTCCCCCTTCCTCGACGACGTCAGGCAACTGCTCGAGCCAGGCGAGGAGGAGGTCCGCGGACGCGCTCTCGCCGACGTCGTCCACCGGGTCGGCGATGCGCCCTCGGAGACCGAGCTGGCGCGGGCGATCGCAGTCTGGGGACCGAACGCCGACCCGCAGCGGCTGCTCGAGGTCGCCGACGCCGAAGAGGCAGCCGCCGAGCGGATCGCGACCCGCCTTGCCGCCGCCCGCGGCGCCGAGGTCGCGACCCGGGCCCCGGGGCCGCTCTCGAACCCGTCCGTGATCGCCGCGCTGGGCGAGGTCGGTGCCTACGGCGGCACCACCCTGGAGGGCTTCGACCTCTGCTCCTACCGCTGGTTCGTCTCGCACGAGCTCTCCCCGCAGCCGCTCGACCCGCTTCCCGACCCGCTTGTCCAAGGGGGCATCGTGCACGCCGCCCTCTGCGCTCTCTACGAGGAAAGACCCGGCGACGACCCGCTCCCGCGACCCGGCTCGCTCGACGCCTGGCTCTACCGCAGCCACCAGTTGGTCGGCGAGATCGCGGCGCAGAGAGGGCTCGGCGAGCACCCGGCCGAGCGGGCGATGCTCGCCCGCGCCGAGGGCCTGCTCGCCCGCTTCCTCGCCGAGGAGGCGGGCCGTGAGGCCGGCGGCTTCGAGCCCTGGCTGCTGGAGCAGGGCTTCTCCGAGTCCGAAGACGCCGGGAAGCCGGCGCTCGAGATCGACGGCTGGCACCTGCACGGGGCGATCGACCGGGTCGACCGAGCGCCCGACGGGCGCTCACTTGTCCTCGACTACAAGCTCTCGAGCAAGGTCTCGCCGCGGGAAAAGCTCGAGGAGGAGGCGAAGCTGCAACTGCAGCTCTACCTGATCGCGGTGGCCGAGCTCTGGGGTGCGGAGGCCGTCGGCGGCCTCTATCACCCGCTGCGCGCCACCTCCGAGCGGCGGCCGCGGGGGTTCGTGCGCGAGGACGCCGCGGACGACCTCGCCGGGTACGGGCTCTCCAAGACCGACAGGGTGGATGGCGAGGAGCTCGAGGAGCTGCTCGCCGACGCCCGTCGCCGCGCCGGCGAGATCGTCGCCCGGATGCGGGCCGGGCAGATCGACCGCGACCCCGGTCCCCGCCAGGGCCTGCGAGACCACGGCATCTGCCCGCCCTTCTGCGACTTCGCGCCGATCTGCCGCCGCGACCGGGCGCCGGTGGAGCCGGCAGGCGAAGAGGAGGACGAGGAGCGATGAGACCAAAGAGCTTCCGGTGCGCCTTTTCCCCGAATACGGGGGATAAAGCGCACCGGAACGGGCTGGGGCTATGAGCGCGCGGCAACCGACCCCCGAACAGCGAGCGGCGATCACGGCGACCGGCGCCGAGGTCCTGGTCGAGGCCGGGGCCGGCACCGGCAAGACCGGGACGATCGTCGACCGCTACTGCCGGCTCGCCTGCGAGCAGGGCGTCTCCCCCGACTCGATCCTCGCCTTCACCTTCACCGACAAGGCCGCGGCCGAGCTGCGCCAGCGGATCCGCGCCGAGGTCGAGCGCCGGGCCGAGTCCGGGTCGGAGCGCGCCCGCGAGCTGCTGCCGGGCCTCGGCGGCTCCTGGGTGACGACGATCCACGGCTTCTGCAACCGCCTGCTCTCGGCCCACCCGGTTGCGGTCGGCATCGATCCCCGCTTCCGCGTGCTCGACGCCCCCGAGACCGAGCGGGCGGCGGGCGAGGCCTTCGACGAGGCGCTCGAGGCATTCCTGGCCGGAGGCGACCGCGCGCGCGAGAACACGGTCGCGGCATACGACATCGCCGGGTTGCGGGGGATCGTGCTCGGCGTGCACGCCGAGCTGCGCAGTCGCGGCGAGGACGAGCCCCGACTCCCCGAGCAACCCGAGCCGGACGTGCCCGGCGCGCTGCGGAACGCTGCCGGAATCGCCGCGGAGACGATCGGGGAGCTGAAGCCCGGCAGCGCCAACCACGAGCTGCTCGAGCGGGCGCTGGCCCTCCTCGAGCGGGTGGAAGGCGTTCCCGGCCTGACCGAGATCGCCTCGCTGCGGACGGCGAGCAGGGCGAAACCGATGGCCGCCTACAGGGAAGCGATCGACGCCGCGGTGAGCCGCGTCGCCGAGGCCGGCGAGGGCGGCCTCGCCTACCGTCACGTCGCCGAGCTCCTGCGCCTGTTCTCCGAGCGCTTCGGCCTCGCCAAGGCGAGGCGCGCCGGGATCGATTTCGAGGACCTGCAGCTGCTGGCCGTGCGGCTGCTCGAGCGCACCGAGACGGGAGCCGCCTACCGGGGCAGATTCAGCCACCTCCTGGTCGACGAGTTCCAGGACACCAACCGGCTGCAGCTGCGCCTGATCGAGGCGCTGCGCGGACCGCGGACGCAGCTGATGACCGTCGGCGACGAGCTGCAGTCGATCTACGGCTTCCGCCACGCCGACCTCGACGTGTTCCGCGAACGGCAACGGGCGATCGAGGCGAGCGCCACCGCGGAGGCGATCCCCCTCAGTGGCAACTTCCGCTCCCGCCCCGAGGTGATCGGCGCCGTCAACGCGATCGGGGAGCGGCTGCTGGACGACTACGCCCCGCTGCGGGTCGGCGCTCAACCTGGCCGTCCGCAGCCGCCTGGAGAGGGCCCGGCGGTGGAGATGCTGCTCACCGGACGCGACGGCTGGACCGGCGAGGAGATCGAACTCGACCCCACGACCGACGCACGCACGCCGGCCAACCAGCTGGCCGAGGCCCGCTTCCTCGCCTCACGGCTGCGCGAGCTGGCCGACCAGGGCGTGGACCGCGGCTCGATGGTCGTGCTGCTGCGGGCCTTCACCCGCCTCGACGCCCACGAGGACTCCCTCGAACGGGCCGGCCTGCGGCCCTACGTCGTCGGCGGGCGCGGCTACTGGTCCCAGCAGCAGGTCGCCGACGTCTGCGCGCTGCTGGCGGTGATCTGCAACCCGCTCGACGACCAGGCGCTGCTGGGAGCGCTCGCCTCGCCCGCCTGCGGCGTGGCGCCCGACACGCTCTGGCTGTTGCGCGCCGCGGCGGGCCGGGGGCGCCACCTCTGGCCGGCGGTCGAGCGGGCGACGGGCCTGGGCGAGGACGAGGGCGTCGACGCGGACCGACTCGCACAGATTCCCGCGGCGGAGCTGTCGCTGCTGCACGCCTTCGCCGAGACGCTCGCGGGGCTGCGCCGCCGCGCCGGCTCGCTCTCGCTCCCCGGCCTGATCGACGCCGCCGTGGCCGAGACCGGCTACGACCTGGCGGTGCTGATGCGCCCGGCCGGGGAGGCCCGCTTCGCCAACGTGCGCAAGCTGATGCGCCTCGCCGCCGAGTTCGAGTCGAGCGAGGGACGCGACCTGCGCGGCCTGCTCGACTTCCTCGCCGCCCGCGCCGACGCCGACGCCGACGCGCAGGCCGCGACAGCTTTGGAGGGCCACGACGGGGTGCGGATCATGACGATCCACAGCGCCAAGGGCCTCGAGTTCGACGTGGTCGCGATCCCCCACCTCTCCCGCGGCCTGCTCCCCCCCGCCCGCACCCCCCTGCTCACGATCGGCCGCGAGCCCGAGGCGCCGCGCGTGGGGATGCAGCTGCGCCGGCTCGGCGCCCGCGGGGTCAACCTCTATGCCCAGCGCGAGCTCGGCGAGGAAGCCCAGAGGCGCGACGCCGAGGAGGAGCTCCGCCTCTTCCACGTCGGGGCGACCCGCGCCCGCGAGCGGCTGCTGCTGAGCGGCGTGGTCAGCCCCTCTCCCCCCTCGCGAAAGGGGCCCGGCGAAGCCGTGATCGAGCGGATCGTCGCCGGGTTCGGGATCGACCGCGAGCGCGACTCCAGCGTCGAGGTCGCGGCTCCCGAGCCTAGGCCGGGGCTGGATGCTTCTTTCCAGCCATCCCAGGTCGCGGTTCGCGTCAACCTCGCCTCGGCAGAACGGGCGAGGGAGCTGGCTGTCGTGCGGAGGGAGCCCGACTCCGAACGAGATGCCGGCGAAGGCCCGGCGCCGCTGGTCGCAGAAAGAGCGGCGAGGACAGCGAGGCGACCGCTCTCCTACACCGCGATATCCGCCGCGGGAGAGGGCCCGGAGGCCCGTCTGCCGGCCAGCGACCGTGCCCTTCGGGAATCGGGCGGAAGCGAGCACGAGGCAGCCGATGGAGGTCTGGCGCGGGGCAGGGCCGTCCACTCGCTGCTCGAGTGGAGTCAGGCAAACGGGTGGCGAACGCCGCCGGCGGAGTTGGTGCGCCGGATCTCGGCCTCGGCGGAGGTCGGCGACCCCGGCCTCACCGAGGAGGCCCTGCTGGAGCCCTTTCAAGCCTGGCTCGACTCCGGCTTCTTCGCCGAGCGGGTGCGGGGCGCCGAGCGCAGCCGCGCCGAGGTGCCGCTGCTGGTCGAGGTCGGCGGCACCGTCCTGCGCGGCTCGATCGACCTGCTGGTCGAGGAGGACGGGTGCCCACCGCTGATCGTCGACTACAAGACCGACAGGATCGACGACCGCGAGCCGGCCGAGCTCGCGACGCGCTACGAGATCCAGCAGGCGATATATGCACTGGCGGTCGCCGAGGCACGGGGAGCGGAGGAGGTCGAGCTCGCCTACGTCTTTCTGGAAAGGCCAGAGGAGCCGGTCGTTGCGAGATGGGGCCGGGGCGAGATCGAAGCCGGCAGGGACAGGCTCGAAAGCGAGATCGCCCGAATTAGGCAGGGTTGACCAAAGCCCTCTGACCAAGCAGGCCAAGACCGTATGGAGTGCTGACCGACTCCAGCGGCAGGTAGGTCGGCACCCCGCGCATGACGGTGCGGGGACTGGGCCGCGGGATGGCCCCGCGGCCGACACCCCAATCATGGGAGGTGCCGACATGCCCCAGCCTAAAAGCGTGGTGGGACTCGACGTCCACGCCACGCAAACCC
>DASSMU010000031.1:0-2135 GCA_035701465.1 Solirubrobacterales bacterium
GGGATGTCGCGGGTGATCTCCTCGTCGCCGAGCTTGGTCGTGCGGGCGTCGATCTCGTACTCCTCGATGTGGATCGAGGTGAGCTCGTCGTCCTTGACCAGGCGCTCGGAGAGGATGATCGCGTCCTCGAAGTTGTAGCCCTCCCAGGACATGAAGGCGACCAGGCAGTTCTTGCCCAAGGCGATCTCGCCGCCGCCGGTCGAGGAGCCGTCGGCGAGCACGTCGCCCTTCTTCACCTGCTGGCCCGAGTTGACGATCGGGCGCTGGTGGATGATCGTGCCCTGGTTGGAGCGCATGAACTTGTGCAGCGGGTACTCGTCTTTCTTGGCGCCGTGGCTGACGACGATTCGCTCGGAATCGACGTGGCTGACTTCGCCGTCGCTGGCGGCCAGGACGACGTCGCCGGTGTCGACCGCGGCGCGGCGCTCCATGCCGGTGCCGATCAGCGGCGGGTCGGGCTTCAACAGCGGCACCGCCTGGCGCTGCATGTTGGAGCCCATCAGGGCGCGGTTGGCGTCGTCGTGCTCGAGGAAGGGGATCAGCGCCGTCGCCACCGACCAGATCTGGGTCGGCGAGACGTCCATCAGGTCGACTTCCTTGGGCGTCGCGGTCGCGTACTCGTCCTCGCCGGAGCGCACGAGGACGGTCGGGCCCTTCAGCTTCTGGGTTTTCTCGTCGAGCTCGGCGTTCGCCTGGGCGATCACCTTGTCTTCCTCCTGGGTCGCGTCCAGGTGGACGATCTCCTTGGTGACGACGCCGTCCTTGACCACCCGGTAGGGGGTGGTGACGAAGCCGTGCTCGGAAACCTGCGCGTAGGAGGAAAGCGAGCCGATCAGGCCGATGTTCGGGCCCTCCGGGGTCTCGATCGGGCACATCCGGCCGTAGTGGGTCGGGTGTACGTCGCGGACCTCGATCGGGGCACGCTCGCGGGTCAGGCCGCCGGCGCCCAGCGCCGAGAGACGGCGGCGGTGCGTGAGCCCGGCAAGCGAGTTGGTCTGGTCCATGAACTGCGAGAGCTGCGAGGAGCCGAAGAACTCCTTCATCGCGGCCACCACGGGACGGATGTTGATGATCGTCTGCGGCGTGATCGCATCGGAGTCTTCGGTCGTCAGCCGCTCGCGGACGACGCGCTCCATCCGGTAGAGGCCGATGCGGAAGGCCTCCTGGATCAGCTCGCCGACCGTGCGCAGGCGCCGGTTGCCGAAGTGCTCGTACTCGTCGAGGTGCTCGCTGACCGGCTCGCGGGGGTAGGTGATCGCCTCCGCCGCATAGTCCTTGATCGGATTCTCCTCGTCGACCTCCTCGGGGATGCCGAGGAGCTTCGGAAGGCTGATCAGCTCCTTGACCAGGGCGATGATGTCGTCGTGGGTGAGGACCCTGGTGTCGAGGTCGATGTCGAGGTCGAGCCTCGCGTTCAGCTTGTAGCGGCCGACCCGGGTCAGGTCGTAGCGCTTGGGGTCGAAGAAGAGCTGCTCGAGCAGGTTGCGGGCGGCGTCCACCGAGGGCGGCTCGCCCGGACGCTGCTTCTTGAACAGCTCGATCAGGGCACCCTCCTCGGTCTGGGTCGCCTCGGTGTCGGCCTCGAGCGTGTGGCGCATGTAGATCGAGTTGTCGAACATGTCGAGGAGCTTCTCGTCCTCGACGTAGCCCATCGCGCGCAGCAGCACCGTCACCGGCAGCTTGCGCTTGCGATCGATGCGGACGAAGACCTTGCCTTTTTTGTCGATCTCGAGCTCCAGCCAGGAGCCGCGGGCCGGCATCAGGTTGGCGATGAAGACCTGCTTTTCGGCGTCCTTGGGCGCCATCACGTAGGCGCCGGGCGAGCGCACGAGTTGGGTGACGACGACGCGCTCGGTGCCGTTGATGATGAAGGTGCCGCGATCGGTCATCCACGGGAAGTCGCCCATGAAGACGGCCTGCTCGCGGATCTCACCGGTCTCTTTGTTCTGGAAGGCGACGGTCGCGGTCAGCGGTCGCGAGTAGGTCATGTCCTTCTCGCGGCAGTCCTCGATCGTGTTCGGGGGCTCCTCGAATTTGAAATCGCCAAAGACGATCTGCAGGTTCCCCGTGTAGTCCTCAATCGGGGATATGTCGTCAATCGTCTCTCGCAGCCCGCCCGCCTTGGGATCCGTCAG
>DASSMU010000032.1:0-2444 GCA_035701465.1 Solirubrobacterales bacterium
AGCGTGTCGAGCTGCTCGCGGTGCTCCGAGAGGATGTCCTTCGAGGTCTGATGGGCTTCCTCGACGATCCGGCGGACCTCGTCGTCGATCTCACGGGCGATCTCGTCGGAGTAGTCGGGCTCGGCGGAGAACTCGCGGCCGAGGAAGGGCTGGCCGCGATCGTGTCCGAAGACGCGCGGGCCGAGGCGCTCGGACATGCCGAAGCGCATCACCATCTGCTTCGCCGTCTCGGTCACCTTTTCGAGGTCGTTGGAGGCGCCGGTGGTGATCTCGCCGAAGACGATCTCCTCCGCCGCCCGGCCGCCCAGCGTCATCGCCATCGTGTCGGTCAGCTCGGCGCGGCTGGTGAGGAACTTGTCCTCGGTCGGCAGGCTGATCGTGTAGCCGAGCGCCTGGCCGCGGCTGATGATCGAGATCTTGTGGACCGGGTCGCAGTTGGGCAGCAGGTGGCCGACGATCGCGTGGCCGAGCTCGTGGTAGGCGGTGATCAGGCGCTCCTTCTCGCTCATCACCCGGGTCTTCTTCTCGGGGCCCGCGATCACGCGCATGATCCCCTCCTCCAGCTCCTGCATGGTGATCTCGCGCTTGCCCTGGCGGGCGGTGAGCAGCGCCGCCTCGTTGATCAGGTTGGCGAGGTCGGCGCCGGTGAAGCCCGGGGTCTGCCCAGCCAGCGCGTCCAGGTCGATCACCTTGGCAAGGGGCTTGCCCCGGGTGTGGACCTCGAGGATGTGCTTGCGGCCCTTGCGGTCCGGCCGGTCGACCACGACCTGGCGGTCGAAGCGCCCCGGCCGCAGCAGGGCCGGGTCGAGGATGTCGGGACGGTTCGTGGCGGCGATCAAGATGATGTTGTCCTTCATCTCGAAGCCGTCCATCTCAACCAGCAGCTGGTTCAGCGTCTGCTCGCGCTCGTCGTGACCGCCGCCCATGCCGGCGCCGCGGTGGCGGCCGACCGCGTCGATCTCGTCCATGAAGATGATGCAAGGCGAGTTCTGCTTGGCCTGCTCGAAGAGGTCGCGGACGCGGCTGGCGCCGACGCCGACGAACATCTCGACGAAGTCGGAGCCGGAGATCGAGAAGAAGGGGACGCCGGCCTCGCCGGCGACCGCGCGGGCGAGCAGCGTCTTGCCGGTGCCGGGAGGGCCGTAGAGGAGAACGCCCTTGGGGATGCGGGCGCCGAGCGCCTGGAACTTCTTCGGGTTCTCGAGGAATTCCTTGATCTCCTGGAGCTCCTGGACCGCCTCGTCGACCCCGGCGACGTCGCGGAAGGTGATTTTCGGGGCGTCGACGGACATCCGCTTCGCCTTCGATTTGCCGAAGTTCATCACCCGCGAACCGCCGCCCTGCATCTGGTTCATCAGGAAGACCCAGAAGCCGAAGAAGAGGATGAAGGGGAGGATTGTGATCAGCAGCGAGAGCAGGCCGGAACTGCCCGTCCCGTGCACGACGGTGCTCGTCGTTTCGCTCTGGTTGAGCAGGGCGACGAGGCTTTCTTCCGAGTTCGGCGGATAGCCGGTGGAGAACTTTTCCCCGTTGATCTTGGTGACGTCAAGCGTGCTGTCCTTGACGTTCATCGAGACTTCTTTGATCCGTCCTTCAGCGATCAGCCCGGTCTTGGGTTTGACGAGCTCGTTGTAGGTCGGCGCTTTCGTGCTTTCGCCAGGGCTGATCACCCGCTGGGCGACGAAGACCAGAATCACCACAAGCAGGATCGGGAAAGCCGCGCTCTTGAAGAACCGCTTCACAGGGAAAATTCAGCCTACCAGGGCAGTTTTGCCATCTAGTCCCCCAACGCGGCCACGTAAGCGAGGTTTCGGTAGCGCTGAGCGTGGTCGAGGCCGTAGCCGATCGCGAACCGGTTGGGGATCTCGAAGCCGACGTAGCGGGGCGAGAGGTCGACGCGGAGACGCTCCGGCTTGGTCAGCAGGGCGCAGACCTCGAGCGAGGCGGGGTTGCGCGCCTTCAGGTTGCGCATCAGGTAGTGAAGCGTGAGGCCGGAGTCGATGATGTCCTCGACGATCAGCACGTCGCGCCCTTCGATCGGGGCGTCGAGGTCCTTCATGATCCGCACCACGCCCGAGGAGTCGGTCTGCGACCCGTAGCTGGAGACGGCCATGAAGTCGATCTCGCAGGGCACGCTGACGCTGCGCATCAAATCGGCGAGGAAGAGCACGGCGCCCTTCAGCACGCCGACCATGAAGAGGTCGCGGCCCTCGTACTCCTCGCTGATCTGGCGACCGAGCTCGCCAACGCGCCGCTGGAGATCCTCGCTGGAGACGAGGATCTCGCCGATCGATGAGTCGGTCATCGTGCCGCAGTCTAGATACGACGCCGCCGACGGGACGAAATCCTGACCGTGGCTCCGGATTTCGTCCCGTCGGCGGGCGATTCAGCGTTCGGCGCGAAGGGTGCCGCTGGTGACGACGGCCCGGACGCCGCCGCCGAGG
>DASSMU010000033.1:0-12929 GCA_035701465.1 Solirubrobacterales bacterium
GCCCCGCCACGCCGAGGTCATACAGCGGCGAGGGCGCGCGGCGCTGGCGGATCACGAAGGCGGCGATCGCGGCAAGGGCGACGATGCCGAGGCCGATCGCCAGCGCCCCCTTGCCCGGCACCGGCGCCAGGTTGATCCCCAGCACCAGCGCCGCGACCAGGAGGATCGAGAGGATGCCGCCGAGGTTGTCGACCGGCTCGGTGCTCTCGTTGACATGGGCGGGGACGTAGCGCCAAGCGAGGAAGAGGGCGAGAGCCGCCAGCGGCAGGGTGACGAGGAAGACGGAGCCCCAGTCGAAGTGTTCGAGCAGGGCGCCGGAGAGCAGCGGCCCGAGCGAGGCGATCGCGCCGCCGATCGCCGACCAGAGCGCGATCGAGCGGGTGCGGTCGTTGCCGGACCACAGCGCCGTGATCAGCGCCAGCGTCGTCGGGAAGGCCATGCCGGCGGCGACGCCGCCGAACACGCGGGCGACGAAGAGGACCCCGTCGGAGGGAGCGAGGCCGGCCAGCAGCGATGCCGGGATCGAGAGCCCCATGCCGAGCAGCAGCATCGTCTTGCGCCCGTAGCGGTCGCCGAGCGCTCCCAGGTAGAGGACCGAGGTCGCCAGGCCCAGGGAGTAGCCGACTGCGATCAGGTTCAGCGTCGTCTGGCTGGAGCCGAATGCCTTGCCGATGTCGGGCAGGGCGACGTTGGCGACCGCCAGGTTGAGGTTCGCCACCGCCGCGACCAGGATCAGCGCCGTGAGGACGAGGCCGGCGCGCTTGGGGCTGCTCGACTCCATGTCTGCGACCAAACCTATCCGAGCCACCGGCCCCCGCCCAGGGGGTGTCTGACTTAACGGGGTCAAATGCCCCCATAAGCTCAGACACGCCTGCGAGATAGTGTGCCGCGGCGATGGCCGACGAGCGCAAACGTCCCGAGGCGCCGCGGGCCGAGAAGGTCCTGCCGGGCGTCTGGAGGCTGCGGCTGGCGCTGCCCTGGCCCGGCGTTCCGCACGGCAACGTCTGGGCGGTCGCCGCCGACGGCGGCATCGTTCTCTTCGACACCGGGATCGGCGGCAAGGGACGGATGCGCCAGTTCGACCTCGCGCTCGCCCAAGTCGGCTTCGGGCTCGAGGACGTGCGGCTGCTGGTCTGCACCCACTCGCATACCGACCACTACGGCCTGGCCGCCCCGATCGTCGAGGGTGCCGGCTGCGAGCTCTGGATGCATCCGGCATGGGAACACGTGCGGCTGCTCGCCGACGACCCGGCGGCGGCGCTGGAGCACCGCCTCGAGGTGGCGCGTCAGAGCGGCGTTCCTGCTGCAGCGCTGGAGCGCTACCGCGAGTCCCGCAGCGGGGACGACGAAACGGGGATCCAGGCGATCGTCGAGCCCGACCGCGACCTGCTGCCCGGGGTCGAGGTGGAGACCGACCTCGGCACCTGGCAGGTCCACGAGACTCCCGGCCACGCCCCCTCGCACGTCGTCCTGCACCAGCCCGAGCGCAAGCTGATGATCTCCGGCGACCACCTGCTCGGCCGCACGGTGCTCTTCTTCGACCACGGCCACAGCCCCGACCCGGTCGGCGAGTTCCTGCGCGGCCTCGACGAGGTCGAGCCGCTCGAGGTCGACCTCTGCCTGCCCGGCCACGGCCGTCCCTTCCGCGATCCCGAGGCCAAGATCGCCGAGGCACGGCGGCAGGTCGACGAGCTGCTCGCCAAGGTCCGCGAGTCGCTCGCCGAGGGCGAGAAGCCCCCCTTCGAGGTGGTCGGCGACATCGTCGGCGCCGAGAACCTGAACACGCCGGTCAGCGCCTGGGTCTTGCAGATCGTCCTTTCCTGCCTCGACCATCTGACGATCCTTGGTGAGGTCGAGAAGGTTGAGGGGACCGACCCCCAGCGTTGGAAGTTGGCGTAGGGACGACCGGGCACCCCTCCCGGCTCAACTTTTTTGGTGGTCGGGGGTGGCCTGTCGAGATCGGGTTGACAAAAAAGTACAAGCCGCCGGGAGGGGTGCCCGGTCGTCCCTATAGCCTTCGCCGTCGTGGCTAGCTTCACTTTTACTCGCGAGGTCGCGGCGCCGGCCGAGGTTGTTTTCGAAGTGCTTACGGATCATCGGCGGTATTCGGAGCTGACGCCGCTGCGGAAGTCGGTGCTGGAGCGGGAGGGGGTGCCCGCGCCCAATGGCGTTGGGGCGATTCGGAGGCTGACCGCTGTTGGGCCGGCGCTGCGGGAGGAAGTGATCGGCTATGAGGATCCCGGGCGGTTCTCCTACACGTTGCTGTCTGGGTTGCCGGTGCGCGATCACGTTGGGACGGTGGAGCTCACTTCGGATGGCAGCGGGACGAAGATGGTCTACGCGGTGCGGACGCAGCCGACTGTGCCGGTTGTCGGCGGCCTCGTCGTCGCCGTGGTCAAGCAGGCTGTGAAGGGCCTGGTCGAAGGGGTCGTCAAGGAGTCCGAGCGCCGCGCGGCCACCGGAGGCTGACGGGCCCGGATGGGCCAGCGCCTCGACGAGCGGGAGCTGCGGGCGCGGGCGCTCGGGGGCGTCCGCGAGCAGGCCGAGGCATTTGGCAGCGCCCACTCGGACTCGGTGCTGATCCGGCGGCCAGGACTGCTTGCCGCGGTCGTTCCCTCCTCGCCCAAGCGCTCCTTCTTCAACTCCGTCTTCTACAGCGATCCCGCGGCGCTTTCCGCCGGGGTGGAGGCGCTGGGGGAGACCTACGATTCGAACGGCGTTGATGCCTGGACGGTCTGGGTTCCGGACGAGGATCGCGACTCCGCCCGCATGCTCGCCGCGCGCGGGCATGTGCTGGACGCCTCGCCGCGGGCGATGGCGATGGAGCTTTCGGACCTCGGGCCGGAGCTCCCGCCCCCGGAGGGTGTCGAGCCGGGACCGATCGACGCCTCGACTTCTGCCGCCCTCAACGACCGCGCCTACGGCTTCGGACCCGACGGGTTCGCCGCCGGCATCGCGAGGGAGACGGCGATCCGGTGGCTGGGCGCCTTCGCCGGCGCCGAGCCCCTCGGTTGTGTGGGCACGATCGCGATCGGCGACGACTGCCTGATCACCGGCGTTGCGACGCCGCCGGAGCACCGCGGGCGGGGGATCGCCAGCTGGTTGGTCCGCAGTGTCCTTGCCGACGCTCGCGGGCGGGGGATGGCGACGGCCTCGCTGCAGGCGAGCCGCGCCGGCGCCGCCATCTACGAACGCCTCGGCTTTCGCGACCTCGGTTTCCTCGAGATGTGGGAGCTGCGCCGGTGACCGATTCGCGTCAATCGCCCGCCGCCCGCGTTCGGCAAGAGCTCAAGCGCCTGCGGCAGAGGGCAAGCCGGTTCTGGCATCAGAAACGGCACCTGGCGATCGGCCTGATCGTGGCCGGCCTGATCGCCGTGGCGGGCGCCGGCCTGCTCGCCTACGAGCTGCTCAAGCGCCCCGCCGACGTCCACAACCCCAACGCGACCTTCAAGCCCCAGAAGCCCCCCAAGCCCCAGGCCAAGACCGTCAACTGGCCGATCTTCGGCCTCAACCCGGCCCGCACCCGCTACCTGCCGGCGCAGGGGATCAAGCCGCCCTTCCGCAAGCTCTGGCGCTACACCGAGCGGCCCCTGCTCGAGTTCCCGCCGATCTACGTCGGCGGCAAGCTCTACGCGGTCAACAACAACGGCACCGCCTTCGCCCTCGACGCCGACACCGGCAAGGTCCTCTGGGAACGCAGCATCGGCCGCCTCAACGCCTCCTCGCCCGCCTACTACCGCCACCGCCTTTACATCGTCAACCTCGTCCCCGGGCACATCGTCAAGCTCGACGCCAAGACCGGCAAGGTGATCTGGAAGCACTCGCTGCCCGGCCGGGCCGAGTCCTCGCCGGTGGTGATCGACCGCACCGTCTACTTCGGCTGCGAGGACGGCCAGCTCTTCGCTCTCAGCACGATCAGCGGCAACGTGCGCTGGGCTACCAGCCTCGGCGGCCCGATCAAGTCGGCCCCCGCCTATTACGGCGGCACCCTCTACGTCGGCGACTACGGCGGCGACATGAACGCGGTCGACGCCAAGAGCGGCAGGATCAAATGGCAGACCTCCTCGCTCGGGCAGGGCTTCGGCACCTCGGGCGAGTTCTACTCGACCCCGGCTGTGGCCTTCGGCCGCGTCTACGCCGGCAACAACGACGACCGCGTCTACAGCTTCGACCTCAAGGACGGCACCCTGGCCTGGAGCTACTCAACCGGCGGCTACGCCTACTCGGGGCCGACCGTCTCCACCACCCGCCACAGCCCGCCTACCGTCTACATCGGCTCCTTCGACGGCAACGTCTACGCGCTCGACGCCAAGGACGGCAGCGTGCGCTGGAGCCGCTCGGCCGGCGGCCAGGTGGTCGGCTCGCTCTCGGCGATCGGCGACATCGTCTACGCCGCCGAGTTCACCAACAACTCGACCAACGGCTTCATGATGAAGAGCGGCCGGCGCGTCTTCCATTATCCCCGCGGCACCTACTCGCCGGTGATCTCCGATGGCCGCCGCCTCTACCTGACCGGCTACTCCAGCATCACCGCGCTGCAGCCCTACAAGTACCGTCGCGCCGTGGCCCCGGCGAGAGTCGCCCCGAAGGGCAAGCCGCCCCACAAAAACCGAACCGCATCAACTTCTAGGCCCAGTAGGCGGAAAAGTTGAGGCAGTTCGCTAGCGACTCGTGGGTGTGACCCCGCCCGGCGGCGGTGGAGGTGCCACCGGCGGATTGGGCGCGAAGGGCGGGAAGAGCTTGTGGTGGAGGGCGCGGTCGAGCACGGCGAGGCTGGCCGGGTAATTCTGGATCCGGTAGCTGCTGGAGGCGCCGAAGTCCTGGTAGTAGACGATCATCTTGCAGCGCTCGTGGCGCCTCACCCAGACGATCAGCCGCTTGACGTAAGCGGGATCGTCACCGCTGGAGACGCCGAACTCGGGGATCGTGAACGGCTTGTCGGGGAAGCGGTTGTAGAGCCCGGTCAGCGCCTTCCAGTCCTGGTTGTCCGAGTAGAAGTCGGTGCCCACCCAGTCGACGTATTCGGAGCCGGGGTAGAAGTGGCGGGGGCGGTTCTGTGGGACGGTTGGCGAGCCGGCGGGCAGGGTGCTCCAGATCACGGCGACCGGCGCTCGCGGCAGGCCCGGTGCGGAGCTTTTCAGCGGCGGCAGGCCGGCCTGCGCCAGGCGGGCGTCGATCTTGGCGCGCTTGCCGCCGCCGTGCAGCAGCAGGTAGATGCGGCGGAAGGCGAGCCGGTACCAGCGCGGGCTGTGGGCGGCGTCCCGCGGCTTGCCGGCGCAGTCGTATGAGGCGTAGACGTTGAGGCAGCGGTTGGGCTCGCCCAGCGGCCGCACGTAGGCCGGCATCTTCTTCGCCCAGAACAGCTTGTTGAGCCGCAGCAGATACTCGTCGCCGTAACCCTGGGCGATCGAGCGGGGGTCGATCAGCTCGTGGCCGTCGCTGTTGTCGGCGGTGGTGATGTGGAGCACTGGCCGCGCCCGCGCCGTCTGCCAGCGTTCGATCGAGTCGGGGAAGTCCGAGCCCCAGGTGCGGAAGCTCTCGATCAGCGCCGGGTGCTTGTGCACGGCGGTGCTGAAATGGCCGAAGTCGGCCATGTTGCCGGTGTCGCTGACACCGAAGAAGACCTTCTTCCCATGCGGTTCGAGGGCCGCGGCGTTCGCCGAGCCGGCACCGGCGACGGCGAGGAGTACCGCGACCAGCAGCGCGACGAGTGCCCTGGCCGAGCTGTTTCCAGCAGACATCCGCGAAATGATTGCCGAAAGTCAGGGCCTCCCGGGTGGTGCGTGGTCGTGTCGGGAAGTTTGATGCGCAAGGGCAGGCGCTCCTCCTCGACCCGGGCAGCTGGCCGAACCCGGCTCAGGTCTGTGAGGCGGCGACGATCTCCAGAACCTCGGGTGCGTGTTTGGCTATGAAGCTGGGACCGATGCCGCGAATCGCAGCGAGGCTCTGCTCGTCGGCGGGGCGGGTCGCGGCTATCGCCGAGAGCGTCGAGTTGTGGGCGATCGTGAATGCGGGCTTTCCGTCCGCTGCCCGCAGGCGCCAAACTTTCAGCGCCTCGAAGAGCGGTGCGTCTGCTTCCGAGAGCTCGGGCGGCGGAGCCGCAGCGGCCTTGGTCCGCCGCGATGGCCGCACCGCGACCGTCTCGGGGTCGGGGAGCCAGTCCTGTGGGTCGCAGACGTCGCAGCAGCGACCGAGGGGCCGGCCCGCCTCGCGGTCGCCGAAGTGGTCGAGCACGCTGCGGCGCCGGCAGCGCTCCGAGTAGATGAAGGACTTGATCGTGCGGTAGTCGCGCCAGCCGCGCTCGCGGGCGATCGTCTGCTCGGGATCGCGCTGTTCGTTGAAGCGGACCAGGCGCCCCAGGTCGGCCCGCATCGCCAGCAGGACCGCCCGCGCCGGCAGGCCGTCGCGCCCGCCGCGCCCGGCCTCCTGGTAGTAGGCCTCGAGGCTGGTCGGGATCGCCATGTGCCAGACCGAGCGCACGTCGGCCTTGTCGACGCCCATGCCGAAGGCGTTGGTGGCGACGATGACCTCGGCTTCGCCGGTCATGAAGCGCTGCTGTGTCGCGGTGCGCTCCCCGGCCTCCATGCCGGCGTGGTAGGGGAGCGCCCGCAGCCCCGAGCCGCGCAGGTCGGCCGCCACCTCATCGGTGTCGCGCCGGGTGCCGCAGTAGACGATCGCGGGCCGGTTCTCCGGGTCTGCCAGGCCCGCCTCGAGCAGCGCCAGCCGCCTGGCCTTCGACCCCTTGCCCTCAAGCCGCACGACGTCGAAGGAGAGGTTGGGGCGGTCGAAGCCCGAGCGCACCTGCAGCGGCTCGCGCAGGCCGAAGCGGGCGACGATCTCGGCCGCGACCGCCTTCGTCGCCGTCGCCGTGCAGGCCATCACCGCCGGCCGCCCGAGCCGCTCGGCGATCTCGGGCAGGCGCAGGTAGTCGGGCCGGAAGTCGTGTCCCCACTCCGAGACGCAGTGCGCCTCGTCGACCGCGAGCAGGTCGATCCGCCGCTGCCCGAGGGCGTCGAGGAAGACGGTCGAGGCGAACCGCTCCGGCGAGCAGTAGACGATCCGGGCGCTGCCGCCCCGGACCTGGTCTAGCGCCGCGCGCGCCGCCTCGGCGCTCATCCCCGAGGAGATCATCGCCACCGGGTGCCCGGCCGTCGTCAGCCGCCGCCACTGGTCGTTCATCAGGGCGATCAGCGGGCTGACCACGATCGTCAGATCCTCGGTCGCCAGTCCGGGCAGCTGGTAGCAGAGGCTCTTGCCGCCGCCGGTGGGCATCACGATCAGCGAGTCCCGCCCCTCCAGCGCCGCCTCCACCGCCTCGCGCTGGCCAGGGCGGAAGCTGGCGAACCCGAGTGCCTCCAGCAACTCGTCGGCGCGATTCGGCGGAGCGGACATTGCCTCGCAGGCTATGCCCGCGGGTGGACGTGGGTGTGTGTCAAGTGCGCCGATTTTGGGGCAAAAGCGTGTTTGGAATTGCCCCCAGTGGGCATCCGGGCGGATACGTTGACCCGCGGGAGGAGATTATGTCCATAGTTGAAATCGTCGCCATAGTCGTGATCGCCACAGCCGCGCTTGCCTTTGCGGTCGTGCTTGCCACCGAGGCCAGCCAGCGCCGCGAACTCAGGCAGCTGCAGAACCGCGGCTGAAGGGAGCCTGTCTAGGCGGGGCTCTCGGCCGGAGCTGCCGCCCTCGGCGAGCGCACCGGGGCTCGGCGTGGGCGCAGCCGGTCGGGCCAGAGCACGTAGAGGGCCATCGGCACCGCGTAGAGCACGTAGGCCAGGACCTCGCCGACGGTCGGCGACGGTTGCAGCCCCAGCATCCCGGTCAGCAGCGAGCCGGAGATCGTCCCGGGCTGCACCAGCCAGGTCAGGTCGAGCGCCTGTCCCTGCAGCCCGCCGAGCCAGCCGGCCTCGTGCGCCGTGTGGACGGCGGTGGCGAGCAGGCCGGCCGCGACGAAGACCAGGACGAGGCCGGTGATGCGGAAGAAGCGGGCCAGGTTGATCCGCACGCCGCCGCGGTAGAGGCCGATGCCGATCGCCACCGCCGCGAGCAGGCCGAGCACCGCACCTGCCCCTGCAGCCGCGGTGTCGGTGGAGTCCTGGAAGGCGGCGAGCAGAAAGGCGGAGGTCTCGAACCCCTCGCGCAGCACGGCGAGGAAGGCCATCGCGACAAGCGCCGTGGTAGAGCCGGCGGCCAGGACCATCGCGGCGCTTCCCTCCAGCGAGGACTTGATGCCGCGCGCATGGCGCCGCATCCAGACGATCATGTAGGTGACGGCGGCGACTGCGACGAGGCCGATGATCGTCTCCAGGCTTGCCTGGCCGCTCTCCGGCAGCTCCTGGCCGACGATCCGCAGGGCGACCGCGCCGGCCATGCAGAGCAGGACCGCGACCCCGACTCCGAGCCAGACCTGCCGCATCGCGTCGCGCCGGCCCTCCCTGGCCAGGAAGGCGGCGATGATGCCGATGATCAGCGAGGCCTCGACCCCCTCGCGCAGCGCGATCACGAAGGTCGGGATCATCCGGTTGGGCTGTGTCGTTCAGTTTGCATTAGGCGACCCTAATTAGGGTCGCCAAAAGCTAGCACGCCGGCACAGGTCGTGTGTCGTTGGGCCTGAAACATGCCCATATGGCGTGAATCTCCCCGCCGGTCAGGGGAGCCAGGGCTCGTGCCACTGGCAGATTCCGCGGGTCAGCTTGCCGGCCTCGGGGGGTCCCCAGGTGCCGGGCTCGTAGGGGTGCACCGGGCCGGGCTCGTCGAGCAGCGGCTGCACGATCCGCCACGTCTCCTCGACCGTGTCCTCGCGGGTGAAGAGCTGGTCGCGCCCGGCGAGGGCGTCGCCGAGCAGGCGCTCGTAGGGCTCCGGATCCTCCCCCGGCACTTTCTCGAACAGCACCTCGAGGTCGGCCGGCTCGAAGGCCTCCTCTCCCGCCCGCTTGGCGAAGAGGCGTGTGCGCGCGCCCGGCTTCGGCTCGATCCGCACGGTCAGCTGGTTCGGTTCGGGCAGCTTCCCCGAGCCGATCCCAAGCGGCGGCGGACGCTTGAAGACGACGGTCACCTCCGAGGCCTTGACCGGAAGGCACTTGCCAGCGCGGATGAAGAAGGGGACGCCGCTCCAGCGCCAGTTGTCGATCCCCAGCTCGACCGCGGCGAAGGTCTCGGTGGTCGAGTCCTTGGCCACGTCCTTGACCTCGAGGAAGCCGTCGTACTGGCCGCGCACGTAGCGCTTCGGGTCGGCGGTCCGCACCGCCCGGAACATCTCCAGCTTCTTGTCGCGGATCGAGTCCCGGTAGCTGCCCGCGGGCGGCTCCATCGCGACCAGCGCCAGCACCTGCAGCGCGTGGTTCTGGATCACGTCGCGCATCGCCCCGACCGCGTCGTAGAAGCGGCCGCGGTCGTCGACGCCGAAGTCCTCGGCGATCGTCATCTGCACGTGGGAGACGTGCTCCCGGTTCCAGACCGGCTCCAGCAGCGAGTTGGCGAAGCGCAGGTAGGAGATGTCCATCACCGGCTCCTTGCCGAGGTAATGGTCGATCCGCAGGATCTGCTCCTCGGCCAGCGACCTGTGCAGCTCCGCGTTGAGGGCCAGCGCCGAGTCGAGGTCGCGGCCGAAGGGCTTCTCGATCACGACCCGCGCGTTCCCGGTCAGGCCGGCGGCGGCGAGCCCGTCGACGACGGTGGAGAAGAGCGAGGGGGGGACCTCGAGGTAGAAGACCGGTTGCTTCGCCTTGCCGATCGCCTCGCCGACCCGTTTGAACGTGGCGGCGTCGGCGTAATCGCCCTGGATGTAGGAGATGCGGGCGGCGAGACGGCCGAAGACATCCTCGTCGGGGTCCTCGATCGTGGCCGCGATCGCCTTGCGGGCGTGCTCGCGCAGCTGCTCGATCGACCAGTCGTCGATCGCGACGCCGACGATCGGGCAGTTTAGTTTGCCCCGCGCCTCGAGCCGGTAGAGCGCCCGGAAGGTCATTTTCTTCGCCAGGTCGCCGGTGATGCCGAAGATGACGAGGACGTCGGCGGGTAGGGTGGTGGGCATGGAGCTGGGAATAGTAGGGCTCGGCCGCATGGGCGCCAACATGGCGCGGCGGCTGATGCGCGACGGTCACCGCATCGTCGCCTACGACGTCAATGCCGATGCGGTCTCCGAGCTTGCCGGCGAGGGCGCCGAGGGGGCGTCGTCGCTCGAGGAGCTGGCCTCGAAGCTGAGCGCGCCGCGCTCGGTCTGGGTGATGGTGCCGGCGGGCGAGATCACCGAGAAGACGATCTCTGACGTCGCGGCCGGGCTCGACGCCGGTGACGCAATCGTCGACGGCGGCAACTCCTACTACCGCGACGACATCCGCCGCGCCGCCAAGCTGAGCGAGAGCGGCATCGACTTCGTCGACTGCGGGACCAGCGGCGGCGTCTTCGGCCTCGACCGTGGCTACTGCCTGATGATCGGCGGCCCCGAAGGCGCCGTGCAGCGGCTCGATCCTGTCTTCGCCTCGCTGGCGCCGGGCGTCGGGTCGGCGGAGCGAACGCCGGGGCGGGCCGGCGGCGTCTCGCCCTCGGAGAACGGTTACCTGCACTGCGGCCCCAACGGCGCCGGCCACTTCGTGAAGATGGTCCACAACGGGATCGAGTACGGGGTGATGGCCGCCTACGCCGAGGGCCTCAACATCCTTCAGAACGCCAACGCAGGCAAGGTCCAACGCGAGGCCGACGCCGAGACCGCGCCGATGGAGCAACCCGAGTACTACCAGTACGACCTCGACCTTCCCGAGGTGGCCGAGGTATGGCGCCGTGGCAGCGTGATCGGCTCCTGGCTGCTCGACCTGACCGCCGCCTCGATGCAGGAATCCCCGGATCTCTCCGACTTCGCCGGCCGCGTCTCGGACTCGGGCGAGGGCCGTTGGACCTCGATCGCCGCGATCGACGAGGGCGTTCCGGCGCCGGTTCTCACCACGGCGCTGTACGAGCGCTTCTCCTCGCGCGGCCTCGACGACTTCGCCGACAAGGTGCTTTCCGCCATGCGCAAGCAGTTCGGCGGCCACGACGAGAAGCCGTCCTAGCGAGAGCATTCCCCGTGGCAATCGATCTCGAGGTGGTGGCCGACGAAAAGGCGGCGGCGCGCAGGGCTGCCGAGCTGATCGCGGCGGCGGGCAGCGCCGCGGTGGCCGAGCGCAACATGTTCTCGCTGGCGATGAGCGGCGGTCGCAGCCCCTGGGCGATGCTGGCGATCCTCGGCGAGGACGAGTCGATGCCTTGGTCCCAGACCGAGCTCTTCCAGGTCGACGAGAGGATCGCCTCGCCGGGCAGCGAGGACCGCAACCTCACCCACATGGTGCTCGGCCTCTCGATGGACCACCAGGCGACCCTGCGGCCGATGCCGGTCACGCAGCGCGATCTGGAGAGCGCGGCTCGCGACTACGAAAACACGCTGCCGGACCCGCTCGACTGCGTCCACCTCGGCCTCGGCCCCGACGGCCACACCGCTTCGCTGGTCCCGGGCGACCCGGTCCTCGACGTCGCCGACCGCCGTGTCGCCCTGACCGAGACCGCCTACCAGGGCCACCGCCGCATGACCCTCACCTACCCGTCCCTCGCCTCGGCCCGCCAGGTCGTCTGGCTCGTCACCGGGCCCGACAAGGTCGATGCCCTGGCCAGGCTGCTCGACGGCGACAGGTCGATCCCGGCAGGCCGGGTGGAGAACACGAAGATGACGGTCGTAGCCGATGAGGCCGCCGCATCCCCCTGAGCCGTCTGGCAGTGGTGCTTGTTAGCGAATTCGCTAACATAGCGATATGAGCGTTGCGCTCCATGATCAGCCGAAGTCGCTTGCTGCTCCTCCAAGCGCGGCATTGGTCGACGAGATCCGCGTCCGCAGTGGGTTGAGCCAGGCAGAGCTGGCCCGCAGAGCCGGGTTGCCGCGCTCGGTTGTCAACGCCTATGTGAAAGGGAACCGCGAGCCCGGGGGGGACACGCTTGCCCGCCTTGCCGCCGCCGGAGGGTTCGAGCTGGGCCTCGCATGTCGCGCTTCCGGCGTTGACAAGGAGCGTGCGGGCCGCATCCTCGTGCAGGTGCTGGAGCTCGCGGAGGCACTTCCCTTCCGACCCCGTCCAGAGCTCGACTACCCTCGCCTGGCGGACAGGCTCGCAGCGGAGCCCCGGCAATGAGTGAGCTGGTCGGCAAGCTGATGTCCATTCACGACTCGCTCACGCAGGCCGGCATCGCCCACGCGTTCGGCGGCGCCGTGGCGCTCGCCTACTGCGTCGAGGAGCCTCGCGGCACGCGCGACATCGACGTCAACATCTTCGTCGATGCTTCCAGGGCGGAGGCGACTCTGTCCCACCTGCCCGAAGGGGTCAGGGTCCGGCCTAAGGATCTCGCCAAGGTCGTGCGCGACGGCCAGGCCAGGCTCGACTGGGACGGCACACCGATCGACGTGTTTCTGAACAACGTCCCCCTGCACGACGCGGTCGCCGCAGCGGTTGTCTGGGTGCCGCTCGCGGGTCGCGAGATACCGGTCCTCGACTGTGCCTCTCTGGCGATCTTCAAGGCCTTCTTCGACCGGACCAAGGACTGGGCCGATCTGGAGGCGATAGCGCAGGCAACCCCGGAGGACATCGACGCGGCGGCCGCGACGATCGCCAAGCTCGTCGGCCCTGACGATCCGGCAGTCGCCCGGCTCGAGAGCCTGATTCCTCTTGACGTCGGTTCGTCTCGGTGAGCTTTTCTAGGCGGGCCCTACCCCGACCCCGTGGTTGGCGACGATGCGGTCGTCGGGGTCGTAGGCGCGCTTGACCTCGGCCAGCCGGGCGCAGACCTCTGGCGGCAGGATCGCGTCGACGTCGCAGGGGCGCTCGGTGAAGTTGAAGTAGGAGCCCCCGGCGGCCCAGGGGCGCATCGCCTGCTCGATCTGTCCTATGTGGCGGGGGATCGCCTCTCCCAGC
>DASSMU010000034.1:0-6135 GCA_035701465.1 Solirubrobacterales bacterium
ACGAAGAGGTCGAGCTTGGTCGGGAAGTGGTGGTAGAGGGCGCCGCGGCTCACGCCTGAGCGCTCGAGGATCTGCGCGATCGAGACGCGGGCGTAATCGCGCTCGACGAAGAGATCGCGGGCGGCTTCGATCACGGCCTCCCGCGCCCCTTCACTGGGACGCCCTCGTGTTTTGACTGTCTCGACAGCCATGGATCTCCCGTGTATATTACCGACTGTTGGTCTGTAATCCGTGTGACTGGAGGAGCGAAATGAAGACCTATGTGATTCGCCGCGAGAAGGCCTGGCAGAACCCGCAGGAGCTGGAAGCAGCCGCCGAGCGGTCGAAACAGGTCGCCGAGGACGATTTCCCCGATGACATCCGCTGGATTCGCAGCTACGTGATAGGCGAGCCCGGCGGCACCCTCGGCACTGTCTGCATCTACCAGGCGAGTGGAGACGAGGCGGTTCGCGATCACGCCGGGCGGGTCGGGATGCCAGCTGATGAGATCCTCGAGGTCGTCGACACCGTGGTCATCCGGCCCGATCCCGAGCCGGAGGCAGCCTCGGCCTGATCGTCAGGGCCCGGTGGGGCAACGCGCGCCGGATCAACCCGTGAAAAGCTGGGCTCCGCGATGCCGGCTCGGCTCAAATACGTCGACCCCAACCGGCGGCCGGGCCTGTTCAGCCGTGCCTATGCCGCGCTCGCCAACACCCGGCCCGGGCGGTTCATGTCGGTGCACGTCGTCTGGAAGCTCGATCCGTACTTGATGCGGGTCACCCGGGGGCGCCTGGGGATGGGCCTCGTCGTGCCCACCGCCCTGCTCGAAACGCGGGGCGCGAAGAGCGGTGCGCTGAGGCGCAACGCGGTCATCTACTTCCACGACGGCGACCGGGTCACGATCGTCGCCTCGAAACTCGGCCTGCCGAGCCACCCGGCGTGGTTTTACAACCTCCAGGCGCATCCCGACGCCATCCTCGGTGGTATCCCGATGCGGGCCGCCGTGGTCGATGACGAGGCTGAGCGCCAGAAGCTCTGGGCGCTCGCGGACCGCGTGTTCGCCCCCTACGCCGCATATCGCCGGGAAGCGGCGAAGGCCGGCCGGACGATCCCGATAGTGCAACTCACCGCGCGCGAGCCGTCCTAGAGCTAATACGGAGCGCCGACGGCTTTGGCCCAACTCTCGTCGACGTGGAGCTGGCCGTTCTCGTCGGTGTCGACGATCACCACCGTGGCGGGCTGGCGGTTGCCGTTGTCGGGGTCGATCGTGACCGAGCCGGTCCAGCCCTGCCAGCCCTTGACGCCGTCGAGGGCCTTCGTCAGCTTGGCGGAGGCGGTGCTGCCCGCCTGCTTGGCGCCGTAGGCGAGGAAGTCGAGCGAGTCGTAGGTGTAGGGGCTCCAGGTGCCCGGGTTCTGGCCGAATTCGTCGCGGTAGGCGGTCACCTTCGGCCCCGCGCCGGCGAAGTCGCCGGGTGCCGGCACGCCGACCACCGGACACGCCTGTGCGGCTGCCTTGCCCGCGGTTTCGACGAAGCCGGTGTCGTATGAGGCGTAATCGGCGATGCATTGCGATTTCACCTTGCCCTGTTGCATCTCCTTGGCGATCAGGCCTCCCTCCGGGAAGTAGACCGCGGCGTAGATCACGTCCGGCTTGCCGGCGGCGAGCTTTTCGACCACGCCGGTGTAGGACTTTTTGCCGGGCTGCACCTTTTCGTAGGCGGTGACGGTGACGCCGGCTTCTTCGAGCGACTTCTTCAGTGCCTTTGAGACGGAGACCGTGTAGTTCTGGGTCGGGTCGTAGGCGATCGCGACGGATTTGGCGCCGAGCCAGCCGGTCAGCGCCTGCGAGGCGACCGGCGCGATCTGGTAGGTCATCGGCTGCAGGGTGAAGCCGAACCCGTTGGTCGAAGCGTCGGAGGTCAGTCTGATCGGCACCAGGCCGGCTTTGACGTAGAGCGGCAGCGTTTCGACACCGACGCCGGAGTTGTAGGGACCGACGATGCCGTCGAGGCCTTCCGCGATCGCGGCTTTGGCCGCCTTCACGCCGGTCGCGGGGTCGGCGGCGTCGTCGATCGGGACGATCTCGACCTGCTTGCCGAGGATCCCCTTGCCCGCGTTCAGCTGCGTCGCCGCCATTTCGGCACCCTTCAGCATTCCCTCGCCGAGGGTCGACTGTTCACCGGAAAGCGGCGCCTCGAGCCCGACGCGGAACGTGTCCGAGCCACTGTTTGAGCTGGAGCCGCCGCAGCCTGCCGCGAGGAGGCCGAGGCTGACGAGGGCGAGTGCCGCGGCGATCCGGATCTTGTTCTGCACGACAGGCGATTCCTTTCGGGCGCGTTTCCTGGCGTCTGGACAGGCTCGACCCTCTCACTTGCCGCGGTCGGACCCCGCGAGGAGCGGTCGCCCAGGCGCTCGCAACTCGGCGCCGGCTCGGCTAGCGTCAGGCCGTGGCCTCGACCAGCGCCGGGATCCTGCTCTTTCGCTCCCCCGGGGATGAGATCGAGGTGCTGCTCGTCCATCCCGGCGGGCCGTTCTGGGCGAAGAAGGACGCCGGAGCCTGGTCGATCCCGAAGGGGGAGGTGGAGGACGGGGAAGAGCCGCTCGCCTGCGCGCTGCGCGAGCTCGAGGAGGAGCTGGGCGCTCCGTTCCCGCTCGCGCCGGAGGACCTGATCGAGCTCGGGTCGGTGCGTCAGAAGGGGGGCAAGGTCGTCCACTGCTGGGCCGCGGAGGGGGAGTTCGACCCGGCCGGCCTGCGCAGCAACACCTTCACGATCGAGTGGCCGCCGCGCTCCGGCGCCGAGCGCGAGTTCCCCGAGGTCGACCGGGCGGAGTGGTTCGGCCTCGAGCCGGCACGGGAGAAGGTCAACCTCGCCCAGGCCGAGCTCCTCGATCGGCTTGCCTCGCGCGACCTATACTCGCGGGGCGATGGCTGACGGTCCCGAACCCCACTCGACCCCGCCGGGCGACGGGCCCTCGGGCAGGCCGCTGCCGCTCTCGGTGCGCCTGCTCGGCGCCGGCGTGCGCAGCGCCCGCAGCGTCAGCAAGGCCGCCGGGATCGACCGGGCGGTGGAGAGCGCCGCCGAGGAGGCGATGGTCGCCGCGATCGAGAGCGAGGCGGTCGAAAGGGCGCTGGCGCGGGTCCTGAAGGGCCCGGTCGTCGAAGAGGCGATGAACAGCGCCCTGGAGAGCGACGCCGTCAAGCATGCCCTGATCGACGCGCTCGACAGCGAGCTGGTCGACGAGGTCTGGCGGCGGCTGCTGGCCAGCGACGAGGCGCAGCGGCTGGTCGAGCGGATCGCCGAGGCGCCGGAGCTGCGGGCCGCGATCAGCGCCCAGAGCGTGGGGATGATCGAGGACGTCGGGCACACGATCGGCAGGGGGACGCGGCGGCTGGACGGGACCGCCGAGGGTGTGGTGCGAAGGGTCACTTTCCGCCGGCGCCGTAGCGAGCCCACCGACCGTGCCGGCGCCGTCACCCGCGGGGTCGCCTTCGTTCTCGACGCGCTGCTGATCAACCTCGCCTTCTCCGGCATCGCCGCGGTGGCGGCGCTGATCGCCTCGGCCTTCACCGGCAACGGCAACGGCGTCTCGGACCTGGTGCTGGCGCTGGGGACGACGGCCTGGTTGACCCTGGGCGCCGTCTACCTGGTCGGCTTCTGGTCCCTCGCCGGACAGACGCTCGGCATGCGCTTCGTCGGGATCAGGCTGGGTGTCGAGAGTCGCGGGTTGCCGCTCGGGCGCTCGGTCCGGCGCCTGGTCGGGATGGCGCTGGCGATACTCGCCTTCGGCCTCGGCTTTCTCGGCATCTTCTTCGACGAGCGCCGCCGCGCCTGGGATGACCGGCTCAGCCGGGTCGACGTCCTCTACGAGGGCAACGAGCGCCGGTTCGCGCCGTGGTCGCGCCTCGAAGACTCCGAGATGGTCGCGACGGAGGCTCCCTCAACGACGAAGGCCCCGGATACCCGGGGCCTTCGCACGCAGCATGTTGCCGGGCCGTCCTCTAGCTGACGGTCCCTTCCGGGCCCTCGGCGAGCTTGTAGATGATGATGATCGCCAGGGCGAAGATCGCCAGCGACCAGAATGGATAGGCGGGGATCGAGAGCAGCGCTCCGATCGCGTTGAGCGAGGCGATGAAGATCCCGAACCAGCGCCCGAACTCTCCTCCGGAGAAAAGCGAGAACGCGGCGACGAGCTCGAGCACGCCCAGGATCAGTGTGATCCAGCCCCAGGTATGCAGGCCGCTGATGATGTAGGTGGCGTTCTCCGTGAAGAACTTCGAGTCGCCGATCGCGGCGATGCCGTAGATGATGTTCAGTACACCCGCGACCAGCAGCAGGACACCGGCGAAGACCCACCAGCCGCTTAGTGTGCTCTCCTCATTCATGCGTAGACCTTTCTCTGACACCCAAAATGGATAGAGCGAAATTGATGCTAGAAGCGGCTTCGATACCTGGCAAGCTGTTCCTGCGAGCGGCATTTTTGGTGCTTCTTGCCCTGACCGGTCCCGCATCGGCAATGGCCTCCGCGCCCATCGCAGGTGAGAGCAGTCTGCGCGTCGCCGAAGCGGCGGCGGTGGAAACCCGGACCAACGGCAAGATCTTCGGCACCGACCCGGCCGAAGGCCGCTACACCTGCTCGGGAACGGCGCTGAGCACGCCGAGCCGCTCGATCGTGCTCACCGCCGGCCACTGCGTGGTCGAGAACCACCGCTGGGGCCGGCACATCGTCTTCGTCCCCGCCTACGACCACGGCGCCCGGCCGTTCGGGACTTTCGTCGCCGACGCCGTCTACACGACGGAACAGTGGCGGCGCAGCGAAAACCCAGATTTCGACGTCGCCGCGATCAGGGTGAAACCGAACCGCTTCGGCGTCCTCGGCGACGTCGTCGGCGATCGCGAATGGACGACGGGGCGCTCGCGCTTCGCCGGCTTCCAGATCTTCGGTTATCCGGCCGGCGCCCTGCAGGGGGAGTCGCTGCGTGCCTGCGATACGCAGGGGCTAGGCAGCGATTCCCTGACCAACGGCCTCGGCGGGCCGCCGACGGTTCCCGGCATATGCGACATGGCGGGTGGATCGAGTGGGGGCGCCTGGATCGTCGACGACCGCTACGTCGACGGTGTCACCAGCTACGGCTACACGCGCCAGCACACCCGTCTCTACTCGCCTTACTTCGGGGCGGCGATCGGTCGCTTCCTCGCCAGCTTGCCGTAGCCGTTAGCCCCGGTTCGCGATCTGTCATCTAGGGTCTGCGGCCATGGACGTGGTGCGCACGCCGGAGGAGAGCCTGCAGGGGCTGCCCGACTTCCCCTTCGAGTCGAGCTACCGCGAGATCGACGGGCTGCGGCTCGCCTATCTCGATGAGGGCGAGGGCAGGCCGGTCGTCTTCTTCCACGGTGAGCCGACCTGGTCGTTCCTCTGGCGCAAGGTGATCCCGCCGGTGCGCGACGCCGGCTTCCGCTGCATCGCGCCCGACTACGCCGGCTTCGGCCGTTCCGACAAGCCCACCGACCTCGGCTGGTACACCTACGACCGCCACGTCGATTTGATCTCGAAGCTGCTGGAGGAGCTCGACGTGCGCGACGCCACCGCTGTCGTCCACGACTGGGGCGGGCCGATCGGGCTGCGGCTCGCGGTCGAGCACCCCGATCGCTTCTCGCGCATCGTGATCATGGAGACCGGCCCGTTCACCGGCCACCAGCGGATGAGCGACGCCTGGCTTGCCTTCCGCGACTTCGTCCGTGGGACCGCTGACGTGCCGGTCGGGGTGCTGGTCCGGGGCGGTTGCAAGAACGACCCCGGCGACGAGGTGATCGCCGCCTACGACGCGCCCTACCCGAGCCCCGAGTCCAAGGCGGGCGCCCGCGCCTTCCCGCTGATCCTGCCGACCGAGCCCGACGCGCCGGGCGCCGCCGAGGGCAGGCGCGTCGCCGATGCCCTGCGCGAGGACGGGCGGCCGACCCTGGTGCTCTGGGCCGACTCCGACCCGGTCCTTCCCTTCTCTGTCGGCGAGCGGGTCTCCGAGCAGCTGAACTTCCTGGCGCCTCGGCCGATCGAGAACGCTGGGCACTTCCTCCAGGAGGACGCCGGGCCGGAGATCGGCCGCATCATCGCCGAGTGGCTGTAGTCCTATCGACCGCCGCGGTCGACGGGCCGATA
>DASSMU010000035.1:0-7138 GCA_035701465.1 Solirubrobacterales bacterium
GTTCCTCGGAAGTCCGTGCATTTCCCGGTGCAGAGCCGATTGCGGCGGTTATCCTCGATTCGACGTTCCGCGCCGCTCCAGTGGGTTCCGGCGCGTTCCGGGAGGCCTTGGTCTCATCTCGGTCTCATTTTTCGGGGCCAAATAAGGTCTGCGGAATGGCGGATGCTGCCCAAGTCAAAGCGCGCAAGGCGATTCGGCGCGCTCAGGCTGATTTCGAGCGCGGACAGGACCGACTCGAAGCGCTGCGCGAGGCCAGGCGTGAGAGCTTCGAGCAGGCCCGCGCCGCTGGGCTCTCCATGCGTGACATCGCCGCGGAGACCGGCCTGCACTTTACGCGGGTAGCGCAGGTCCTCAAGCAGAGCCCGTAGCAATCCGTAGATACCCCTCGACGGTCATGCTAGGCTGGCGCGGCCAATCAAGAAAGCGCCCCCCGGCGGCGCGCTAACGCCAACCGGGGGGCTGACCACAAGGAGCGTGCACTCCTCATGGCTGATGAGAACCCTACGGGTCGCGGCAATGCCGTCGCCCTCAAGACCCCCGCCGACCAGGCCCGCTTCCTGCGGGCCACCTTCGAGAGCGCCCAGGCGGGCGTTCGCGAGGAATTGAGCGAGTGGCCTGACGACCTGAAAGACCCGGAGCACCTGCGCCGCGAGGAGGCCGCCTACGGGCGGCTCCTCGCGGCCCTGGACGAGTTGGTGATCGTCCCCGATGCCGACGTTCGCGACGTGCTCGGCGACCTCGCCGGGATCATCGACAGAAGCAACGAGTATCGGCGGGTCGTCTGCGAGCACGAGGCCCTGCACGGCTTGCTCGATCAACTCGGGGGAGGGGAGAGTCGATGATCGACCTCGCCGCCCGCTTCGGCGACAACCTCGCCCGTCACCGCAAGCGAGCCGACCTCTCCCAGGAGGAGCTGAGCCACCTCGCCTCCCTGCACCGCACCGAGGTGAGCCAGTTGGAGCGGGGACTCCGCCTTTGCCGTATCGACACCCTGGTCAAGCTGGCGGCCTCGCTTGAGGTGTCCGCCGACGACCTGCTCGCGGGGATCGTTTGGTCCCCCGGCGACTACCGGCCGGGTGACTTCGTGGAGAGGGGCGAGGAGGGATGAAGATCGCCGACCAGTTCGGCCGGAACCTCGCCTACTGCCGCAGGCGAGCGAAGCTCTCCCAGGAAGAGTTGGCGGTACGCGCATCGCTGCACCGCACAGCGGTCGGCCAGCTGGAGCGCGGCGAACGGGTCGCCCGTGTGGACACAGTGATCAAGCTCGCCGGCTCCCTCGGCATTCCGCCGGGCGAACTCTTCGACGGGATGGGCTGGGACCCCGGCGGGACGCGGCTCGGCCGGTTCACGACGGGCGGGGTGCAAGGAATCGGCTGAATGACCGGCCTCGGGAAAAGAGACCAGACAAGTCAGTCAGTCAAGCCATTAGGCAGAGCAGTCATCAAGAGCCAGAGTCCAGCACCCAGCCCGATCCAGATAGCAGGAAGGCAGAGGGCAAGAGAGTCGATCTGGACGTATCCAGACGCCCATCTCAGCCACCACCCCCGAATACCGACACACTACGAACCCTCCGGTTCGGTGCCTGGGCCGCACTTTTCTGATCCACAACATCAGCAAGGCTCTGAGCGGTTCACGACCGGGCCTCCGGCGGCCGATTTTGGCACGGCTTCGCCGTGCGGCGGCCGCCCGTATGGAGGCCCGGCAGGAGCCTTGACCTTCGGTCTTTTTCGAGCGGCGAGCAAATTTTTAGAAAGTCACCCGACGCATTCGGCGCTCAATTTGGACATAGAAGGCATGGAACGGAAAGCAACGCCTCCCGCTTTCTTCACCGAGCGCTCCCTTGCCGCCTATCTCGCCGTCTCCGACCGCACGATCCGCAACTGGATCAGGAGAGGAGAGCTGCCCTCCTACAAGCTTGGGACGGCCAGGCGGATCGACCCTGCGGACGTTGACGCCTTCCTCGCCGAGCGAAGGGATGAGGCCGCGTGAGACGGCGCGAGGCTCCGATCAAGCGCCGCAACCCCTCGGGTGAGATCGTCTGGGTTGCGAGATACACCGGCCGTGACGGAAGACGTCACATCGCCAAGCCTCGCTGGAACGGCGGCAAGGGCACCTTCGATCTGAAGCGAGAGGCCCAACGAGCGATAGACGAGGCATACGGTCTCTCAGACCGCCCCGACACTCTGGGCGAGTACTTCGCCACCTGGCCAACCCGCCATCCGCGCTCAGAACGGACCAACGCCACCAACGAGCACCGCATCGGCCGTGTCCTCGAAGTCGAGGTTGAGGGCATCCCGCTGAAGCAATGGCCGATGCGGGAGTTGCTCTGCCGTCACGTCCTCGCCCTGGTCGACCACATGCTGCGAGTGCAAGGCAGAGCTACCACCGGCGTCGTCGGCATTCTCCGCTCGCTCTCGGCGATGGCCGAGGACGCGATCACCGACGAAATCGCCGACCTCAACCCGTTCAAGGGAGTCCGCGTCCGAGCCAACGACCCGCGAGCCAAGAAGAAGCGAAGGCCCATCCGTGTCTTCAGCTTCGAGCAGATGCACGTCTTCGCCAAGGCAGCCGGGCGCTACGAGGCAATGGTCCGCGTCTTCACCGACACCGGCATGAGACTGGGGGAGGTGCTGCCCCTGCGCTGCGAGGACTTCGACGGCGAGACGCTGAGGGTCTGCCGGACAGCGCACGAGGGCTTCATCCTAGAGGGGACCAAGACTGACCACGGCGAGGATGACGCGGGGAGGACCGTCCCGGTCCCGGCGACCCTGGCCTGGATGCTCGAAGCCGAGATCCGCCTCAACGGCGAGAACTGCGAGCTGCTCTTCACGACCCCGACCGGCCGCATGTGGCGCGAGCGCAACTTCTACCGCGATGTCTGGAAACCGGCCCAGCGCGCCTCAGGTATCGACATCCGCCCCCACGAGTGTAGGCACAGCTATGTCACCCACCTTCGCGCTGCTGGCATCAACGACGCCGACCTTGCCGAGATTGCGGGTCACCGCGTCGAGACGATGCTGGCGCGGTATACGCACGCGGTGGGAGGGAGTTTCGCTCGAATTCGTGAGTCAATCCAGTAGTTCTAACTCTCGCTCATTGCGTTCAGAACCTCATCCGCCTCTAGAATCGAGACACCTAGCTTGGCTTTAATGTCACGTCGCTTTCTCTTCTGGAAGTCTTTGAAGTCGTGCGAACAGAAAACACGATCATCCATCTCGGTCGAAACCAACAGAAAGGTGCGGTCTCGTTTGTTCCTTACGATCTGGTTGATTTGCTTGCGTGTCGCTGGATCGAACTTCTTCGACACAAACTTAGTACGGCCGCTCTGGGCAAGATGGGCCAAAACCCGAAAGCCGGCCGACAGCGGAGTTAGTTTTTCTAGATACTCATGACCAATTAGGCTTTTATTCGCGCTTGGATCAAGATCAAATCCATCATCTACACCTATCTCAGTCTCGCCGTCAACCAATGCGTTGAGCAGAGCTGATGCTGCTGTATAGCGTTTCTCTGCCGGATTATCCGCGTGTACGAATACATTGGTGTCAATAACCAAATCGGCCAGCATCAATGCTACTGGTCCTTTTTATACTGACTTTGAGTATGGGCCAATCTCAATGACTCACGGAGAGAATCCTCGAAAAAGCCTGCCGGCCAGTTCTTTGGATCGATATACCCATTGGTTTGAATTGGAACGGATCTAACGCTAGACCCAGTCTCTGTCGCCTCAACGTAGTAGAGGGCGACGTTCTCCGCTGGGATCTCCCCGCCGGCCACCAGTGAACGCAGACGAAGCAAGAAATGCTCGCTGTGAGTCTCAATGAGGAGGCCCTTATCTTGGTTGGCGAGGCTTACAAAGAAATCAGCTAGCTTTGCTTGGAGCCTTGGATTTAGGTGAATCTCCGGCTGCTCCGTGATCGTCCAACTCCGAGTACGCGACTTGAGGCCTTGAACAATGAGCGGCAATACCTGAGATACGCCGAACCCAACATCAAGGAAGGATGTTGGAGCGTCCTTCTCATGCTGAAGCAATAGAGAGAAGCCCTCAAATCCCACGCTATCCCATATCAGGTCAGCATTGAATTCGAAGTGCTTGAGCCACTTCCGAAGATTCTTGAGCACCGCTTTCTGGTGCCTCCATCGGTAAATGATCTCTGGGGCATTTTCCCCATGAGTTCCAACATCCGGCGGCATCTCTCCCGATAGGGAATAGACACGCTTAGCTGGCTCGCGCAGAGGGCCTATATAGTTGAGACGCTCCAAGATCGCTTGTATCTGGAAGTTGACGTACTCGATCGCGGCGCAATAGTGATCAACTGCCGAGTCTCCCGACGAAAGCGAGAGCGCTGGAAGTCCACCCTCGCTGTCGGCAGGCTGGAGTGCCGCTTCACGGATGGCAGAACTCCGAAACAGGAAGTCGACTGGCTTGTCGTCACGAATCACACGTCGCAGGTCTGGATCTGAGATCTTAGGGGGAATCTCAGGTAGCTTTGTGCTCTGCTTGAGAGAATAAGTCCCAGTGTCGCGCCGGGTTCTTTTGAGCATGAGTCGCTGGTGAGTATCGAACACCCGATAAGAGGCAAGGGATACCGTTTCGGGCTCGGCCCCCTGTATGAAGGTAAAGTCCGCACCGCCTGGCGCATAAGCACCAACGGGTTGGCTGGGTTTGCTGGGGTGGGAGTGCCATCTCAACTCAAACTTCACAGGTCGCGTGGGATCATGCATGTGCACAAAGTCTCGAAACGAGCCGCTGTCGTGATAGGTGCCTCGGGTTAGTAGTGCGTTGCCGCCGGTTCGTGACAGCATTGACTGCTTCATCAAAAGCAGAGGCTCAAGCAGGCTGCTCTTCCCGCCATTGTTGGCGCCAATAAAAACCGTTATCGGCTTGAGGCGCAGCCAGCCAGTATCTGCGAAGCCACGGAAGTTGCGCCAGCGTACGCCGATCTCATGCGTGTGGCCGAGAATCCCCGGAGCGTCAGCCATTAATCGAGTCTTATCACGTATAGGAACGCCGTGATGTCTAGCACTCGATTGCCCCGGTCGTCCCGGTCGAAGATGAAGCTACAAACCAATGCCACAGACTCGATCACGCGACCCGATCTTGTCCTCGACCAATAGGTCCGCTGGGAACTCCAGCAATCCATAGAGATGGGCGCGAAGCTCCTCGAATCCCATTGGGCTGTCCTCTACATACTCGAGATACAACGCCTCCGGTCCGCCGCTCTTGAGGACAGCATCGTCGAGGTCATCACCAACGCCGACGCTGAATTCGCCGTGTCGGGAACGGGCGTAGACGGTGCGGCCATCAGCAAGGGTGGCCACCCATTGTGTCGGGCAGGCCCATGTTGTCCGCTTGAGCTTGACGATCCTGGGTAGCCCGTCGGGCTGCTCAGGTGCGATCTTCAGCTGCCCATTGGGTCGCTTTGCGAGGACGACATAAGCGCCCTCCAGGTCTCCAGTGATCCTTATCCGAGGCAAAGCCTCCATGCCTAGCGCAGTGTAGACAACACGTGTCGGGAATAGCTGGCGCTGCGGGGGATAGTCCTTAAACGGGTTGATCTCTGGTTGAAACGGCCGGTTCGATCCGAATGTCGCCATACGGTGCAGTCGTGGAGTTGAGATTGCCACGTGGGGCAGGAACACGCGACCACGGCTATGCCGTGGAGCTTGATACCGACCTCGATGGCGCAAGCCAGGTGATTCTGGATGCTGGCGATCTGGTGGGCCTGCATCCCCTCTTCGCAGTGAGGCTGGCGCTCTGGGTGGAGTGCCAGCGGCAAGCCGGACGCAGCATCGAAGTCAAGGAGCCCCAGGACGAGGCGGCCGGCCGGTGCTTTCGCGCTTTTCGTTTGAGGATGGACATCGGTGGCATTGGCCAAGCGCTTGTCGAGGACGACCCCGATGTGATCATCCGGCCGACCCGCTTGAGCGAGCTGACTGAGGTCGATGAGCTTGCCGATAGGCTTCTGCAGCCGCTGATCGATCATTTCGATGATGTCGCCGTCGTCCGAGATGCGGTTCTGATGGCAATCAGCGAGCTTTGCCAGAACGCGGTGGAGCACGGCGCAAGCGATGCCGGCTGTGTTGTGGCCGCAAGCCGTGGCGAGGTCGATGGGTTGAGCCGGATCATGCTTGGCATCGGCGATTGTGGGATTGGGATTCCGGCGCACATTCGTCGGAATCACCCCGACTTCGTGGTCGACGAGCATGCGATCGGACAGGCTCTACAAGAAGGCGTGAGCGGCACTCGGCGGCCCCATCGGGGCAACGGCTTCACCTGGGTGCTCAGGGAAACCCTGTCTTCGGCTGCTTCTTCGGCTGAGATGTTCATCCGGGCCGGACAGGGAGCCTTCCAGCGCGAGATAGTCGATGCCCGCGTTAAGGACCACGGCTGGAATTCGCCGTCTACGCAGGGGACTTGGATTGCCTGCGACTGGACGACCATCGGAAGGCCGGATCGGTGATTGCATGCGTCCGGCCGTTGACGTAGCCTCGCACCCATGACGACGCTAGAGAACGACATTCCACGATCCTCGGCGTCACCGCGATACGTGCTGGGGCGCCACGGCCAGGCTTTCTCGACCCGGGCAAGGGCGGAGCAGATTCGAGCCGAGATCGAGCAGCTTGTGGCGGACGGTCGTGATGTCCTGATCGACTTCGAGGGCGTGCGCTCGGTGAGCTACTCGTTTGCCGACGAGCTGATCGGCGAGTTCGCGTCGCGCTACGAAGCGGACCACCAGGCCTTGCGCCCTGTCGTCATCGGCCTCTCGGCGCAAGCCCAGCGGGTCGTGCTCGGCAGCCTTGAGCAGCGGGGTCTCTCCGACGAGGTTTCGCGCGAGCTGGTTCCGCATTAGACGGTCGGGCGCCTGACCTTCGGTCGAAACGACCGCAACTGTCAAGTCTCAGATTGGTCGCATAACTGCCGCAAACGGCTCTGGAATGCGGTGGCTCGTCGGTCTACGAAACCGAAGGTCGCAGGTTCGAATCCTGCCGGGCGCGTTCATGTGATGTGTCGCGACATCGGAGACTGATGTCGCGGGACATCGTAGACACCTCAGCTCCCTCCGATGGGCTGGTAGTCCCGACTCGGATCGAGGGTCAGGCTGCGGATCAGCTCGCCCGTTCGGGCGTCGAGGACGCG
>DASSMU010000036.1:0-4291 GCA_035701465.1 Solirubrobacterales bacterium
GGTCGCCTTGCCAGGCTGGGAGCCGCGATGCACGCGGCCCTCGCGCAGGTGCGGGCCGGCCTGCGCGTATTTCGCCAGCCCCGCCGGGGCGCTGCTGCCGCGGCCGCCCAGCTCACCGCCTGGGCGATCCAGCTGGCCGCCTGCTGGGCGCTTCTTGCCGCCCTCGGGCTCAGCGGCCAGGCGGGTATCGGCGCCGCCGCGGCGGTTCTCTTCGCGGTCAATGTCACCGCGGTGGTTCCGGCAACGCCGTCCAACATCGGTGTCTTCCAGCTCGCTGTGATCAGCGTCCTTCACACCGGTTTCGGCGTCGGCACGGCCGATGCCCTGGCCTACGGAGTGATCCTGCAGGCGGTCGAGATCGCCACGGCGGTTGCCCTCGGGCTGCCGGCGCTGGTTCGCGAGGGCCTGACCTGGAGCGATCTGCGCGTGCAGGCGCTTTCCACGGCCCCGGTGCGTCTGAAGCCGCAGCCCGCTCGTTTCGAATAGGGTGGCGCCGCTGACGGCGGTTCCTATATATATCCTGAGCGGTACCCAGTCCCAATAAGACGATGCACCCCGACAGCGCCCCGTATCCCGCGGGGGTCCGAGCCGGAGGGACCGTCCTTTCCCTTCTGGCTGGACCACTCTGCGGCCCGATCCTGAGTGCCCATCTCGGTGGGCCGTTGCGGCTGCCGGACCTGCGCGAACAGATCGGCGGTGCCGCCCAGACGACCCTGCGCGGCCAGGTCGGCAACCTGCGCGCGATCGGCGCGTTGGAACGCCACGTGCGCAGCGGCATGCCGTACACGGTCGAGAACGAGCTGACCGACGTCGGCCGCGCCATCCTCTCCGTCGCCGAGGTCGTCGAAGCCTGGCTCGCGCGAGCACCGCACGGGCCGATCACCTTCGGCAGCGAGCTGGCCAAGGGAGCGATCAGGTCGCTGGTCGGCGGCTGGAGCTCAACCGTGCTTCGTGTCCTTGCCGCCCGCCCCCTTTCGCTGACGGAGCTCAGCGATGCCATACCAGAGATCAGCTACCCCTCGCTGGAGCGGCGCCTCTCGGCGATGCGTGCCTCCCGCCAGATCGAGGTGCTGAAAGAAACCGGCAAGGCCAGGCCCTACGCGGTCACCGACTGGACCCGGCAAGCGGTCGGCCCGCTGGTCGCCGCGAGCCGCTGTGAGTGCCGGCACATCTCGGAAGGCACCGATCCGCTCACCGAGATCGATATCGAGGCGGCCTTCCTGCTCGCCGTTCCGCTGGCCGTGTTGCCAATGGGCAGTACGGGTTCGTGTCAGCTCGTGGTCGACATTGGAGAGGATGAGGAGCGGGAAGAGCCGGAGGAGTCGGAGGAGCGGGAGGAGCCGATACGGCAGGCAGCCGGCGTCAACGTCGACCTGCAGCGCGGCGAGGTCACCACCTGCGTCTCCAAGCTCGAGCAGGACCCCAGCACCTGGGCGGTCGGCCCGGTCGAGGCCTGGGCCGAGGCCATCGCCGACGGCCGTTTCGACAACCTCCGCGTAGGCGGGAGAGACGAGGACCTGGCTCGCGGTTTGATCGAGAGCCTCCACCGCTCGCTCTCAATGCCTGGCTGACCAGCCAACGTGCCAGAATGCCGACTGCTTGACCGCGAACGGGCAATCCAGCGAGCATCTCGACGTGCTGATCGTCGGGGCCGGCCTTTCCGGCATCGGTGCCGCGCATCACCTCCAAGAGGCCTTTCCCGGCCGCAGCTACGCGATCTTCGAGGCGCGGGAGGACCTCGGGGGAACGTGGGACCTCTTTCGCTACCCCGGGATCCGTTCGGACTCCGACATGCACACGCTGGGCTACCGGTTCCGGCCCTGGACGAACTCGAAGACGATCGCCGACGGGCCCTCGATCCTCGAATACGTGCGCCAGACCGCTCGGGACGGGGGGATCGAGGGGAGGATCCGCTTCCAGCACCGCGCGGTGCGGGCCGAGTGGTCGAGCGAGGAGGCGCGCTGGAGGGTCGAGGCCGAGCGCTCCGACACGGGGGAGGCGGTGGCAGTCACCTGCGACTACCTCTGGGTATGCAGCGGCTACTACCGCTACGACGAGGGATTCACCCCCGAGTTCGCGGGGTCCGAGAGCTTCGGCGGCCGGATCGTCCATCCCCAGCACTGGCCCGAGGACCTCGACTACGCCGGCAAGCGTGTGGTCGTCATCGGCAGCGGCGCGACGGCTGTGACGCTGGTGCCGGCGATGGCCGGGGAGGCTGCCCAGGTGACGATGCTGCAGCGCTCCCCCACCTACATCGCCTCGCTGCCGGCCGAAGACCCGCTCGCCGGGGCCCTGCGACGCGTGCTCCCCGACAGGGCCGTCTACACGATCGTGCGCTGGAAGAACGTCCTCCTCCAGACCGCCTTCTACCAGCTCAGCCGTCGCCGCCCGCAGGCCGTGAAGAAGATGGTCCGCCGCGGCGTCGAACGCGCGCTGCCGGCCGGCTACGACATCGACAGGCACTTCAAGCCCCGCTACAACCCCTGGGACCAGCGCATGTGCCTGGTGCCCGACGGCGACCTCTTCAAGGCGATCCGCGATGGCAGCGCCACGGTCGTCACCGACACCATCGACACCTTCACCGAGAGCGGGATCAGGCTCGATTCCGGTGAGGAGCTGGAGGCCGACGTGGTCGTCACCGCCACCGGCCTCAACCTGCTCTTCCTCGGCGGCATGGAGCTGGTCGTCGACGGCCACACGGTCGACGTGCCGAAGACGATGACCTACAAGGGGATGATGCTGAGCGGGGTTCCCAACTGCGCCTTCACCGTCGGCTACACCAACGCCTCCTGGACCCTGAAGGCCGACCTGACATCCGAGTACGTCTGCCGCCTCCTGGCTCACATGGACGCGCACGGTTACCGCAAAAGCATTCCCGAGATCACCGACCCGAGCGTGACCGAGGCGCCGCTGCTCGACTTCACCTCCGGCTACGTCCTGCGCTCGCTCGACCAATTTCCCAAACAGGGCTCGAAGGAACCCTGGAAGCTGCGACAGAACTACATCTTCGACCTGCGCTCGATCCGGCGGGGTCCGATCGACGACGGCGCGATGCGGTTCTCGCGCTCGGTGTCGCGCCCGCGCGCGCCCCTGGAGAAGGTCGGCGGCTGAGATGACGGAGCTGACCGGGAAGCAAGCCGAGCTTTGCGAGAGCAGCACGACCGACTACTCGGACCTGCGCGCGCTTTTCATCAACTGCACCCTGAAGCGCAGCCCGGAGGTGTCCAACACCCAGGGCCTGATGAACGTCTCGATGGAGATCATGCGTCGCAACGGCGTCGCGGTCGAGGGCATCCGCGCGATCGACCACGAGATCGCCACCGGCGTCTGGCCCGACATGACCGAGCACGGCTGGGAGCGCGACGAGTGGCCCGAGATCTTCGCGAAGGTGATGGCGGCCGACATCCTCGTCCTCGGCATGCCGATCTGGCTGGGGGAGAAGTCCTCGGTGGCGACGCAGGTGATCGAGCGCCTCTACGGCAACTCGCACCTGCTCAACGAGGCCGGCCAGTACGCCTACTACGGCCGCGTCGGCGGCTGCCTGGTCACCGGCAACGAGGACGGGGTCAAGCACTGCGCGATGAACGTCCTCTACTCGCTGCAACACCTCGGCTACGCGATTCCGCCGCAGGCCGACGCCGGCTGGATCGGCGAGGCAGGGCCGGGCCCGTCATACCTCGACGAGGGCTCGGGCGGCCCCGAGAACGACTTCACCAACCGCAACACCACCTTCGCCGCCTGGAACATGCTCCACCTTGCGCGCATCCTCAAGGACGCCGGCGGCATCCCGGCCCACGGCAACCAGCGCACCGAGTGGGACGCTGGTTGCCGCTTCGACTTTCCGAACCCCGAGCACCGCTAGCTGTAATTCCTAAGCACGTTGTTCATCCGGACCTCCTTGGAGGCTGGCGGTGTCGAAGCCCCAGCAACAAGGAGGAACCGGATGAAGCTCCACGCTAACGCGCCCCGCCCCGAATCGCTCACCGGCTCAGCCGCAGCCGGTGTTGTTGCCGCACGAAGAACACGTGTAGCAACTACCCGTCCGCTGCATCATGCCGCCGCACTGCTCGCAGGCCGGGCCGAGGTCTAGGCCCTGCATCTTCGCCGGCCGGACCGGGGGGGTTTCGGTCATCGCCGCGGTGGGCGCGACCGGGCCGTCGGTCTTGGCACCGCCGTTGCCGTTGCCGCCGTTCGAGTGGCCGTTGCCGTTGGCCGGGCCGGCGGTGTCGCCGCCGGCCGACGTGGCGGCGTCCTCGGCCATCTTGCGCGCCCGGACCTCGGGCGTGAGGAT
>DASSMU010000037.1:0-12569 GCA_035701465.1 Solirubrobacterales bacterium
CCTACCCACCTTGCGATAATCGCCGCCCATGGATCCCCAGCGCAAGCGGAAGATCCGGCTCGTGGTCGCCCTCAGCGTCGCCGTTCTCCTGGCGGCGGCGCTCGTCTACACGTCCTTCAGCGCTGCGAGCGAAGCGAAGGAGCCCTCGCAACTGGTCGGTGCCGCGCCTGGGGTCAGCTACGACCTGACCGGCAAGGTCGTGCCGGGGTCGATTCGGCACAGGGGGGACGGGCTGCGCTTCCGGGTTGCCGACCGCGAAGGCGGTGGACCCACTCTGCCGGTCACCTACAGCGGCACTGTCCCCGATCCCTTCCGCGGCGGCCGCGAGATCGTCCTCACCGGCGAAGTCGCGCACGGCGTCTTCGTCGGCGAACGCGACACCCTGGTGACCAAGTGCCCGTCGAAGTTCACGACGAATGACAGCTAGCCTCGGCAGCGCCGTCCTGGCGCTGGCCTTCGTGACGATGGTCATCGCTGCCGTCACCGCTTTGGTCGGACGCAAGGGCGACGAGCGCTGGGTCCTCGTCTCGCGCCGCGCCGTCTACGCGGCCTGCGGTCTGCTCACCCTCTGCGTCGTCCTGATCGAGATCGCCTTCGCGAGCGACGACTTCTCCTTCCACATCGTCCAGCAGCACTCCTCGATCGAGACGCCGACCTTCTACAAGCTGGCGGCGATGTGGTCGAGCCAGGAAGGCTCGCTGCTGCTCTGGGCCTGGGTGCTCTCGATCGCCTCCTCGCTGGCGCTCTACGCGACCCGCAACCGGCTGCGCGAGATCGTCCCCTACGCGACCGCGGTGATGGCCGGTATCGCCGGCTTCTTCACCGGGCTGATGCTGTTCGCCGGCGGTGTCAACCCGTTCGCCAAGCTGAGCCCGGCGCCGCCCGACGGGATCGGCCTCAACCCACTGCTTCAGCACCCGAGCATGATGATCCACCCGCCGATGCTCTACTCGGGCTACGTCGCCTTCACGATCCCCTTCGCCTTCGCTATCGGCGCCCTCGTCACCCGTCGCCTCGACGCCTCCTGGATCCGCGCCACCCGCCGCTTCGCCCTGATCGCCTGGGCCTTCCTCGGCTTCGGCCTGCTGCTCGGCGCCCGCTGGTCCTACACCGAGCTCGGCTGGGGCGGCTACTGGGCCTGGGACCCGGTCGAGAACGCGGCGCTGATGCCATGGCTGATCGGCACCGCCTTCCTGCACTCGGTGATGGTCCAGGAGAAGCGCGGCATGCTGAAGGTCTGGAACGCCTGCCTGATCGTCGCCACCTTCTCGCTGGCGCTGCTCGGCACCTTCCTCGTCCGCTCCGGCGTCCTGCAGTCGATCCACGCCTTCGGCGACAGCACCGTCGGCCCATACATCCTCGGCCTGATCGCCGTGGTGCTGATCGGCTCCACCGCGCTGATCGTCTCCCGCCTCGACGACCTGCGCAGCGAGAAGCGGATCGACTCGCTGGCCTCGCGCGAGTCCGTCTTCGTCGTCAACAACCTGCTCCTGGTGGCGCTCTGCGCGACGATCTTCTGGGGCACCTTCTTCCCGTTGATCTCGGAACTGTTCACCGGGACCAAGTCCTCGCTGGCGGCGCCCTGGTTCGACCGCTACACGACCCCGCTGGCGATCGGGCTCGTCCTCTTCACCGGGATCGGGCCGCTGCTCGCCTGGCGCCGGGTCAGCTGGGCGACCGCCAAGCGCGTCTTCCTCGTCCCGGCGATCTCGGCCGCCACGGTCGGGGTCGTGCTCGCGCTCTTCACCGACGCGCTGCACAAGCCCTGGGCCTTCGCCCTCTTCCTCTTCGCCGGCTTCGCCCTGGTCGGTTTGGTCCAGGAGTTCTGGCGCGGGGCGAAGGCACGGCGCACGCTCAAGGGCGGCTCGATGCCGGCGGCGCTGGTCGGGGTCGTTTCCCGCAACCGGCGCCGCTACGGCGGCTACATCGTCCACATCGGCATCGCCGTGCTGCTGATCGGGATCGCCGCCTCCTCGAGCTTCCAGACCAAGCGCGACGTCGTGCTGAGGCCTGGAGAAAGCGCCGTGATCGACGGCTACAGGGTCACCTACGTGCGGCCCACCGCGAGCGTCGACAAGCTTGCCTTCACCGCTGGGGCGGTGCTGTTGGTGGAGAAGGACGGCAAGACGTTCACCCTGCACCCGGATCGTCGTTTCTACCGGCCGACCGGGGTGTCGGGGGGGACGATCGCCAACTACTTCGGCGGCGAATCGGACAGCGACATCGGCCTCGAGGCCAGTGTCCTGCGCGACTTCTGGACCGCGATCCAGCCGAGCATCACCGGTGTGCAGCGCGCGGCGCGCGGCGCCGACGAAGGCTTCGAAGCCTGCGTCCGCGGCGGCCCCGGCGCACCTGCCCAGTGCAAGGCGGTGGCGGCGATGATGCGGGCGGCTGCTGCCAATCCTCAACTGCGCCCCGTCGCCCTGGCTCAGATCGAAACTCTCCAGGTGGCGACGGCGAAGCAGATCGCCAAGCGCTATGTCGCCGAAGGCACGCCCGCGACCTTCCGCGTCATCGTCAACCCGCTCGTCACCTGGATGTGGATCGGCGGCCTGATCGCGCTCGCCGGGGCGCTGATCGGCCTCTGGCCTGTCCGAAAGACACGCCACGTCGCCACCGCCGACACAGAGCTGGAGGCGCTGAAGGAGGCCAAGTACCGAGAGATCCGCGACGCCGAACTCGACCACGCGGCAGGCAAGCTCTCCGACGAGGACTTCGCCCTGCTCGACGCCGAGCTGCGCAGCGAAGCGGTCGAGATCCTCGGCAACGGCAACGGCGCTGCCGCGAACGGCGATCGCGAAGCGGTGGAGAGGCCGGCCGAGCCGGTTTAGGCCCTTAGATCTTCAGCAGGACAATGGTGTTGACGGCGAACAGCACCGCGAAGAAGATCGTCGCCCGGTCGAGGTTGCGCTCGACCATCGAGCCGCCGCCGAAGGAGCTGCCTCCGCCGCCGATGCCGAAGGCGCCGGAGAGGCCGGTGTCTTTGCCGGAGTGCAGGAGGATCAGGAAGATCAGCACTCCGGAGATGATCACTTGGAGGATTCCCAGCAGCGTGGACACGAGCAGGATGGTAGCGGGGAGTGGGACGCTCCGTCCTCGACAAGTTGAAGACGCTTGTTGTTTTGATTTACAAAGTCCGCTATCTTGTCAACCAAGAAGACGTCTATTCGGGATTTGACAAGGAGGAGCGATGGAGGCCGCAACCCATAGCCACGACCACGGGCCCGCGATCGAACTGAACCCGGCCGGCTGGCGCGACGCCAAGCGCTACGCCTGGCTGCTTGGCCTGGTCGTCCCCTTTGCCCCCTTCATCGCCTGGGCCAGCGTTGCGGCGACCGGATTCGAGTTCTTCTGGTTCTTCGGCCCGCTGCTCGTCTTCGTCGCCTTCCCGATCCTCGACGTCGCGATCGGGCTCGACGCGACCAACCCGCCCGACAGCGTGCTCAAGTGGCTCGAGCAGGACCGCTACTACCGCTGGTGCACCTACCTCTTCATCCCGGTCCAGTACGCCGGTCTTGTCTTCGCCTGCTGGCTCTGGTCCAGCGGCGATCTCTCGACCCTGGAGTGCCTCGGCCTGGCGATGACGATGGGCGTCGTCGGCGGGATCGCGATCAACACCGCTCACGAGCTCGGCCACAAGCGCGACGGCACCGAGCGCTGGCTGAGTCGGGTGGCGCTGGCGCAGACCGGCTACGGCCACTTCTTCATCGAGCACAACCGCGGTCACCACGTCCGCGTCGCCACTCCCGAGGACCCGGCCAGCTCGCGGCTGGGGGAGAGCTTCTGGGCCTTCCTGCCGCGCACGGTCAAGGGCAGCCTGACCTCGGCCTGGGGGATCGAGGCAGCCCGCCTCGACCGCATGGGCAAGTCGCACTGGACCCTGCGCAACGACATCCTCGGCGCCTGGGCGATGACCGTCGTCCTCTTCGCCGGCCTGGCGATCGCCTTCGGCCCCGTCGTTCTGCCCTACCTGCTGGTCCAGGCGGTGCTCGGCTTCTCGCTGCTGGAGGTCGTCAACTACCTCGAGCACTACGGCCTGCTGCGCCAGAAGCGCGAGGACGGCCGCTACGAGCGCTGCCTCCCGGAACACAGCTGGAACAGCAACAACGTCGCCTCCAACGTCCTGCTCTACCACCTGCAGCGCCACAGCGACCACCACGCCAACCCGACCAGGCGCTATCAGGCGCTGCGCCACGTCGACGAGGCGCCGCAGCTGCCCACCGGCTACGCCGGGATGATCGTGCTGGCCTGGATCCCGCCGCTGTGGCGACGGGTGATGGACCCGCGCCTGCTCGAGCACTTCGAAGGCGACGTCACCCGCGCCAACATCCAGCCGCGCAAGCGGGCCCGCCTCCTCGCCCGCTACGGAGCCGCAGCATGACCTTCCGGTGCGCCTTTCCCCCTATATGCGTGGATAAAGCGCACCGGAAGGGGGTTGTTCTGTGAGCCGCTGGCGCTGCCCGAGCTGCGGGTACGTCTACGACGAGGGGCCGGGCCACCCGCGCGAGGGCTTCCCGTCCGGCACGCCGTGGAGTGAGGTTCCCGACGACTGGGCCTGTCCCGACTGCGGCGTGCGCGACAAGGTCGACTTCGAGCCCGACGATGGGGAGGGCGGCGAGTGACCGCGACTGCTGGCACGATTCCCGCCGTGGCCACCGCCCGCACCCCTTACCCGCAGGCCGCCAAAGAGCTGTTGCGAGAGACGCTGTTCGGCGCCGCTCGCGACGAGCTGCAGCAGCGGTCCTGGTCGGAGATCACGATGTCCGACATCGCCGGCGCGGCCGGCGTCAGTCGCCAGACTCTCTACAAGGAGTTCGGCAGCCGCGACGAGTTCGGCCAGGCCTTCGTCATCCACGAGGGAGAACGCTTCCTCGACGGCGTCGACGCCGCCGTGCGCGAGCACCTCGACGACCCCCGCGCCGCGGTCGGCGCGGCGCTGGAAACCTTCCTCCGCACTGCCGGCGAGGACCCCCTCGTCCGCATCCTGCTCAGCGACGACGGCACCGGCGGCATGCTCCCCTTCGTCACCACCCAGGGAATGCCCGTGGTCCAGTGGGCGACCGCACGCCTGACGGCGACGATCGAAGAGGGCTGGCCGCAGGCGCCGGAGGTCGACGTGAAGCTGCTCGCCGAGTCCCTGGTCCGCCTCGCGATCAGCTACATCACCGCGCCCAGCGACCCCCCCGAGAAGACCGCCGCCCAAGCCGGCGACCTGCTCGGCCCGTTCATCGACCGGGCGCTGGGAAACTAGGGCTCGGCCCGCTCGAGGCGACGTTCGAGGTTCTCGCGGACCTCGGGCCACTCCGAGTCGATCACGCTGTAGTAAGCCGAGTCGCGCTGGCCGACGTCGGGGACGATCATGTGGTTGCGCAGGATGCCCTCGAACTTGGCGGGCAGGGCGGCGAGGGCGGCTCGCGAGCGCTCGTTGCGGGCGTCGGTCTTGAACTCGACCCGGACGCACTCGAGCGTCTCGAAGGCGTGGCGCATCATCAGCAGCTTGGCCTCGACGTTGGCGCCGCTGCGCCAGGCGCTTGGGTGCAGCCAGGTCCAGCCGACCTCGACCACGCGGTCGTTGGGTCGGACGTTGAGGTAGCGGCTGCTGCCGATCGCCCTGCCGGTGCGGGCGTCGCGGGTGGTGAAGGGGCCCTCGCTGCCCGCCTGCGCCGCTTCCAGGGTCAGGCGCATCCAGATGTCGAAGCGCTCCCGCTGGTTCAGGTTCGCCAGCCAGGCCCAGATCTCCGGCGCCTGCGCCACTTCCCAGAGCTCCTCCGTGTGCTCCTCTCGCAGCGGCTCGAGCCTGACGATCGATCCCTCGAGGCGCGCGGTCAGGTTCTCCATGGCGGCCATTCTCCCAGCGCCGACCCGTCTTTATGTGGGATATGGCACCGGAAAGACGAAGTCAGCCTTGGGGTGGCGACGATAACTCGATGGAGAGGCGGAAGACGAGGCGGCCATGGCCGGTGTCGTCGATGCTGTCGCGCTCGGGGAGGCGGGCGTAGCCGAGCGATTCGTAGAGCCGGTGGCCGGCGGTCTGGTAGGGACGGCTCCAGAGCGCGATCGCGGGCCAGCCCTCCGCTCGGGTCAGCTCGGCGCAGCGTTCGGCGAGGGCGCGGCCGATGCCGCGGCGGCGGGCGCCCGAGCCGACGACGAGACGCGCCAGTTCGGCCTCGCCCTCGCCGGCGACGGCGCGCGAGGGCTGCTCGGGGGCGAGCAGGGCGACGACGCCAACCACCTCGCCCTCGCGCTCGGCGACGAGGAGGTGCGCCGCGGCTGCGGCCGTAGCCTCGAACTCGGCCAGCTCGTAGGGCGTGTCCCGACCGCCCTCTCCTTCGGTGAAATAGGCCTCGGTCCAGAGACCCACGATTACCGGGCCGTCGTGCTCGCTCGCGTCGCGGATCAGTCCCTCGCCGCTCACAGCTCTTCGCAGACCAGGCGCAGGCCGATTTCCAGCTCGGGCAGGGTGCGGAGGTGACCGTGCTCCTCGTCCCAGCGGCCGCTCTCGAGGTCGGCCCGCAGCAGCTCCTGGCCCCGCTCGACCTCCGCCGCTGGCAGGCTGTGCCAGAGCGAGCTGGCGCGCAAGATGCCGGGCTCAAGGAAGAGCTCGGGCCTGTCCCAGAGGGCGCTGGTGAATTCGTCATGGCAGCGACTGGGCGCCGGGACGGCTTCGATCGTCGCCTTCGGCATCAGAGCTTCGAGTGTCTCCATCGAGGGCATCTTCTCCCGCTCGGCCCTCGCCGCCGCCGGGAAGTACTCCGACAGGGTCCAGATCTCGGAGTTCCTCTCGGCATCGATCGTGAAGAGCACGATGCGGCGGCGGGCGACCCGCCTCATCTCGGCGAGGCCGTCGTCGAGGTCGTCCCAGTGGTGGATCGTCAGCGCGCCCATCGCGGCATCGACGCTCTTGTCCTCCAGGGGGAGGGCCTCGGCAACCCCTTCGACCGCCGGTGCCGCGCCGGCCGGCCGCTGGGCGATCATCACCGGCGACGGCTCGACCGCGATCACCTCACGGTCGTCGGGCTCGTAGGACCCCGTGCCCGCGCCCACGTTGACGACGCTGCGCGCATCGCCGAGCGCGGTCCAGATCGCCACCTCGATCCGCGGATCCGGCCGGCGGAAGTCGCTGTAGTTGACGCCCATCCGGTTGTAGGTGCTTCTCCTCGAGCGGCGCGTCGTCGCGAAGGCGGGTGCCGCCCAGCACCCCGAGCGCTGTCAGAACGCGCCGGTCGTTGTCGGTGTCGTCGGGAACCAGGAAGTCGATGTCCTCCGTGGCGCGCACGAAGCGGTTGGCGATGACGGAAAAGCCACCGACGACAACGAAGCGCGCGCCCTCGGCGGCCATTGCCGCGACAGCGACGTCGAGCTCAGGGTCGGGGATGCTCATTGGCGCGATCCACCGCACGCAGCAGTCCGCCGGCCTGGGCCGAGAGCTCCTGACCCCGACGCAGCAACTCGCCGATCGGCGTATCGGGCGGTGGAGTCAAGGCCTTGCGCTTCTCGGCATTGAGCCGAGCCCACTCGGCCTCGTGGCCGGGCTCGAGCAGCGTGCGGGGACGGGAAGCCATGGCCCAATCCTACGCCGATCGAATGCGGTAGGCCGCAGCATTTCGCCCGTCGACGACGCCGCTTTCAGGTCAGGACTCGAGCAAGAGCGTGACCGGGCCGTCGTTGACGAGCGCCACGCCCATGCAGGCGCCGAAGACACCCTTGGCGGCGCCAAGCCGCTCGCAGAAGCGGTCGTAGAGCGGCTCGGCCTCGGCGGCCGGCGCCGCGTCTTCGTAGCTGGGCCGGTTGCCCTTGCGGGCATCGCCGTAGAGGGTGAATTGGCTGACGCAGAGGATCTCGCGGTCGCCAAGCGGCTCGTTCATCCGGCCCTCGGCATCGTCGAAGATCCGCAGCGCGTGGACCTTGTCGGAGAGGCGGTCGGCGTCCTCGACGGTGTCGCCGCGCCGCACGCCGAGCAGGACCAGCATCCCGGGTCCGATCTGGGCCACCCGCTCCCCCTCGACGTCGACGGCCGCCTGGCTCACCCGCTGCACCAGCGCCCTCATCGCGATCTCCGTCGCATGCCGCCCACGCTACTAGCGAACTGCATCAAATTCCCTATCTGCCAGATAGGGAATTTGATGCAGTTCGGTCGCGCGGCCCAGGAAAATAAAAATGGATCTCATTTTGATTTACTCCGGTCGGTGCTCGAGCCGTTTCAGCTGCCCTTCGTCCAGCGAGGCCTGATCGAGGTCCTGATCCTGGCCGTTCCCGCCGGGCTGCTCGGCACATGGATCGTCCTGCGCGGGCTCGCCTTCTTCTCCCACGCGGTGGGCACGGCGGCGTTTCCCGGGTTGGTGCTGGCCGACGGGTTGGGCTTCGCGGCGCCGCTGGGGGCCTTCGGCGCGGCGGTCGTCTTCAGCGCCGGCACCGTCCTGCTCGGCCGCCGCGACGAGGAGGGGCGCGACAGTGCCGTGGCGATCGTCCTCGTCGGCTGCCTCGCCGCCGGGACGATCCTCGCCAGCGACGTCTTCGGCTCCGGCGCGAACGTCGAGACCTTGCTCTTCGGCAGCCTGCTGCTGGTGGACAGCGGCGACATCGCTTTGGCGGCGGTCGCGGCCGGAGCCGCCGTCCTCGCCTCGCTGCTGCTCGGCCATCGCTGGCTTGCGGCCGGCTTTGACCCGGGGGCGGCCAGCGCCCTCCGAGCCGGCGGCCGCACGCTCGACATCGCCCTGCTGGGCCTGATCGCGTTCGCCACGACGGCGGCGCTCTCGGTGGTCGGCGCTCTGCTCGTTACCGCACTTTTCGTTGTGCCCGCACTCACCGTTCGCCTCTTCACCGAGCGGATGCGGACCTGGCAGCTTGCAAGCATCGTCCTGGTCGCGCTCGAGGGCACGGTTGGCCTCTGGCTCTCGGTCAAGACCGACGCGCCGCCGGGGGGGACGATCGCGGTCGTCTCGGGGGCTGTATTCGGTCTCGCCGCCGGCGCTCGGGCGCTGGCACAGGCCCCGCGCGTCCCGGCCCTCGCCGCCGCGGCTCTGGCGGCGGTCGCCTTCGTGGCGTTCGGCTGCGGCAGCGCCACGTCCGCCCGGGACGGACAGGTCGAGGTGGTGGCGACGACGACCCAGATCGGCGATTGGGTGCGCGCGGTTGGTGGCGACGCGGTCGCGGTCGACCAGATCCTGCAGCCGAACACCGATCCGCACTCCTACGAGCCTCGCCCCAGCGACGTCGCCGGCGCGGCAGAGGCGAAGCTCGTCTTCGCCAGCGGCGACGGCCTCGACGAATGGATCGGCCAGGTCGTCTCCGACAGCGGCAGCGACGCCCGCGTCGTCGATCTCGGCGCGAGCGTGCCCGAGCGCCTGCCGGGCGAGTCGAGCGGTGCCGACGCGTCGCGCTACGACCCGCACTGGTGGCACGACCCGCGCAACGCCGAGGCGGCGGTGCGGGAGATCGAGAGACAGCTTGCGACCGCCGACCCGCCACGCAAGCGCCTGTTCGAATCCAACGCCGGCGCCTACCTGGCCAAATTGCGCGCCCTCGACGCCGGGATCGCCCGCTGTATGGCCTCGGTCCCGCTCTCGCAGCGCAAGCTCGTCACCGACCACGACGCTTTCGGCTATTTCGCCAAGCGCTACGGGATCGACGTGGTCGGCGCCGTGATCCCCTCCCAGACCACCCAGGCCCAGGCCTCGGCGAAGGACCTGAGCGCGCTCGCCGAGCTGATCGAACGCGAACACGTCGAGGCGATCTTCCCCGAGAGCTCGCTGAGTCCGAAGGTCGCCGAGGCGATCGCGAGCCAGACCGGGGCTTCCGCGGACCACTCGCTCTACGGCGACACGCTCGGCTCGGAGGGATCCGACGGCTCCACCTACCTGCGCATGGAGGCGGCCAACGCCGAATCGATGGCGCGCGGTTTCACAGGGGGGAGGCGAGGATGCCCGCCGAGTCGCTGATCGAGGCGACCGGGCTCGCCGCCGGCTACGGCGGGGCGCCGGCGATCTCTGGCGTCGAGTTCGCCCTGCTGCCGGGCCAGACCCTGGCGCTGCTCGGTCCCAACGGCGGCGGCAAGACGACCCTGCTGCGGGCGGTGCTGGGCGAGCTGCGTCGAGTCGAGGGGACGCTCCGCGTCAGGGCGAGGTGCGGAACCGTTCCCCAGACCGAGCGCTCGCGCCTCGACTACCCGGTCTCCGCCCTCGACGTGGCGACGATGGGAACGATTGCGGGCCTGCCCTGGTGGCGGCGGCCGGGCCGCCGCGAGCGCGAGGCGGCCGAGCGGGCGCTCGACCGGGTTGGGCTGCGGCCGCTCGCCGGAGAGACCTTCGGGCGCCTCTCCGGCGGTCAGCGCCAGCGGGTGCTGATCGCCCGCGCCCTCGTCCAGGACGCCGGTGTGCTGCTGCTCGACGAGCCGTTCTCGGGTCTCGACCGGCCCAGCGCCGAGGGTCTGGAAGCGCTGATCGCGGAGCTGGCGGGAGAGGGGCGGGGGGTGGCGATCGCCACCCACGACCTCGAGCAGGCGCGCGGCTGCGACCTCGTTCTCTGCATCAACAGGCGCCAGATCGCCTGCGGCCCCCCCAACGAGGTCCTCGCCGACCTCGGCGTCCTCGAAGCGACCTACGGCGGCGCCATCGTCGAGATCCCCGGGTCGGGCGGCCGGGCGATCCTGCCACCACACCATCACCACCACTGAGATGCTCGCCCCCCTACAGGAACCGTTCATGCAGCGCGCCCTCGCCGAGGTTGTCCTGGTCGGCGTCGCCGCCGGCGCGCTCGGCTGCTGGGTCGTCTTCTACCGCCTCTCCTACGCGGCCGAGTCGCTTTCGCACTCGATCTTCCCCGGCCTCGTCCTCGCCGCCATCGCCGGCGTTCCCCTGCTGCTCGGGGCGGTGCCGGCGATCGTCCTCGCCGCGCTCGCGATTGCGCTCGCCGCGAGGATCGCCGGAATCGACCGTGAGGCCGGGGTCGCGGTTGTGGTGACGACGATGTTCGGCCTCGGCGTGCTGCTGGCGCTCTCGCCGCAATCTCCACCCGGGATCGAGTCGTTGCTCTTCGGCGACGTCTTTGGCGTCACCGACGCCGACCTGGCAACGGCCGCGGGGCTCGCCGTCCTCGTCGCGGTCGCGCTGCGTCTCCTGCACGGCCGGTTCCTGATCGCCGGTTTCGACCGCGGCACCGCGCTCTCCCTCGGTGTCTCTCCGGCGCTTGCCGACGCCGCCCTGCTGGTCCTGCTCGCGGCCGGGATCGTCGTCGCCGTGCAGGGCCTCGGCAACCTGCTCGTCGTCGCGGTCTTCGTCGGCCCGGCCGCCGCGGCGCGCCGGCTCAGCGACCGCATGCTGCCGATGATGGCCCTCGCCGCCGGGCTCGCCGCTCTTTCCGGTGTCGCCGGCCTCTACCTCTCCTATTACGCGGGGACGGCCGGCGGAGCCTCGGTGGCGCTGGCGATCGTCGCCGTCTACGCGCTCTCCCTGCCAGTCGGTCGCCTGCGGGCGCTGCGGAGGCATTCGCGAACCGTCCAAGCGGGAGTTACAGTCACCTAGATGCCGACCAAGGTCGACAGTGCCTGGGCCGAGCACGCGCTGGCTTCCCTGCAGGAGGCGGGCTACCGACGTGGCGGCGCCCGCACCGCAGTGGTCGAGGCGCTGGCCCGCCACGACTGCGCCGTCACCGCACTGGACCTCGACGACGAGCTGCGTCGCCGCCGGCCTGCGGTCGGCCGCGCCAGCGTCTACCGGGCGCTCGAGCAGCTCGAGCGGCTCGGCCTCGTGCAGCGCATCGAGGTGACCCGTGGCACCGCCGGCTACGAGCGGGTCGAGCCCGGCGGCGAGCACCATCACCACGCGATATGCCGCCGCTGCGGGCGGATGGTCCCCTTCGAGGATCCCTCGCTGGAGCGTGCGATCGACCGGCTCTCGGGCGAGATCAGCTTCGAGGTCACCGACCACGACGTGGTCCTGCGCGGCCTCTGCGAGCGCTGCTCGTGAGCGATCTCGGCGAGATCTTCCTGCTCGGCCTGTTGGCGATGTTCAACCCGACTCTGCTCGCGGCCGTCACCCTGATGCTGCTGATGCCGAACCCGAAGCGGCTGATGCTGGGTTACTTGATGGGCGCCTACCTGACCAGCATGACCCTCGGCCTGGCGATCGTCTTCGCGCTGGAGGACTCGGGCTTTGCCAATACGAGCAAACGGACGATCAGTCCTGTCGAGGACATCGTCATCGGCCTGCTCCTGTTCGTCGTCGCCTTCGTCCTGGCGACCGATCGCGACCAGGGCCTGCGCGAGCGCAAAGCGCGGCGCAAGAGCGAAAAGCTGGCGAGGAAGGGGGGAGAGGAAAAGGAAGCGCTGCCGCTTCGCCTGCTCGGGCGCGGCTCGCCGCGGATCTCGTTCGTGGTCGGCCTCCTGCTCAGCTTCCCCGGCGTCTCCTACCTGGCAGGGCTCAGCCACATCGACCAGCTCGACGCCGCCACCGTCCCGACGGCCCTGCTGGTCATAGGCTTCTGCCTGGTGCAGCAGACCATTCTCGAGGTGCCGCTGGTCGGCTACGCCCTGGCGCCGGAGCGGACCCAGAGTGCGGTCAACGGCTTCCGCG
>DASSMU010000038.1:0-2856 GCA_035701465.1 Solirubrobacterales bacterium
CCAGAGCTGGCAGTCGTTGATGCCGAAGTCGACTTCGCCGGTCATCGTCGTCGTCCAGGCGAGGAAGCCGGGGCTGAAGAGCTCGCGCAGGGCGACCGGGTCGTACTCGCTCGGAACCGTGGCGAGGAAGCGCTTGTTGAAGTCGATCGACTCGAACTCGACCTTGCGCGCGAAGCGCTGCGTGACGACCTCGTGGCCCTCGATCGACTCGACGTTGAAGGCGGGGACGACCTGGGCAAGATCGGGCATGTGGGCCTTGGCCAGCAGCGCGGTCGGCAGCACCGCCTTGTTGAAGAGGCTGCCCAGCTCCTTCTCGTCGGCGTCGCAGCAGGAGCCCCAGAAGCCCTCGGCCAGCTGCCCGGTCAGCCGGTTGGTCCCGCCGACGCAGAGCGCAACCGGTCCGTCCTTGGGGTTGATCCCCCCCACCGGCTCGTATCGCAGCTCGTGCCGCTCGCCGTAGCGGCGCACGGTCTCGGCCCATTCCTGCGCTCCCTGCTTGGCTCCCATCGCAAGCGATCCTAAGCCTCATCCCCCGACTGCATCGACTTCTCCGCCTGCTGGGCCTAGAAGTCGATGCAGTTCGCCGGGGTTGGGGGTAGGATGACCGCAATGGTCGTCGTCCTCATCGTGGTCGTGGCCCTGATCGTCATCGGGGTCCTCTACTACATCGCCAAGCGCAACTCGATCATCGCCTCGCGCAACCGGGTCGACGAGTCATGGAGCGGGATCGACGTGCAGCTGAAGCGCCGCCACGACCTCGTCCCCAACCTGGTCGAGACGGTCAAGGGCTACGCCGAGCACGAGAGCCAGACCTTCGAGAAGACGACCCAGGCCCGGGCCGAGGCGATGGCCGCCCAGGGCGTCGCGGAAACCGCCAAGGCCGAGCAACAGCTGACCCAGGCGCTGGCCGACGTAAAGGCAGTTGCCGAGAACTACCCGACCCTGCGCGCCACCGAGAACTTCCAGCAGCTCAGCCGCAACCTCTCCGAGCTGGAGGACGAGATCCAGGCCTCGCGGCGGATCTACAACTCCAACGTCCAGTCCTACAACACCTCGATCCAGCAGTTCCCGGGCTCGATCATCGCCAACCAGGGCGGATTCACGAAACGCGAGTACTTCGAGATCGAAGACGCCTCGGACCGCGAGCCGGTCTCGGTCAGCTTCAAAGACTGACCCCCTCTAAGCTTTTGTCATGACAACGGCGACCGAAGCCACGCTCTGGATCTGCGAGAGCTGCGGGTTCATCTACGACCCCGCGATCGGCGACCCCGACGGCGGCATACCGCCCGGAACGAAGTTCGAGGACATTCCCCGCGACTGGTTCTGCCCCGTCTGCGGCGCCCGCACCTCCGACTTCCGCCCGCTGGAGCCCGGCGAGGCCTAGGCCCGCGGGGGCGCCGTGAAGCACGACTTCGACTGGATCGTGGTGGGCTCCGGCTTCGGGGGCTCGGTCTCCGCCCTGCGACTGGCCGAAAAGGGCTATGACGTCGCGGTCCTGGAGTGCGGCAGCCGCTTCCGCGACGAGGACTTCGCCGAGTCCAACCTGAAGCACCCGCGGCGCTACTTCTGGTTCCCCCGCTTCGGCATGCGCGGGGTGATGCGGATGACCTTCTTCAAGGACGTCTTCATCGTCTCCGGCAGCGGCGTCGGCGGCGGCAGCCTCGGCTACGCCAACACGCTCTACCGCGCCCGCCCGGCCTTCTTCAACGACCCGCAGTGGAGCGAGCTGGGCGAGTGGAGTCGCGAGCTGGCCCCGCACTACGACACGGCCGAGCGCATGCTCGGCGTGGTCGAGTACGAAGGGATCGGGCCGGCCGACAAGCTGCTGCAGGAATACGGCGAGGAGATCGGCGTCGGCGACACCTTCACCAACACCCGCGTCGGCGTCTTCTTCGACAAGCCCGGGGTCGAGGTCGAGGACCCCTTCTTCGGCGGCGAGGGGCCGAGCCGCACCGGCTGCATGCGCTGCGGCAGCTGCATGGTCGGCTGCCGTCACGGGGCTAAGAACACGCTGATGAAGAACTACCTCTGGTTCGCCGAGAAGCTCGGCGTGCGGATCCAGCCCGAACGCCAGGTGACCAAGATCCGCCCGCTCGGCGCCGCCGACGGCTCCGACGGCTACGCGATCGTCAGCGAGCGCTCGGGATCGTGGCTGCGCAAGCGGCGGCGGACGCAGACCGCGCGCGGCGTGATCGTCGCCGCCGGTGCCCTCGGCACCAACAACCTGCTCGCCAACTGCCGCCACAGCGGCGCCCTGCCGCGCATCTCCGACCGCCTCGGTGACCTCGTCCGCACCAACTCGGAGTCGATCCAGTCGGTGACCGCCCCCGACGACGAGCGCGACTTCAGCCGCTCGGTCGCGATCACCTCGAGCATCTACCCGGATCCCGACACCCACATCGAGGTCGTCACCTACGGCCAGGGAGGGGACGCGATGGCAGGCACCTTCACCGCGATGACCGGGCCGGGGACGAAACTGAGCCGCCCGGTCAAGTGGCTGGCCGCGGTCCTCCGCCACCCGCTGCGCACGGTGCGGATGCTGATCCCGCACCGCTGGTCCCAGCGCACGGTGATCCTGCTGGTGATGCAGACGGTCGACGCGGCGATGCACTTCCGGCCCAAGCGCAAGCTGTTCGGGCGTGGCGTGCGCCTGCAGACCGAACAGGACCCGGGCCGGCCCAACCCGACCTATATCCCGGCCGCCGAGCAGGTCACCCGCTGGTTCGCCGAGCGGACCGGCGGCGTCGCCCAGAGCGCCGTCACCGAGTCGATCCGCAACATCCCCTCGACCGCCCACATCCTCGGCGGCGCCGTCGTCGGCGCCGACGCCAAGAGCGGTGTGGTCGACGCCGGCAA
>DASSMU010000039.1:0-3347 GCA_035701465.1 Solirubrobacterales bacterium
CCGACGCCGGCGTCGACAACCGCCTCGTCGCCGCGCAGCTCGAGCCGTTCGAGCACCTCCATCCCCCAGCTGAACTGGGGGTCGGAGATCGCGTCGTAGGTCTCGGCGTCCCACTCGCGCGGGCCGCTGTTCATGGCGCCGCCCATCGACGTGCTCAGAGCGCCGTCGTCACCGGGCCGTGCGCGGCCCCGGACTGCTCGAACTCGTCGATCGCGGTCGCGTTCTCGAGCGTGATGCCGATGTCGTCGAGGCCGTTGAGCAGTCGGTGCTTGACGTCGGGCTCGACCGCGAACTCGAAGACGCCGGCGGCACAGGTGACCGTCTCGTCGTCGACGTCGATCCGCGCCTCGCCCGCCTCGGCGACTGCGCGGCAGTGCTCCTCGTCGAGGATCGCCGGCAGCAGCCCGATCTTGGTGCAGTTGGAGTAGAAGATGTCGGCGAAGGAGGGGGCGATTATGGCCTGGAAGCCAAAGTCCTCCAGCGCCCAGGGGGCATGCTCGCGGGAGGAGCCGCAGCCGAAGTTGCGCCCGGTCACCAGGATCGGGTTCGGCTCCAGCTCGATCTCGCCGTCACGGATCCAGTCGTAGAAGAGGAACTCGCCGAAGCCGGTCCGCTCGACCCGCTTGAGGAACTGCTTGGGGATGATCTGGTCGGTGTCGACGTCGGCGCGATCCAGCACCGAGACCTTGCCCTCGATCACGTCTATCGGCCTCATCTCTAGCTCCAATCCCTGATGTCGACGAAGTGTCCCTCGATCGCCGCCGCGGCGGCCATCTTCGGGCTTACCAGGTGGGTCCGGCCGCCCTTGCCCTGGCGACCCTCGAAGTTGCGGTTCGAGGTCGAGGCACAGCGCTCGCCCTCGATCAGGATGTCGGGGTTCATGCCGAGGCACATCGAGCATCCCGCCTCGCGCCATTCGAAACCGGCCGAGCGGAAGACCTCGTGCAGGCCCTCGGCTTCGGCGTCGGCCTTGACCTGCTGGGAGCCGGGCACGACCATCGCCCGCACCGAGCTCGCGACCTTGCGGCCCTCGGCGATCTCGGCCGCCTCGCGCAGGTCCTCGATCCGCGAGTTGGTGCAGGAGCCGATGAAGACGCGTTCCGGCGCCACCTCGGTCATCGGCGTGCCGGCCTCCAGGCCCATGTAGGCGAGGGCGCGCTCGGCCGACTCGCGGTCGGCAGGGGACTCCATCGCGGCCGGGTCGGGGACCGAGTCGGTCACCTCGACCACCATGCCGGGGTTGGTGCCCCAGGTCACCATCGGCGAGATCGCCGCGGCGTCGACCTCGACCTCGGTGTCGAAGCTCGCGCCCTCGTCGGTAGACAGCTCGCGCCAGCGCCCGACCGCGGCGTCGAAGTCCTCGGGCGCGGCGGGGCGTCCCCGCACCCACTCGAAGGTGGTCTCGTCGGGGGCGATCATCCCGGCCCGGCCGCCGCCCTCGATCGTCATGTTGCAGATCGTCATCCGTCCCGGCATCGAGAGCGACTCGATCGCCGGGCCCGCGTACTCGACCGCGTGGCCGACCATGCCACCGGTGCCGAGGCGGCCGATCGTCGCCAGGATCAGGTCCTTGGGCGTGACGCCGGAGCCCAGCTCGCCGCTGTAGGAGATCCGCATCGTCTGCGGGCGCTTTTGCACCAGGCATTGGGTGGCGAGTACGTGCTCGACCTCGGAGGTGCCGATGCCGAAGGCCAGCGAGCCGAAGGCGCCGTGGGTGGAGGTGTGGCTGTCGCCGCAGACGATCGTCATCCCCGGCTGGGTCACGCCGAGCTCGGGGCCGATCACGTGGACGATCCCCTGGCGCTCGGAGCCCAGCGAGTAGATCGGGATGCCGAACTCCTCGCAGTTGCGCTCCAGGGTCTCGACCTGGACGCGGGAGAGCTCGTCGGCGATCAGCCGCGCCGCCATCGTCCCATCGGTGGGGACGTTGTGGTCGGCGGTGGCGATCGTCTTGTCGGGGCGGCGCACCCCGCGTCCGGCCAGGCGCAGGCCGTCGAAGGCCTGGGGAGAGGTGACCTCGTGGACCAGGTGCAGGTCGATGTAGATCAGGCCGTCGGAGACCTCGTGCGCCTCCCAGAGCTTGTCGAACATGGTCTTCGGCATCAGGCTCCTCCTAGCTCCGGCGCAGGCCGGCGGCGATCACGGCGAGGAAGCGTGTCGGCTCCTCGCCTTCGTTCTCGAAGTGGTGGGGCAGATCGGCGTCGAAGGTGACGCTGTCGCCCTCGTTCAGCTCGTGGCGGGTGCCGTCGACGACGAGCACCAGCGTTCCCTCGAGGACGACCGAGGTCTCGCGACTGCCGGGCTCGTGCATCGGCGGGTCGTCCCAGCCGCCGGTCGTCGCGCCGGGCGCCAGGGTGTGCACAGAGACGTCGGCGCGCTGTCCCGGCAGCGGCGGCGTCAGCTCCTCGAAGCGGTGGCCGCCCCGCTCCAGCGTGCGCCGCCGGCCGGCCCGGCTGACGGCGACGTGCTCACCCTCGTCCAGCCTCAGCAACTGCGAGAGCGTCAGCTCCAGCCCGGCGGCGATCTTCGCCGCCACCGCGAGGGTCGGACTCGTCTCCCCCCGCTCGACCTGCGAGAGCATCGGCGCGCTGACGCCGGAGCGCTCCCCCAGATCGCGCAGCGAGAGCCCCATCGCCTCGCGCAGGGCGTGAACGCGATTGCCGATGACAGGAACTTCGCCGCTGACAGTGCTTTCCACGTGTCTACGCACTTTCGCTGCGGTGGCCATCGTCTGCGTACGTTATCACATACATTCGTATATAGCTATTGATGCAGTAGTAAGCTGGCCGAGTGATCCACGTCTATGGCGATGGCCAACCCGGTGACCTTGTCCGCCGCATCTTGGATCACGCCCGCGGTGTCGCGGAGCCAGCCTTCGCCCTTTCGGCCGGCCTATGGGCACACAAAGTGCATCGCGACGAGGAGCGTCATCACAAGATGCATATTGGGACTGGTGCCGGCGGCTGGGCTCTGTACCTGGACAACGGCCAGAGCTTTGCCTTTCGAGGACAACCTCATGGCGGCTACGATCGCATCGAGGTGCATACAGGTTCAATACGACCACTGGGACCGGTCGCATTGACAATCCGCAAGCCCAGGGATGTCGATGGGCTCTGGCGCCTACTTGACGACGCGCTCGATTCTGAGTCGACGATTTAGTTCAGGTCGCTCGCGTCCAACGATTTCGACTATCTCACCCTGCTCTCCCAGGGCTCTGAACGAATTTCAAGCACCGCTGGAGTGAGGTGAAACGAAGTCAGTGGAGCATCCGACATTGACCCCACCCCACCGTGGTCAAAGTCGGATACGCGTGATTCGCAGCCAATTTCGTGGCGAACTTGTGTCCG
>DASSMU010000040.1:0-8467 GCA_035701465.1 Solirubrobacterales bacterium
GCGCCCGGGCTGGCGGCGCCCTCGAGCTCGCTCAGTTCCTCGTCGCTCATGTCGCCGGCGTTGTGCGCGCCGATCGCCTCGAAGACGTCGAGGATGGTGACGTCGCGATCGTGCCAGCGGCCGGGCGCTATCGAGCCGCCGTAGAGCAGCACCGAAGGGACGTCGAGCCGGGCCATCGCCATTGCTCCGCCCGGGATCGTCTTGTCGCAGGCGCAGAGGACGACGATCGCGTCGAACTGGTAGCCGCGCGCCATCAGCTCGATCGAGTCGGCGATGACCTCGCGGCTGACCAGCGAGGCCTTCATCCCCTGCGTGCCCATCGTGATCCCGTCGGAGATCGCGACCGTGTTGAACTCCATCGGCGTCCCGCCGGCCGCCCGCACCCCCTGCTTGACGTGCTCGGCGAGGCCGCGCAGGTGGAAGTTGCACGAGTTCGCCTCGGCCCAGGTGTTGGCGATCCCGATCGTCGGCCGGCTGAGCGCGTCGTCGTCGAAGCCGACCCCCTTCATGTAGGCGCGGGCGGCGGCCCGGTCGGGACCGTCGAAGACGACGCTCGAACGAGGACGGGGAAGCTTGGTCGTGGTGGCGCCGTTTGAGCTCATGCCGGAAATCTACCCACACCTGCTTGGAGGGTTGTGCGTAGTTACGCAGACAACTCCTCAGCGAAGGCCGAAGACGTCGACCGGACCGGGGCCTTCCCCGATCTCGCGCAGGCCGGCGGCGACGGCCGCGGACGCCACCGCGCGGGCCTGCCGCGCCGCCTCCAGCGGTGTCTCACCCAGCGCCAGAAAGGCCGCCAGCGCCGAGGAGTGCGTGCAGCCGGAGCCATGGGCCGCTCCCTCGGGATGGCGCTCTCCAGCTATCTCGGCCGACTCACGGCCATCGAAGAAAACGTCGACGACGCGCTCGCTGTGGCCGCCGGTGACGACAACGGCGCGCGGGCCGAGGGCAAGGACCTCGCGCGCCAGGTCCTCCTGCGAGTCGCGCTCCCCGGCACCGGCCAGCGCCCGCGCCTCGGGGATGTTCGGGGTGACCACCGTGGCCAGCGGCAGCAGGCGCTCGACCAGGGCCGCCCGAGCCTCCTCGTCGAGTAGAACCGCGCCGCTCTCGGCGACCATCACCGGGTCGACCACCACCGGCGCTTCGCCGACCAGGCCGAGCGCCTCGACCACGGCGTCCACAGTCTCGGCCGTGCCCAACATCCCGATCTTCACCGCGTCGACGCCGATGTCTTCGGCGACCGCTCCCACCTGCGCCACGATCGTCTCCGGCGAGACCGTCTCCACCGCCTCGACCCCGACCGTGTTCTGGGCCGTGATCGCGGTGATCGCGGTCATCCCGTGCACCCCGCAGCGGGCAAACGCCTTCAGGTCCGCCTGGATGCCGGCACCGCCGCCGGAGTCCGAACCGGCGATCGAGAGCACGGCCGGGATGCGCTCCGACTCCATGCCGCGCAGCCTAGGGCCTATCCCGTTAGGGGGCGTGCCTCTGGGACGGTCCAGGACCAAGCGGGGCGGTCGCGGCGCGGATTCCGCATGGCAGCGCCATGTGGGATCCGCGACGGGGCCGAATCCGCGCCGTGTCCTGGGCCGTATCCAGAGGTGCGATCGCCTAACGGGACAGGCCCTAAACACCGGGCACCGCAAGCAGGGTGCGGGAGTAGACGCCGACCAGCGAGCAGGTGACGTAGCCGAGCGCCTCCAGCGTGGCGAGAGCGGACGCGGCCTCGGCGCCGCCGAGATCCAACCCGGCGGCGATGGCGTCGCAGGTGTCCTCCCCCCTCTCCACCGCCCCCAGGATCTCGAGCAACGCGGGATCGAGGCGCGAGCCCGTCCGCTCGGCCTTGCGGACCCCCGGGCCGAGCATCGCGTCGAGCACGTCCTGGGCGTCGCGGACGAGACAGGCACCGCCGGCGAGCAGGTCGTTGGTACCGGCGGAGGCGCGCGAGTTGACGGGTCCCGGCACGGCACCCAGGTCGCGACCGAGGTCGGCGGCGAGGTCGGCAGTGATCAGCGAACCCGAGCGCTGCGCGGCCTCGACCACGACCGTCATCCCCGCCAGCGCGGCCATGATCCGGTTGCGCGCCGGGAAGCTCCAGCGCCAGGCGCCCGTCCCGGGCGGCAGCTCGGAGAGGACCAGGCCCTGCTCGCAGATCCGCCGCCAGAGCGAGCGATGCGAGGCGGGGTAGGCAACGTCGGCGCCGCAGCCGAGGACCGCGACCGTCGTCCCCGCCTCGAGCGCGCCCCGGTGGGCGCAGGCGTCGATGCCGAAGGCGAGTCCGCTGGTGACGAGTAGTCCGGCGGCGGTCAGCTCACGCCCCAGCTCCCGCGCCACCTCGCGCCCGTAGGTGCTGGCCCGCCTGGCGCCGACGACCGTGACCGTGCCCTCCGGCTCGAGCCGGTCCAGCAGGGCCGGATCGCCGCGCCCGATCAACGCCCAGGGTGCGTCGGCGGCATCGTGAAGACCGACCGGGAAATGGCGGTCGTGACGACAACAGCCCCAGCACTGCGCCGCGGACAGGTCGGCGAGGAGGCGATCCTCCGGCACCGCCTCGACCTGCGCCAGAACCTGCGCAGCGATCTTCGGCGCCACCCCCTCGGCAAGGTCCTCACTGGAGAGGCGCAGCAGTTCGGGCGAGCGCGAGCCGACCCTCCCGGTGGCGACCTTCTCAATGTAGGGAGCGAGATGGGCGAGCAGCCGCGAGCGGCGCAGGCAATCGGGGCAGGCTTGCGGCTCACTCATTCCTGGTCCCTCCTACGCAACTGCAGGGCCTGGGCCATCTGCTCGCCGCCGATCGTCTCGCTGCCAGCCAGGTCTGCGACGGTTTGCGCCAAGCGCAGCACGCGATCATGGGCGCGGCCGCTGAGTCGCCGCCGGGAGTAGGAGTCGGCCAGAAGCGAGGCCGCGCCCACGTCCAGCGCGCACTCTCGCACCTCCTCCGGCGTCATCGAGGCGTTGCAGCGACCCGACCCGAGCCGGCCTTCCTGCCGCTCGCGCGCGGCGCAAACCCGCTCCCGCACGGCAGCGGACGGCTCTCCGGGCGGCCCGCCGATCTCCTCGGCGCTGGGCTGGCGGATCGCCGCCAGAACGTCGATGCGATCGGCAAGCGCTCCGCTCAGCCGCGCCTGGTAGCGGCGCACCGCCAACGGCGCGCAGCTGCACTCGGGGTCGGCCTCGCCGCGCCCGCAGGGGCAGGGGTTGGCCGCCGCTACAAGCATGAAGAGGCAGGGAAGGCGACGCCAAGCGCCGGCGCGGGCGATCGAGACCCAGCCGGTCTCCAGCGGCGCCCGCAGCGCCTCCAACGTGTCGCGGCGGAACTCGCAGAGCTCGTCCAAAAAGAGCACGCCACGGTGGGCAAGCGTCGCCTCGCCGGGGCCCGGCGGGTTGCCGCCGCCGACCAGCCCCGCCGGACTGACCGTGTGGTGCGGCGCGCGGAACGGCCTGCCTCCCGCCCGCTCCTCGTCGAGGCGCCCACAGGCGCTGGCGATGCGGGCTACCTCCAGCGCCTCAGGAGCCGCCAGCGGTGGCAGGATCGAGGGCAGGCGGCTGGCGGCCAACGACTTGCCGGCCCCGGGCGGACCGACCATCAACAGGCTGTGCCCGCCGCCGGCGGCTACCTCGAGCGCGTAACGGAGGTGGCGCTGACCGCGCAGGTCGGCAAGGTCGGGCCCGTCGCCGGCGGCGCTGAGCCGCAGCGGCATCGGCTGCGGCCGCTGCGGCGACCAATCGCCGGCGGCGAGGGCAGACAACTGAGTGACGCTGTCCAGGCCGATCACGCCGACCTCGTCCGCAAGGGCGGCCTCCGGGCCGTTCTCGGCCGGGACGACGATCGCCTCGAAGCCACCCTCCCGCGCCGCCTCGGCGATCGCCAGCACCCCGGGGACAGGACGGACGGAGCCGTCGAGGGCGAGCTCGCCGACCATTGCCAGCTTCGGCAGCCGCCCGAGGTCGAGCTGGCCGGAGGCGGTGAGCAGGGCGGCGGCGATCGCCAAGTCCATCCCCGGGCCGGCCTTGCGCAGGCTGGCCGGGGCGAGGTTGGCGACGATCCGGCGCAGCGGGAACTCGAAGCCGCAATTGACCAGCGCCGCCCGCACCCGCTCCCGCGCCTCGCGCACCGCCGCGTCCGGCAGACCGACGACCGAGAAGGCGGGTAGGCCGCGATGGACGTCGACCTCGACCCGGACCGGGCGGGCGGAGATGCCGTCGAGGGTGAACGTTTGCGCCGTGGCGAGCACGGAAACCACGCTAGGGAGCCAAATCCGACGCGTGGCGCGCTGAATGTGCCGCAACTGGAAACTTTCTGGACAGAGAGGCGCTTCGCGGGCGACAAAGGCGAATTCGGGTTCTATGGTCGGCGGCGATGACCGTGCAGAGACAGCGGATCGGGCGCGCCGCGGAGGATCTCGTCGCCATCCGCCTCGCCCGCTCGGGCTGGGAGATCGTCGAGCGCAACGCCCGCACCCGCTTCGGCGAGCTCGACATCGTCGCCCGCGACGGCCGCACCCTCGTCTTCGTCGAGGTCAAGGCCGGCCGATCCGGCTCGGCCTACGGCCCGGAGCGCCCGATCCTCGGCGTCGATCGCCGCAAGCAGCAGCGGGTGCGGCGCCTCGCCACAGCCTGGATGGGCGAACGCCGCAACGCTCCCTACTACGCCGAGATCCGCTTCGACGCCGTCGGCGTCACCTTCGACCGGGCAGGCCGCCCGGTCGAAGTCGAACACATCCGCGGGGCCTTCTAGCCGGCGAGCTCGAGTTGCGAGTACGCCACCGACTGGAAGGAGCGGCGGTGCAGCGGCGAGATGCCGATCCGCTCTATCGCTTCGCGGTGCTCGGGGGTCGAGTAGCCGACGTGCTCCTCGAAGCCCCAGCCCGGGTAGTCGCGGCCTGCCCTGTGCATGTAGCGGTCGCGGGTGACCTTGGCGATCACCGAGGCGGCGGCGATCGCGGCGCTGGTGCCGTCGCCTTCGATCACAGCCCGGTGCGGGACCGTGCAGTCGCGCAGCGAGAAGCCGTCGACGAGACAGGTCGCGCTCTCGTCCGGGTCGAGCCGCTCGAGCGCGTTCGAAAGCGCTTCGATGTTGGTCACGTGCAGGCCGCGGTCGTCGATCCCGCGGGCGCTGCGGACCACGACACTGACGCGCAGAGCCGCGCGCAGCACGCAGGGGTAGAGCTCCGCCCGCCTCTCGGCGCTCATCTGCTTGGAGTCGTGCAGGCCGGCGAGCGCGCGGCGGTCGGCATGGGAGAGCGCCTCGTAGTCGATCAGCACCCCGGCGGCAACCAGCGGCCCGGCGAGGCAGCCCCGCCCGGCCTCGTCGGCGCCGGCGACGAGGCGACTGCCGAGGCCGCGGTCGAAGGCGAAGAGCTTGCGGGTCCGCGCCAACCGGCGCTGGTGGGCCTTGCCTCTGGCCGGGGCCCTAGAGGGTGCCGATGCGATCGGGAGGCCAGTAGGTGGCGAAGGCCTTGCCGATGATCCATCCACGGGGTATGGGTCCCCAGAAGCGGCTGTCGTCGCTTTCGCCACGGTTGTCGCCCATCATGAAGTAGTAGCCGGGTGGAATCTTGATCGCTTTCGGCAAATTGCAGACTGCGCACTCGGTGGACGGTCGTATGTAGGGCTCGTCGGTCTTCTCGACGCCATTTACGACCGGGTGGCCTTCCTTGACGCTGAGCGTGTCGCCGGGTCCGGCAACGATCCGCTTGATGAAGTTCTGGCTCGACTCGGCGGCGGTCGGCCGCGGGCAGGCTTCCTTCGGCCCGTGCGGGATGCCGCACCTGCCGCCGTCGTCGGCCCCGACCGGCGGGTGGAAGACGACGATGTCGCCGATGCCGGGGTCGGTGAAGTGGTAGAGGAAGCGGTTGACGAGGACCCGCTGGCCGACGTCGAGAGTCGGTTCCATCGACTGGGAGGGGATCTGGTAGGGCTTGATCAGCCAGGCCTGGATCGCTAGGGCGAGACCCAGGGCCAAGGCGACGATGACGACCAGCTCGACCAGCCCGCCGCCTCGGGTCTTCGGTTTCGGGATCCTGAGTTTCAGACCGGGTCTCCGCCGGAGTCGCCGGACTCCTTGTCCGGCTCCTCATCCTCGGCATCCTGCGCCGCGGCGTCGTCCTCGGTCTCCCCCGCCTCGGCCGCCTCGGCGTCCGTGTCTACCGCCGTCTCGCTTGAAGCTTCCGACTCCTCGGCTGCCGCCTCGGGCTCCTCAGTGGCCTCGGCCTCAGCTTCGCCGCTCTCCTCGGGGGCCGCCTCCGATGCGGGCTCCTCGGGAGCAGGCTCATCTGTCTCTGCCGCCTCGTCAACCTCGGACGCATCTGCCGCGGGTGGCGTGGAGGTGGGCTCCTCGCCCGCAGCCTGCGAGGACGAGGAGTCCTCCTCCGCGACAGGACCCGCGGCCTGATCCGCCCCGTCTTGATCCGCCTGGGCCTCAGCGCCCTCAGGCTGATCCACCTGAGCCGCAGCATCTTCCTCAGCCTGGCTGACCCCCTCGGCATCCACAGCTTCGGGCTCCGCGGCCGCCGTCGGGGCCGAGATCAACTCCTCGTCGATCCCCCAGCGCCGCTCGGCAACCCGGGCCGCCTTGCCGATGCGGCCGCGCAGGTAGTAGAGCTTCGCCCGGCGAACGTCTCCGCGCGCCGCGATCTCCAGCTTCTCGATCTTCGGCGAGTGCAGCGGAAAGGTCCGCTCCACGCCGACCCCGAAGGACTGCTTGCGGACCGTGAAGGTCTCGCGGGCGCCGGAGCCCTGTCGCCGCAGGACGATCCCCTCGAACACCTGGGTGCGGCGGCGGTTTCCCTCGACAACCTGGAAGTGGACGCGCACGCGATCGCCGGCGTCGAAGGGAGGGAGGCCCTTCCTCAGCTGACTGCGCTCGATGTCGTCAATGACGCTGCTCATGCGAAAAAAGACCGCCGGGCCCGACTGGGCGCCGCGCGGTGCCGGGAATCGTACCTACTTGCGGCCTTGTTCGAGCTGCTCCGCCCGCGCCCTGCTCTGCTCCGCCCTCCAGAGCCGCACCCGCTCGTGGTCGCCGGAGAGCAGCACGTCCGGCACGCCCCAGCCCCGGTAGCTGGCGGGGCGGGTGTAGTGCGGATACTCGGGCGCCCCCTCCAGGACCTGGCTGAAGGACTCCTCGACGGCGCTGCGCTCGTGCCCGAGCGCGCCCGGCAGCTTCCGCATCACCACGTCGGCAAGCACCATCGCCGGCAGCTCCCCCCCGGCCAGCACATAGCGCCCAATCGAAACCTCGTCATCGGTGAAGTGCTCATGCACCCGCTCGTCGAACCCCTCGTAGCGCCCGCAAAGCACCGCCACATGCGGCTCCGCGGTCAGCTCATCCGCCAACTCGTCGTCAAGCAGCCGCCCAGTCGGCGAAAGCAACACAACCCGAGGCCTCTCCCCATTCGCATAGGCCGCCTGCAGCGCAGCGTCGACGACGTCGACGCGAAGAACCATCCCAGCTCCCCCACCATAGGGCGCATCGTCAACCTGCCCGGCCCCAAGCGGAGTCGTATCGCGGTAGTTGAACAACCGAAGCTCGTTCCCTTCGGCCAGCGCGTTCTGAACCGACCGCTGCGACTGAAACCAGTCGAACGCCTCGGGAAAGAGAGAAAAAATGTCGAGTCTCACAAGCTGCCTTAAACGGAATCCCTATGGGGGTGGAGCGTCTTGTACTTTTTCGCCGCCCACGTCCGGGCGACAGCAAATTTCCGCTCCTCGAAAAAGTTAAGCGGAACCCCCATAGGGATTCCGTTCCCGAAAAAGTTAAGCGGAACCCCCACCCGGATCCGCTCCTGCATCTCAGTCAAGAATGTCGACGATAACCCGTCGATCCAACCGTACAGCCGCAGCCTTGGCAATAGTCCGGATCGCGTTGGCCACACGCCCGCCCTTGCCGATCACCCGCCCAAGATCGTCCTCGGCAACCGTGATCTCGTAAACCAGGTCGCCTTCCTCTTCCAGCTCCTCGACGACGACCGCGGCGGGATCCTCGACCAGCGACCTGACGAGGAACTCCAGGAGCTCGGTCACGTCAAGCTCAGCTGCCCGAGGCGGCGATGCCCTTGGTGCGCAGCAGGGTGGCGACTGCCTCCGACGGCTGCGCCCCGTGCTCGAGCCAGTGCTTGGCACGCTCCTCGTCGAACTCGATGATCGAGGGCTCGGTCTGCGGGTTGTAGCGGCCGATCGTCTCGATCGTGCGCCCGTCGCGCGGGGAGCGCTTGTCGGCGACGACGATTCGCCAGATCGGGTTCTTCTTGGACCCGACGCGTCTTAGTCTGATTCGGACTGCCATATGGACTGCGGCAGGTTAGCGCCTGCGTATCTTCGGGCGCGGCGCGGCTCCCGTCATTTGGGCAATCTGCTGCGCGTCGGGCATCTTGCCGGAAGCCATGTGGCGCATCATTTTCCGCATCTGGTCGAACTGCTTGATCAGCTGGTTGACGTTCTGCGGCCTCGTCCCCGAGCCGTTGGC
>DASSMU010000041.1:0-9084 GCA_035701465.1 Solirubrobacterales bacterium
GGATCCGGATTTCGGCCCGTCGGCGGCTGCGTTGGCGGAGCGGGTGCTGCGGGGGGGCTGGGTGGAGGGGGTGCGTGCCGGGATTCGATTCGGTTACACGCAGCCGAGTCCCACTCGTTATCCCTGGCAGTGGTACTGGGACTCCTGCTTCGCGGCGATCGTCTGGCGCCGCTTCGACCCGGCTCGGGCGCGGGTCGAGCTGGAGACTCTGCTTGCCGCGCAACGGCCGGACGGCTTCATCGGCCACACGATCTTCTGGAACCGCCCCGTCTCGCTCAGCCGCCTGCCCTTCTACAACGTCGCCTCGCGCCGCTCGTTTCAGACCGGGACGATCCAGCCGCCGCTGCTCGCCTGGGCCTGGAAGATCGCCGTCGGCGACCCGGCAGAGGAGCCCCGAATCGCCGCGCAGGCCGACTGGCTGGCGGCGAACCGCGACCTCGAGGGCGACGGCCTGCTCTGGATCGTCCAGCCCGACGAGTCCGGCCTCGACGCCTCGCCGAAGTTCGATCCCGTCTGGGGATGGCGGGCGTGCACCCGGCCCGGCTTTCCCCTCCTCATCCACCGCAACCGCGGGCTGGGATTCGACGCACGGCGGATCCGCGAACGTGGCGGCCCGGTTGTCTGCGAGGCCGTGGTCAACACGCTCTGGTCGCTCTCGTTGCAGGCGCTGGGGCGGCCGTCGGCGACGTCGGCCCTGGTCGATCGTCTCTGGGACGAGCGACGCGGGCTCTTCCTCGACGAGGCTCAGCCCGGCGGCAGCCGCCCGGACGTCGTCACCTGGGCCGCGCTGGCGCCCCTTGCCCTGCCCGACCTGCCCGAGAAGATCGGCCGCCGCATGGTCGAGGAGCACCTGCTCGACGAGCGCGAGTTCCTGACGCCCGTGGCACCACCCTCCGTGGCGGCCTCGGAGCCGAGCTACGCCCCCGGCGGCACTCGCGGACCGATACGCCGCTACTGGCGCGGCCCGACCTGGGTCAACTCGGCCTGGCTCCTCTGGCTGGGCCTGCGGCAACTCGGCTACGAGGAGGCCGCGGCACGCCTGGCAAGCGGCGTGATCGGCGCCGTAGAGCGAGAAGGACTGCGCGAGTACTACGACCCCCGCACCGGCGCCGGCCTGGGAGCCAAGGACTTCGCCTGGTCCGCACTCGTAGCCGAGCTGGCGGAGACATAGAGCCCATCCCGGCAGGGGTGGAGCGTCTTGTACTTTTTCGTCGACCGGATCGAGCGCCAAGCCCAACCCCGATCCACCGAAAAAGTTAAGCGGAACCCCTGCCGGGATGGGCTCTTATTTGTAGCGGTAGGTAATGCGACCGCGGTCCAGGTCGTACGGCGAAAGCTCGATCTTGACCCGGTCGCCAGGGAGGATGCGGATGTAGTGGCGGCGCATCTTGCCGGAGATGTGGCCGAGCACGTCGTGGCCGTTGTCGAGTTTGACCCGGAACATCGTGTTGGGGAGGGCCTCGGTGATCTCGCCCTCCATCTCGATCTTCTCCTCTTTCCCCATGCGGCGGGGAGCGTAGCGAACCGTCTGCGAAACCGGGCTCAGCCACGCAGGGCGCGGGCGCGCTCGACCGCCTCGCTTGGGGTCGATATCTCGCCCGCGTACTGTGCCGCCTCGAGCTCGGCAAGCAATTCGCCAAGCTCCGGCCCCTCGTCGATGCCCAACTCCGCCGCGAGCTCGTCACCACGCAGCAGCGGCTGCGGCGGACCTTCGCGGCGCCACTCGAGGGCAGCGGCCAGCATCTCCCTGGCGAGGCGGAGATGAGCCTCGATCGCCTCCTCGGTTGCGAACGGCCCCGAACCGCGCGCGGAGAGCCGGTCGGCAACTGTAAGCAGGGTCACGTCGGCGGCGACGGGCTCGGTGGCTCGCAGGTACTCGTGAACCCGCCGCGCCGGCAGCGGCGCCTCGTGGACGAGGAAGCCGAGGCGAAGGTGGTGGAGGGTCAGGTCCTGGAGGTGGCGGGTCAGCGTGCGGCTCGCCCGCAGCCGCTTGCAGAGGCCGCCGACGATCTCAGCACCGTCGCGGTCATGGCCAAGGAAGGTGACGAAGCCCTGCTGCTCGGAGCGGGTCGCGGGCTTGCCGATGTCGTGCAGGAGCGCCCCGAAGCGAAGCGCGGTGCCGCGACTCATCTCGTCGGCGAGCGGCTCGGCGAGCAACGCCTCCAGATCGGCGTAGCGATCGCCGCTGAAGCGCTCCAGGTCGGCCTCCACCTCGAGCGTTCGCTCCAGCACAGCCATCGTGTGGCCGTGCACGTCGAGATGGTGGTTGGGTCCCTGTTCGACCCCGCGCAGCGCCTCCAGCTCGGGCAGGACGGCCGCGGTAAGGCCGAGTGCGTCGAGCAGGGCCATGCCACGCAGCGGGTCGGGGCCGCCGACGAGTTGGCGCAGCTCGGCGAGTTGGCGCTCGCCTGCCGCGGCGGCGGCACTCGTTGCCTGCGAGCGAGCCAGCGAGGCTGTGACTGGATCGATCTCGAGTGCCAACCCCGCCGCGAACCTGGCCGCCCGCAGCAGCCGCAACGGATCGGCGGAGAAGCTGCGCTCCCCCACCACCCGCAGGACGCGGCGATCGAGGTCGGCGAGGCCGCCGTAGGGATCGATCGGGTCGCCCCCGGAGAGGGACACCGCCACCGCCCCAATCGTGAAGTCCCGCTCGGCCAGGTCGGCCTCGATCGTCTCTCCCCGCAGCGCCGTCACGTCGACCTGCCAGGAACCGTCGGCGGCGACGGCGCGCCAGGTGGCAAACTCGGCCGAGAGCTCGAACGAGTGTCCCCCTCCCTCGCGGGCGACAGCCTTGGCGGCGGCGGCAGGGTCGCCGGAAACAGCCAGGTCGAGATCGTCGACGTCGCGTCCGAGCGCCGCGTCGCGAATCGCGCCGCCGGCGATCCAAACGCCCTCGGCACCGCCCAGCGCCCTTTGCGCCAGAGTTACGACCGGCGCCGCGGCGAGACGCTCCGCGACGCTCATGCCGGTTCCCGCGGAACCCTTGCAGAGATCCCGCAGGTGACCTCGTAGTTGATCGTGTCGATGCGCCGGGCCATCTCCTCGGCGAGGATCTCCTCCTCGCCCTGGGAGCCGATCAGCACGGCCTCGTCGCCAGGCCCTACATCCGTCTCCGGCCCAAGGTCGATTGTCACGTTGTCCATCGAGACGGTGCCGACAAGGGCGTGGCGCCGGCCGCGCACCAGCACCTCGGAATTGTTCGAGAGGGCGCGCCGAACCCCGTCGCCGTAGCCAAGTGGCAGCACCCCGACCCAGGTGTCGACGGGCGCACGCCAGGTCTGGCCGTAGCCGGCGCTGTCGCCGGCCGAGAACCGCTTCACGTCGGCCACATAGGAATGCAGCGACATCGCCGGCGCCAGGCCCCGCTCGGCGGGATCCCCCTGAAACGGGTCGAGGCCGTAGACCGCGACCCCGCAGCGGGCCATGTCGAAGTGCGAGTGAGAGTCCCGGAAGACCGCGGCGCTGTTGGCAGCGTGAACTGTGATGTCGGGGAACTCGGACCTGACCGCCTCGGCGACCGCCGAGAACCGCTCGAGTTGGGTGTCGAAGAAATCGGACTCCAGTTCGTCGGCCGTGGCGAAGTGCGTCCAGACCCCGACCAACTCGAGTTGCGGGTCCTCGGCACAGGCGCGGGCGAGGGCCAACACCTCGCTCGGGTCGGGATTGCCCAGGCGCCCCATGCCGCTGTCATGCTTGACGTGGACCCGTACCGGCCGGCCCTGGGAGCGTCCGCGGGCGCTGACCAGGTCACGGAAGCCGTCGCGCCAGACGGCGACCTCCGAGCCGGCAGCAAGCGCGTCGTCGAGGTCGTCCGGGCTGAGCGCCCCCATCGTCAAGAGCGGGACCTGCGGGAAACGTCGGCCCACCTGCGCCGCCTCGGCGCCGGTGGCCACCGCCAGCCTGCTCGCGCCCCCCGCCAGCGCCGCCGTCGCACAGCCGTCGGCGCCATGGCCGTAGCCGTCGGCCTTGACCACGGCGCAGAGCTCGGCACCCTCGCGCAACTCCGCCTTCAGGCGCACGCAGTTGCGCTCGACGGCGCCAAGGTCGATCCGGGCGAGTGCCCGCGTCATCGGCTAGCCGGAGACGAGCGCGGCAAGCGCGTCGGCCCGCGTCACCAACCCGACGAGGCGGCCCTCGCCGTTGACCACGGGCAGGTGGTTGTGGTGCTTCTCGGCGATCGTCCTGGCGACCACATCAGCGTCGTCGTCACCGTGGACGACCACGGGGTCCGCGGTCATCAACTCGGAGACCTTGGTCGCAAAGGCTTTGTTCAGCCGCTTCTCGAAGCCCTTCATCGAACCGACGAAGACGACGCCTCCCATGATGTTGAGGTAATGCGGCAGGTGCAGGTCCGCTTCCTCGTCGCCGAGGATCAGGTCCGACTCGCTGACGATCCCGACCACCTTGCGCTCGGCGTCGATCACCGGGATCGCACCCATCTCGGTCCTGGCCAGCAACTCGATCGCGGCACGCGCATCCGCATCCGGGGAGATGGTCGGCACGTCGGCATCCATGATCTCAGCGGCGGTCTTCATCGGAGCGAGGTTATTCGACCACCAAGGACGACGACTGCTGAGTTGAGCACACCGGAGTGTGCCTAACTCAGCAGTCGTCCCCCGCCAGGGGGTGTGAGGCCGGCTGGGATCGAGGCGATTACGTCGGTGGCTACTACCGACTCGGGGGCGCCGATCCGTGCAGCCGCGTCGCGGCCGGCTCGGGCGTGGGCCAGAACGGCTGCACAGGCAGCGGCAAAGGGGTCGAGGCCGCGAGCCAGCAGCGCCGCGACCATGCCGGTGAGCACGTCGCCGGTGCCGGCGGTTGCCAGTGCCGGGGCTGAGAGCTCGTTAACGGCAATGCACTCGCCGTCGGTGACGATCGTGTCGTCGCCCTTGAGGACCACGACGGCACCGGCGGTCCGAGCCGCCTCCTTCGCCGAGGCGAGACGGTGGGCGGATATCTCCTCGGAGGTGCGGCCGAGCAGGCGCCCAAGCTCCCCGGCGTGCGGCGTCAGGATCGTCGGTGCGGCACGTCGGGCGATCCGCTCGGGCATTCCGGCGAAGGCGTTGAGGCCGTCGGCGTCGATCGCCAACGGCGCCTCGATCGCCGCGGCGGCGTCGCGGGCGAGCTCGACCGTGCCGGGGTCGCGGCCCATGCCGGGGCCGAGTGCCACAGCGGCGGCGCGTTCGCAGCTGCGCAGGACCGTCTTCAGCGAGCCCGGCGCCAGGCAGCCGACACCACCCGGACATCCAACAGACATCACCTCGGGCTGGCCCGCCTCGAAGATCGGCTCGAGGTCCGCCGGCACGGCAACGGTGGCATAGCCGGCGCCGGCGCGGATCGCCGCCCGCGAGCACATCTGCACAGCCCCGGTGAGACCGCGCGAGCCGCCGACGATTACCACTTGGCCCGAGCTGAACTTGGTCGAGCGGGGTCCGCGCGCCGGAGCCAGTGCCAGCACCGCGGGATCGATCGTGCCTGCCGACGGCTCACCGGGAGCCCCGTCTGGGATCCCGATCGGAACCACGCGCAGCTCCCCCGTGCACCACTTGCCCGGGGCGATCCGGTGCCCGATCTTCGCCGCGTGGAAGCTGACGGTCAGGTCCGCCTCCACCGCCGCGCCCTCGACCTCTCCGGTCGAGGCGTCGACGCCCGAGGCGATGTCGCAGGCGACGACCGGCGCCCCGCAGCGGTTGATCGCCTCGATCGCCTTGTCGGCCGGCTCCCGCGGCGCACCTTCGAAACCGGTGCCGAAGATCGCGTCGACGACGGCACCCGAGCCCTCGAGCCAGGCGCCAAGATCATCCGGCAGATTGTCGGAGAAGAGCTCCAGCAGATCGACCTCGAAGCCCGTCCCGGAAAGTCGCCGCGCAGCGACCAGCCCGTCGCCGCCGTTGTTCCCCTTCCCACAGACGATCCGCACCGGCCCCTGCGGGGCCAGCCCTGCCACCGCCTCGGCCAACGCCGTCCCAGCCGCCTCCATCAGCTCCGCCTCGGGGACCCCCTGCTCCTCGATCGCCCACCGATCGACGGCCCTCATCCCTTCGGCGTCGTACAGCGGCTGCAGCCAGGGCTCCATCGTCAATCAGTGTCGACGATCGCGACGGCGGCCGCAAAATCACGCGAGTGGGTGAGGGAGATGCCGACATCGCCTCTTGCTGCTTCCGCCGCGGAGCCCGAGAGCCTCACGGTCGGCGGCTCTCCCGCGACCACCTCGATCTCGCGCAGGCCAAAGCCGCCACTGAGGCCCAGCGCCTTGACCACCGCCTCCTTGGCGGCGAAGCGGGCGGCTAGGTGACGCCCGGGCCGGGCGCGGGCGGCAGCGTACTCGCGCTCGGCCGCGGTGAATACGCGCTCGGCCAAGCGCGGGTGGCGTTCCAGCGCCCGCTCGAGGCGCTCGATCTCGAGCAGGTCAATGCCGATGCCGGAGGAGGCCATCGGCGTCGACCCTATTCTTCGACGCCTACGATCAGCTTCGCGGTCGCCAGTTCGCCGTCGCTGCCGGTGCCGATCGCTATGTATTCGATGCTCTTCAGGTAGCGCTTGGCTTTCTGAAAGCCGGTTTCCGAAGGCGGCACCAGCGCTTCGGCCAGGCTGAGCGCACGGGCGCCATCGACGAAACCGCTGATCGGGGTGTCGCCCAGCGCCGAGACCGCCGCCTTGTAGCTGGCGACGCCGGAGAGAGTTTCGCCTTCGGTGGAAAGCCCCTGCAGGGCCGGCGCGAGTCCGTAGCCGATCGCGACACGATCGCCCTTGGCGACGACCACCAGCGGTTTCTTGCCGAGTTCCGCGGTGTGAATCGAGAAGCCGCTCGCGCCGCCGCTGGTCACGGCAGTGACACCCGGCGACCCGGTCCGGCGCAGCAGCACGCCGAGGTTGGCTACCGTCTTTGCCGCTTCGTTCGAGTCGCTGGTCAGCACGAGGGCACCGCCGAGCGAGTCCTTGCTGTTGCCCTGGGCGAACACCGCCGCTTCTTTGAGCGAGGTGGCGATCTTGTCGAGGTCGATGCCGATCGAGCCCAGCGTGCTCTTCAGCTGGTTCGGCGGCACCTGGCCCGGGATGCCCGCTTCGTCGAGCTTGTCGACCGCTTCCTTGACCTGGTCGCCGAAGCCGGCAGCACCGAGTGCCGCGAAGGAGTCGGCGGGCAGCGAGCCGATCAGCGCCGAGGCGTCGCCGCTCGGCGCTTCCTCGCCGCCGAGATCGCTGCTCAGGTCGATCTCGACCTGATCGGAGCCGGGCACGACGCTGGCGACCACAGTCGCTTCGCTGGGGTCGATGCCGGCGTTTTCGAGGATTTCCTGCGCCTGCGGTTCGATCCCGTTGCCCGACGCTTCGATCAAGCCGCCGACGTCGACGTAGGCGTCGGCGAGGCTGCCGTCCGACGCGGCGGAGATCACGTCCTTGAAACGAGCTTCGTCGGCGAGCGATTCGCCCTTTGAGGCGTCTACCGCAGCCTTGAAGCCGCTTTCGCCGTCTTCCGAAACCACGAGCGATTCGCCGACCACGCCGATCGCGTTGCCGTTCGAGCCGCCGACCTTGAAGTCGACCCCTTCGTATGAGCCGTCTTTGTACGGGACCTTGCTCTGCTTGGCCTGGGTGTCGATAAATTCCTGGGTCGCAGCGACGTCGGTGGATTCGACGACGACGACCGGTTCGGTGAGTTTCCCGTCCACGAGGCTCTTGAAGGACACTCCCGCCTTTTCCCCTAGCCACGGTTCGACTTCCTTGCCGTAGTCGAACGGTTCGCCGTCGTCGCGCGCCGAGCTTTCCAGTTTGGCGACGACGTATTCGCCGAGGTTGTCGATCCCGCCGACGGCCTGGGCCAGCGAGTCGACGTTCGACTGCAGTTCTCCCGAGGGCCGCAGCGTTCCTTCGACGTAGACGAGCGAGCCCGGCGCCACGAAGCCCGCCAGGTCGCCGCTGGAGGAGGAGCTTCCACCACCGCATCCGGGGAAGACGAGGGCGGCAGCCAGGAGGGCCAGAGCTGGGAGGGCGAGACGGGTCTTGGTCATGGGCCGGCAGACTAGCGACCTACCAGGCGCTGCAAGTCCATGTGGACGCTTACTCGACCGTGACCGTCTTCGCCAGGTTGCGCGGCTGGTCGACGTTGAGACCGCGGGCGCGGGCGATGTCGTAGGCGAGCAGCTGCAGGGGTAGAATCGCCACGATCGGCTGCAGGATCCAGTTCGTCCGCGCGACCTCGATCGTCTGGTCGGCCACCTCGCCGGCGCGCTCGCACCCTTCGGTGGCGATCGCGATCGTTTCGGCGCCGCGGGCCCGCACCTCTTCGACGTTGGAGAGGACCTTGTCTAGCACCGGGCTCTCAGTGGTCACGCAGACGACCGGCGTCGACTCGTCGAGCAGGGCGATCGGACCGTGCTTCATCTCCCCCGCCGCGTAGGCGTCGGTGGGGATGTAGGAGACCTCCTTCAGCTTCAGCGCCCCCTCGAGGCAGACCGGCAGGCCGATGTGGCGGCCGAGGTAGAGGAAGAACTGCTGGTCGCTGTGAGTCTTGGAGATCTCGCGCACCGGATCCTCGCTCGAAGCCAGCGTCGCCTCGATCTTCGAGGGCAGGGCCTTCATCTCGGCGACCAGGTCCGCCAGCTCGCCAGCGGGCAACGTCCCACGCAGCTGGGCCAGTTTGAGGCCAAGCAGGTACATCGCCGCGACCTGGGCGACGAAGGTCTTGGTCGCCGCGACGCTCACCTCGGGGCCGGCGCGCGTGTAGAGAACCGCGTCGGCATCGCGCGTCGCCTGGCTGCCCATCACGTTTGTGATCGTCAGCACCCTGGCGCCGCTCTCGCGGGCGAGTCGCATCGCCGCCAGCGTGTCGGCGGTCTCACCCGACTGGGTGATCCCGATCACCAGGTCGTCGGGACCGATCACCGGGTTGCGGTAGCGGTACTCGGAGGCGATGTCCATCTCGACCGGCACCCGCGCCCACTGCTCGATCGCGTAGCGGCCGACCAGGCCGGCGTGGTATGAGGTCCCGCAGGCGACGATCACGATCCGCTTCAGGTCACGCAGGTAGGCGTCGTCGAGGTCGACCTCGGAGAGGTCTACGCCCTCCTCGCCCGGCAGCCGGTC
>DASSMU010000042.1:0-2036 GCA_035701465.1 Solirubrobacterales bacterium
CACGGCATCGAGACCCTCCGAGGCCTGCCCGATCAGACCCGGAATCTCACTCGCCGGAGTGCCCCGGCCCAGTAGCTCTCCGGCGCGGCGGTTGCGCCCCTCCGGGGCCATCACCGTCGCGGTCAGATCGCCCACGCCGGCCAGGCCGGAGAAGGTCGCGAGGTCGGCGCCGCGACCGATCGCGTGCTCGATGCACTCGCACCAGACCTGCGCCGCGGCGATCCCGGCGGCGTTGAGGCCGTGCGGCTCGGCGGCGGCCGCGGCGAGGGCGGCGGCGTTCTTTGCGGCGCCAGCCATCTCGACCCCGGCGACGTCATGCGAGCGCTCACAGAAGAGGCCGGCACGGTCGAAGACGCCGCCGAGCTGGTCGCGCAGGTCGGGGTCGGCCGAGCCGAGAACCAGGGCGGCTGAGCCGGAGACCGCCTCGCGCGCATGCGCCGGACCGCCGAGGCAGGCGATAGCGCGCGCCCGCACCCGGGCGCCGACGTATTCGGCGGGAAGCTGGCCCTGCGGTGCGATCAGTCCCTTGGTCAGAAGCAGCACCGCCGAGCGATCGCCGACCCGATCGGCGATCGCGCCGACCGCCTGCGGCAGCGAGCCCGAAGGGATCGCCAGGCAGACGAGATCGAGGCCGGCGAGCTCGACCTCGGAGGCCTGGCGCACCCGCACCGAGCCCGGAAGGCGCACGCCCTCCAGGTAGCGGGCGTTTTCGCGCGTCTCGTCGATCTCGGCTGCCTGTGCCCCGGTCCGGGTCGCAAGCTGGACCTCGAGACCGCCGCGGGCGAGCAGGACGGCGAGGGCCGTGCCCCAGCTGCCGGCGCCGATAACGGCGGCGCGGCGCATAGGCGGCAGACCGCCGAGGTCCTCCCACTGCAGCTCGACGTTGGGCCAGATCCGCGCGGTCACGTTCGCGGCCAGACCGCGCGAGGGATCGGCCGCGCGGGGGAAGGTCATCGCCTTGCCGAGCCGAACCTTGACCTTGCGCGGACGGATCCGCCAGCCGCGCCGCACGTCTTCGGTGCCGAGGACCGCCGCCGGAATCACCGGGGCTCCCGTCTGGAGGGCGAGGCGACCGACGCCTCGCTTGGGCTCGGCCAGGGCGCCGCTGCGGATCCGGGTCCCCTCGGGGAAGATGCAGACGGCGCCGCCGCGTTCGACGACCTGCCGCGCCGTCTCCACCGAGTCCTCGTCGGACTCGCCGCGGCGGATCGGGAAGGCACCGAGTCGGGAGAGGATCCAGCCCTGCCAGCGGCGCTCGAAGAGCTCGACCTTGGCGACGTAGTTCATCGGCCGCCGCCAGGGGAGGGCACCGCCGATCGCGAAGGGGTCGAGGAAGCTGCGGTGATTGGAGGCAACGATCAGGCCGCCCTTCAGCCGGGCGTGGGGGCGACCGGTCCTCGCGTAGCGAAAGTAGACGAGGAAGAACGGGGTCATGAAGATCCTGGCGAGGATGTACAGGACCGGGTTTACGCCGTGGCGGCGCGTGTAGTCGTGGTACGCCTGGAGGCGATCGGGGGCCACGAGAAGCGCTACACGAGTTAAGGGCCGTGGTTACCGGGGCGGAAGGTCGGGCGCCGCTCCCCGCTCAACTTTTTCGGTGAAACGGGGATTGGCTGGCGCCTCAAGCGGGTTGACGAAAAAGTACAAGCCGCGGGGAGCGGCGCCCGACCTTCCGCTACCAGGCCCGGTCGACTAGCTCGTGCAGCTCGTCGCGTGTCGGTGGCTTTGGCGTGAAAGCCAGTTCGGGGCGCTGCAGCATGGCCTCGATCGCTTGGGGGAGCTTGGTTCGGTCCGCTCCTTGGTCGCCCAGGCCCGGGGGATTGCCGCCGAGCTCGAGGATTCGAACTTCGATTCCCTCGGGGGAAGTTCCGACTGCCGTCGCTAGGGGTCTTAGGCTGGAGCGACTCCAAGATGTGCCGACACCCCAGGCTCATCTGACCTCCATCTTGCGGGCACCGTAGACGATGTCCGCGGGGATCTGGCCGCCGGTGAGGCGGCCGTGGTGGACACGGTCGTAGTTGTAGAAGCGAAGGTAG
>DASSMU010000043.1:0-3857 GCA_035701465.1 Solirubrobacterales bacterium
AGCATCAAAGCATCGCAACATTCGGTTTCCTCACCCCCGATCGATAGCCCCAAAGCCTGCCTGCGGGTGATGAGCCGTGCCGATTGCAAGGCACTGGCCGAAGCCGAGCTGACCGCGACGGAAGACTCCGGCCCGTCATTCAGGCCGGAAGAATGCTTGCGCTATTACACGCGGGCGGAATGCATGGCCCTGCTGGACAGCCAGATGCCGAAGTAGGCCGCCCGTAAGCGGGCGTTAGGGATTAAGGAGATGACGATGGCAATCGATGCCGCCTCTGTCTCGGAGGTCAAGGCAGAGCCGGGGCAGCTTCCGCCGACCATGGCGGCCTGGGTCCTGCGCCCCGAGCGCGAGGGCGATCTCGACACCGCTTACGAGGTCGAGGAGGTCGAGGTTCCGGAGCCGGGCCCGTTCGAGGTCGTGGTCCGCGTGATGGCGGCGGGGGTCAACTTCAACAGCATCTGGGCGGCGCTGGCAGAGCCGATCTCGGTCTTCGCCTACGGTGACCACCCTCGCTGGGGCCATCACATCGGCGGCTCCGATGCATCCGGGATCGTCTGGAAGGTCGGCGTCGGGGTAACTAGGTGGAAGCCAGGCGACGAGGTCGTCGTCCATGCCAACCAGGCCTCGTATGAGGACCCTGAGGTGCATGGGCTCGATCCGCTTGCCGCGCCGAGCCAGCTCGGCTGGGGCTACCAGACCACCTGGGGATCCTTTGCCCAGTTCTGCAAGGTCCAGGCGCAGCAGCTGCTGCCCAAGCCCGCAAGCCTCTCCTGGATCGATGCCTCTGCCTACGGCGTGACCCACTTCACCGCCTACAGGATGCTGATCACGCAGTGCAAGCTGCAAGCGGGCCACAAGGTGCTGATCTGGGGCGCCGCCGGCGGCCTCGGCGTTTTCGCCACGCAACTCTGCCGGGCTGCCGGCGCCGACGCGGTCGGGGTGGTCTCCTCTCCCGAGAAGGCAGAGCTGGCGATGAGTCTCGGCGCGAGCGACTGCATAGAACGCAACGAGTTCGCCGGGATGGTCCGCAGGGGCGGGGAGAGCGACGAGGAGGAGCGCGAGCGCTTCCGGGTCACGCGCCTCTTTGCCAAACGGGTCCGCGAGATCCTCGGCGACGCCCCCGACATCGTCTTCGAACACGTCGGCACCGAGGTCTTTCCGACCTCGGTGTTCACGGTGAAGCCATTCGGCAAGGTCGTCACCTGCGGCGCCACCAGCGGGTACGCGCTCGACTTCGACGTGCGTTATCTCTGGATGCGCCAGAAGCAGATCGTCGGTTCGCATGCCTTCAATGCCTATGAGGCGTGGCGGGCCAACGAGCTCATCGGCGAGGGCAAGGTCCGGCCGGTGATGTGGCGAGCGATGGGGTTCGGCGATCTTCCCGATGCCCACCGCCTCGTCGAGGAAAACCGCCACATCGGCAAGATCGCGATCCTGGTCGGGGCAACCGATCTGGACGAGGGCAGGACCGCCGACGGACCAGGTGCGATCTGGGTCTCCCCCGAGGGGTAGGCGCCCGCCGGTGCGATCTGGGTCGAGCCGCTGCGGCTGGTGTGGAGAAGGACTTCGTGAGAGCGATGTCCGCGACGGGCGGCGAGTCCGATGTCCTCGCTGTGCCGTATGGACCACCGATCCCATGCCCGACGAGGAAGAGTTGGAGAGGGCTTACGCCGAGTGGTACAGGCCGGCCGGGGGGCGGTTTGCCGGCGCGGGAGATGTCCTGCTCAGGCGCCTTCGCGGCCGTCTCGCAGCTCGCCTCGACCGGATCTCGCCGCCCGGGTCGGTGCTCGACGTCGGTGCGGGCGACGGAGCCTTGCTGGACGCGCTGGGGAGGCGCGGGCGCGAGGCGGTCGGGCTGGATCGCAGGGCCTCGCATCCCGCCGTGCGCGAGCTGGAGCTCGCCGAGGTTGAGGGGGATTGGGCCGCGGTCGTCTTCTGGCACAGCCTCGAGCACCTGCCGGACGCCGGTGCCGCTCTCGACCGCGCTGCGGCGATGCTCGAGCCGGGAGGCGTGCTGGTCGTGGCGATGCCCAATGCGGCGAGCCTCCAGGCCAAGCTCTTCGGGCGCCGCTGGTTCGCCCTGGACCTTCCCCGACACCTCGTCCACGTCCCCTCCCCGGCGCTCCTCGCCCGGCTGCGGCAACTCGGGATGGAGATCGAACGCGTCAGCTACCTGCGCGGCGGGCAGGTGGCATTCGGCTGGCTGGACGGGTTCGTCGCCTGCCTGCCCGGGCGGTCCAGCTTGTACGAAGCGATTCGCCGCCCCGAGGCGCGGGAGGTACCGCTGGGCGCGGCGCGGCGTATCGCGATGCTGTGCGCGGCGATCCTGCTGCTGCCGCTCGCGGTGCTGTGCGCGGCGGCGGAGGTCGCGCTGCGGCGAGGCGGCACCGTTTACGTTGAGGCGCGCAATGTCTGAGCGCGCAGGATGCAAGGTGGCCGTGGTCATGCCCGCCCTCAACGCGGCGACGACGATCGCGGCGACGATCGAGGCGATTCCGCGGGAGTGGGTCGACGAAGTGATCGTCGTCGACGACGGGTCGACCGACGGTACTGCCGAGGTGGCGCGGGGGCTCGGGGTGCAGGTTGTCTGGCACCCGCACAATGCCGGTTACGGCGCGAACCAGAAGACCTGTTACCTGGACGTCCTCCAGCGCGACGCCGAGGTGGTGGTGATGCTCCACCCTGACGGCCAGTACGAGCCGGAGCTGATTCCGGACCTGATCGGTCCGATCGTCGCCGGTGAGGCCGACCTGGTCCTCGGCTCGCGCATGACGGTGCCGGGGCGGGCCAGGGCAAACGGCATGCCCCGTTACAAGATCGTCGCCAACCGGATCCTGACCGGAATCGAGAACCGGGCGATGGGGACGGCGATGAGCGACCTCCACACCGGCTACCGAGCCTACTCGCGACGCCTCCTGCTCACGGTTCCCTTCTTGCGCAACGCCACCGACTTCAGCTTCGATACGGAGATGCTGATGCAGGCGTCGGCGCTGGGCTTCCGGCTGGCTGAGGTTCCCGCGACCAGTCGCTACTTCGCCGATGCGTCATCGGTCGGTTTCGGACCCGCATGTGTGTACGGCCTCAAGACCCTTTGGATTGCGGCACGCCTCTCCCTGCATCGTGGTGGGCTCTGGCGCTCACGCAAGTTCGGCAGCTGAGTTGCTATTTGGGGTCGGCTGTGAGCCTCAGGAAGGCGGCGAAGATCCTGTCGGTCCCAGGGTTGGAGACAAAGCGAAGATAGGTGTTGTCAAGCTGGCTCTGGGTGCCGTTGAGAGGAACGTTCAGCGAATGCCAGCCCGCGCCGGCGAAGGTTTGGCTGGCAAGCGGGGTGGAGCCGCTGAGGACTTCGAACCTTATGGCAGTGCGCAGGGGCGTGTAGAACCAGGCGCTGGCGGCGGTGACTTTCTTGCCGGCGAGCGGCGTCGTGTCGAGTTCGACCTCGGTTGTGAGCGGTTCCGTGCTCGTGGTTGCGTTGATGTAACCGCGGCTGGTGGTCGCTTTGACCGACTCGGTCACGTTCTCGGACAGGGATTCCCAGGCGGTTGCGGCGTTGACGATCGCCCAGGGTTTGGCCGTCGTGCGCGGTCCGTTGGGCCGCAGGTAGTAGACGTCGCCGCCGTAAAGCGGGGAGTTGGCGACATCCTGCCAGGCGGCGATCGAGTTGGCCGTGCTCTCCACGGTCCAATCGCGGACGCCTTCTGCTTCCAGGTTGCGGTCGAACCAGACCACCCCGACCACGTTGGGCATTTCTCTGGGGATGGTTTCGAGAAAGCCGGCTCGAATCCACAGGGGCCTTTTGTTCGTTTGTTCGACCGACGCGGTCTCCGCGATGATCACGGGCTTGCCGCCGCTGAGTG